>JBEKSR010000090.1:0-22589 GCA_049516835.1 Bryobacteraceae bacterium | reverse complement strand
GGCGTGCAAAACCCCGCCAACCTGCGCATCCTGCGAGAGACGATCACCCAGGTGCCGATGATCGTGGACGCCGGCGTCGGCACCGCCTCCGACGCCGCCATCGCCATGGAACTGGGCGCCGATGGCGTCCTCATGAACACCGCCATTGCCGCCGCCGAAGACTCCGTCAAAATGGCGCGCGCCATGAAGTTGGCCGTGGAAGCCGGGCGCCTCGCCTACGAATCCGGCCGCATGCCGAGAAAGCTTTATGCCTCCGCCAGCAGCCCGCTGGCGGGAGTGGTGGGTTCGTAGCTAACCCGCCGCGGCAGCGGCCGCTCCGTTACTGCCCCGCGTTTTGAACGCGTAGCGCTCAATCTGCACAGCCGCTTTGGCGGCTTCCGAACGAACCACCTTGCCCACCGCTACAAATTGCAGTGGGCAGACGCCGTCCAGCCGCACGGGCCAGTTCACCGCAACCTCTACCAGGCGTCCCATCGGGAGCCTTTCCTCGGTCGTGAACAGGATTCCTCCGCTGCCAATGTCCAGCGTCTTCCCGATTCCACTGGCGAGCAACCCTTTGGCATGGAGCACCCGGTATCTGACTTCCTCCCGGACCGGAAACCGGTTGGTCTCCCTCCGATCAGTCGTGCCTCCGGAATTCATGCGTGAATCGTCTGCGCCTGTTCCCATGCTCATCCTTATGATGGGAGGAATGCGCATCTTTCAACAATAGGCTAAAAGCACCAGAAAATCTAATTATCTCTTTAGTACTTTCGATATCTTTCGTACATTCGGCCTGCGATCCAGCTCCCCGGTGAACTTCTTGTCATGACTTTGTCATGGCCCCCGATCCAGCCACGGGCGCGATGGCGCATTCTGGTATTCTGACCTCATGGACCAGGACCAACTCCGGGGGTTGTTCGAGCAGGTGCGCAGCGGCGCCGTGGATATCGATGCCGCCATGGTCCGCATGCGCCATCTGCCCTTTGAAGACCTGGGCTTCGCCAAAGTGGACCATCATCGCGCGTTGCGCCACGGCATGCCCGAGGTGGTTTTCGCCAAGGGCAAGACCCCCGAACAGGTGGTGGCGATTGCGGAGCGGTTGCTCGAGAATTCCCAGAACGTGCTGATCACGCGGGCAGACCGCGAGTGCGCGGCTGCTGTCACCGGCAAACTTGCAAGCGGCGAGTATTTCCCGCTCTCCGGAGTGATCCGTTTCTGGCGCGACCGAACGGTCCGCGGAAAGGGCAAGATCATCGTGGTCTGCGCCGGCACCAGCGACATGCCCGTGGCCGAAGAGGCGCAGCTCACAGCCGAAGCGATGGGCAACGAAGTGGAAGCCATCCACGATATCGGGGTGGCCGGGATTCACCGGCTGATGAACAATCGCGAGCGCCTCACCGAGGCCCGCGTCATCGTGGTCTGCGCGGGAATGGAGGGCGCGCTGCCCAGCGCGGTCGGCGGCATGGTCTCATGCCCCGTCATCGCGGTTCCCACCAGCGTGGGCTATGGGGCCAGCTTTAACGGCCTGGCGGCGCTGCTCGGCATGTTGAACAGTTGCTCGAGTAACGTCACGGTGGTCAACATCGATAACGGTTTCGGCGCGGGCTACGTGGCCAGCCTGATCAACCGGTTGTAACGGCTTGTGGGACAGACGATCGCCTTTTGCCGTCTGTCAACCGGCCGTCCTTGAGCGAGGCCCGGCAGGGTCGAAAAAGCAGGCCGCCTTACAGGCGGCTGGACTCGCTGAAAGCGAGTCCGCAGGCAAAATTGCCTGCCCCACAAATCGTCCTTTTTCATGGAATTTCGCGGACCGAAGGCCCATCCCGACAGACCACGCAAGGCGATGGTCTGTCCTACAGGTCCGGGATGTCCACCCAGGCGCGCCGGCGCCAGGATTCCAGACCCTTCTCCGCCAGTTGAACGCCCTTGGCGCCTTCGAGCAATCCCCAGCGGAACGGATCGCCCTTCACCACGTGCCGCAGGAACAACTCCCACTCTCGCTTGAATGCGTTATCGAACGTCGCCTGCTCCGGCACTTTCCGCCAGCCATCGAAGTAGTTCAGCGGGCTCTCGATATCGGGATTCCACACCGGGCACGGCGTCGCGGCATACGGCTGAATCCAGCAGTGGCGCAGGCCGGCCACCGCGCTGCCCTTGGCGCCGTCCACCTGGATGGTCAGCAGATCGTCGCGGCGCACGCGCACGCACCACGAAGAATTGAAGTGCGCCACCACGCCGCCCTCCAACTCGAAGGTGGCGTACGCCGAGTCCTCGGCCGTGCAATCGTAAGGCTCGCCGGCCTCGTTCCAGCGGGTGGGAATGTGGGTCGCACCCAGGCAGGATACGGCCTTCACCGCGCCGAACAGGTTGTCCAGCACGTAGCGCCAATGGCACAGCATGTCCATGATGATGCCGCCGCCGTCTTCCTTGCGGTAATTCCAGGATGGACGCTGCGCCGCCACGGTGTCGCCTTCGAAGACCCAGTATCCGAATTCGCCGCGAACCGAAAGAATGCGCCCGAAGAATCCCGACTGCTTCAGAGCTTCGAGCTTCAGTAATCCCGGCAGCCACAGCTTGTCCTCGACCACGCCATGCTTGACGCCGGCGTGCTCCGCCAGCTTCCACAGATCGAGCGCCGATTCCAGGCTGCCGGCCACCGGCTTTTCGCAATAGACATGCTTTCCGGCGGCGATGGCCTGGCGGACGGCGTCCGCGCGCCGGTCGGTGGTCTGAGCGTCGAAGTAGATGGAGTACTCGGGGTTGCCCAGCGCGGCATCCAGATCGGTGGTCCAGGGCAGGCCGCCGCACTCCGCCGAAATAGTTTCGAGCTTGGCCGAGTTGCGCCCCACCAGCAACGCGCGCGGCATGATGGTTTCGCTATCGCTCAGCCTGACTCCGCCTTGCCGGACGATGGCGCAAATGGACCGCCGCAAGTGCTGGTTCAACCCCATGCGGCCGGTCACGCCGTTCATGACGATGCCGACGGTGTGGGTGGTCACGGCTTCTCCGCCGACTGCGGCCACGCCCCGGCGGGCAGCGGAGGCGCCTCCACCCCCGCGCGCGGCAGCGTGCCCTCCAGTTCCTGGCGCCAGTGGGCCACGTCGCCCGCCGGTCCGTAGCAGTAGATCATGCGCATGGGCGCGGCTCCGGTATTGGTCAACTGGTGGAACACGTGGTGAGGAATGTAGACCGCTTGGCCCGCGCGCACAACGGCCCTTTTCTCGCCCAGGCACATTTCGCCGGCGCCTTCCACAATGAAGTAGATCTCTTCCTGCTCCTGGTTGTGCCACGGCACCTGCCCGCCATTCGGTTCCAGCGTCACATAGCCCATGGAGAAGTTGGCCGCCTGGATGGGGCTGGCGCCCCCCACCAGGTTCTGCGTCCGGCGTCTGGCCGGATAGGTGCGCCCGGCGATTTGGGAAAGATCAGCGATGGTCATGCATGCGCTCGCTCAAGAAATAGGATACAACTCCGGCTCCGATCAGCAGCGCGCCGAACTGGAGCGCATTGATCGGCCCGATGGGTTCCGCGTCATTGCGAATCACCGTCAGAACCAGCAGCGCCAGCGGCGGAACGCCCACGGCGATGGCGCCGAAGAGGCCGCCGGGAACGCGATACGGCCTGGCCAACGCCGGCTCGCGGATGCGCAGCGCCACCAGCGCGGCAAACTCCAGAAGAATACTGAGGCCCGTCAGCAGCACATCCAGCACAATCAGTTTTACGAAGCTGAACCCCAGGCACAGCGCCCATGCGGCCGAGCAGGCAAAGATCGCCACCCAGGGCGCGCCGGTCTGGGGACGGCGCCTGGCGAATACTCCCGGGAGAAATCCGTCCTGGGCCATCGCCGCCGGCAGCCGCGAATAGGCCATGGTAAGGGCGTTCAGGGTGCCCACCGCGCCCAACATGCCGCCGACGGTGATGGCCACCGCCAGAACGCCGCCGGCGGCGCCGCCTCCGACGACCGCCCGCGCCACATCCGCCCAGCCGCCCGTGGACCAACGGTTGGCGTCGAGCCCCGCCATGGCAACCGCCGCGATGGGCACAACGTAGGTCACCGCCACCAGCGCCACCGCGCCGCCCATCGCCAGCGGATAGGTGCGTTGCGGCCGGTCCACTTCACCGGCGATGGTCGAAGCATTGTCCCATCCCATGTAATTCCACATGGCGACGAGTATGCCTCCAAGAATGTCGACGTCGTGAAGCGGAACCGCCGCCGCGCCGGGCGCGGAGTGGTGGAAGCCGGCATATCCCGCCAGAATCGCAAAAGGCGCCAGCAGCACGATGGTCATGGCCAGCGAGCTTCCACCCACGGTCTTCGCGCCCAGCAGATTCCAGAGGGCGCACATGGCGATCAGGGCGACGCCGATCGAGATCCCTCTGGCGCCGGCCGTCAGCGCGGGGGCAAAGTGGCCGAGGTAGTCCACGAAGAGCGTCGGGTAAATCGCCATGTCGAAAATGCTGCCGGCCAGCGACAGCCAGGCCTCCTGGAACCCCCAGAAACGGCCCATGGCGCGGGTCACCCAGACGTAGTAGCCGCCGTCGTTCGGCAGGGCGCTCGCCAGTTCGCTGACCATGAGAGCGGTGGGAAGACTCCAGATCAGGGGCGTCGCCAGCAGGATGACAATGGCTCCCGCGTAGCCCGATTTGGAGACGATGTCCTCCAAACCGAAAGGCCCGCCGGCCACCATCAGGTAGATGGCGGCAATCAGCGGAAAGAGCGTGACTTGGTGGGGCAGGCGGTTCCGCCTGCCAACCGGTTCTTCCACCCCCTACACCCCCAGCAACCGCGCCGCATTGCCTCCGAAAATCGCAGCCCTCTCCGATTCCGAAACATCCAGCCCACGAATGCTTTCCAACATGCGCGGGATGCTGCCGATCTGGTGCGGGTAGTCGCTGCCCGCCAGAATGTGCTCCACGCCGGCGAACGCGATCCCCAACTGAAGCGCGTGCCCATCGAAATTGACGCTGTCGTAGTGGAACCGCTTCAAATACTCGCTGGGAGGCCGCGGGATGTTCGCGCGGCATTCGGCGAACGCGTAAAAGCCCCGATCGAGCCGCTCCGCCAGGTACGGAACGGCGCCGCCCAGGTGGCAGAGCGCCCACTGAATGCGGGGGAAGCGCTCCGGAACGCCGGCGAATACCAGTTTGGCCGCCGCCAGCGTGGTGTCCATCGGGAACCCCACCAGCGGCATGAGCCAGAAGTCCGTCATGGCCTCCACGCCCACCGGATGCGTGGGGTGAATGTAGAGCACCGCGCCGAGATGGTCGGCCGCTTCATAGAGAGGCCAAAACCGCTGGTCGTCGAGACTAACTCCGTTCACGTTGCTGAACAGCATGGCGCCGCGGAAACCCAGGTCGCGGCAGGCCCGCTCCAGTTCCTTGACCGATGCCGCGGGGTCGTTCAAGGGCAAGGTGGCCAGCGCGGTGAACCGGCTGCGCTTGCTTTGGACCACCGTTGCAAATTCGTCGTTCACCAGGGCGGCGAACCGCACGGCCGTGGCCGGAGCCTCCACGTGCGTGCCCGGCGTGGTCAGCGTGAGCACCTGGGTATCCACGCCGTGCCCGGCGAGCACCCGCTCGCGATAATCGATGTCGCGGTGTCCGGGAACGGCGATGTTGTAGTCGCCGGGATAGTAGATGCGCGGATTCCCCTCGTCGTCGATGGTCACTTCGACCGCGCTCGAGCCGGAGCGCAGCACCTCCAGGTAGGCCGGCGGGTAGTAGTGGTTGTGAAAGTCAATGATGCGCATGATATTTCCGCACCCACAGGTAGTAGACTGGCAATCCTAACACGACCAGCGCCAGCCCCGTGGCGGCCTGAAGCGGATCGGCGGCGATTTGAATTACGGCCACCAGAATAGCCGCCCCGATGAACGCCAACGGAACCCAAGGATAGCCCCAGGCGCGGTAGGGAGGCGAGTAGCCGGCGCGGCGATGCAAGCGCACCAGCCCGATGGTCATGAGCGCAAAGAACAGCCACTCGGTGTAAATCACGCGCGTGAACAGCGCGCGATAGGTTCCCGTGGTCACCAGTACCGACGACCACAGCGCCTGAAGCAGAATCGCGCGGTGCGGCGTGTGGAAACGCGGGTGAATGCCGGCCAGCCAGCTAAAGGCCAGGCCTTCCTGGGCCATCGCGAAGTAGGTCCGCGGTCCCGCCAGAATGACGCCGTTGAGAACGCCGGTGGCCGAAAGAATCACCAGCGCCGAAATGGCGGCGGCGCCTCGCGGTCCCGCCAGCGCGTAAGCGGCGTCGGCGGCCACGCGCGTCGAAGAAATCGCCCGGCGAAGGGGAAGCAGGTACAGATAGGCGGCATTCAGCGCGACATAACACGTGGTGACCACCAGCGACCCGATCAACAGCGCCCGCGGAATGGTCTTCTCCGGGTCGCGCGTCTCCCCCGCGGTGTACGTAACCATGTGCCAGCCCCCGAACGCGAACAGCGCGGCGCCGATCGCCAGCACGAACTCGCGGAAAGCGATGGGGGGCGCAGCAGCCACGGGCGCCGCCGGCGGGGTGCCCTTTGGGCCCGGAGAGCCGAATGCCACCACCATCGCCAGCAACAGGACAATCGCCGCCACCTTGGCCATGGTGACGACGGTTTGCAGAAGGCTCCCCTGGCGGACGCCCAGATAGTTGATGAACGACAGCACCAGGATGCCGCCGATAGCCGCGGCGCGGATTCCGAAATCGTCGAGCGGAATGAAGAACGCGATGTACCGCGCAAAGATGACCGAGGTGGCCGCGATGATCCCCGAGTGCGCGCTCCAGAACATGGCCCAGCCCCACAGGAATCCGCACGCCGGCGAGAGCGTCTCCTTCAGAAAGACGTAGACACCGCCGGTCCGGGGAAATGTCGAGGAGAGTTCCGCGCACACCAGCGAGCCGCATAGCGTCAGGATTCCAGCGGCGATCCACACCGAAAGCACGCCCGGAATACTGGGCACGTGCCGGTTGATTTCCGCGGGCTGAACGAAAACCGAGGCGCCGATGACAATGCCCACCACCATGGCCGTCGCATGCAGCAGGCCGATGGGGCGTTCGAGCGTTGGGCGGCTATCGGGGGGCGTCAAGATGGGTCAGTTTACCACAAGGGGACAAAGCGGCCTTCCCCCGCCGGTTACCCGCGTGTGAACATCTCTACCAGGACGCCCGCCACCTGGTCCGAGGTGGCCTCGGGTACTACCCCCAACTTCTTCACCAGGCGCACCTGGTCGACGGTGCGGATCTGGTCGAGCGCGGCTTGGCCGGTCTTTCTTTGGAAATAAATGCCGATGCGCGTGGGGTAAGCGCGGACTCTGGTCGTCAACGGAACCACGATCACCGTGGCGATGTGTTGGTTCATTTCGTCCGGCGAGACCACCAGGCAGGGCCAGGTCTTGCGTATTTCGGAGCCTTTCGTGGGATCCAGCGCGACCAGCCAGACTTCCCCCTGGCGAGGTCCGCGGTGCACGCTGCTCACCACGTCCACTCGTCGCGGTCGAACGCGTCGGCGATCTTGCCGAGGAGGACGCCATCGTCGCCGTGCTCAGCCATGGCCGCAAAGGCTTCCTCCCAACCTTGCCGCGGCGAGCGGTCCGGCCGAATCACGAGCCGGCCCTTCTCGGCGAGGAGTTCTACCGTGCCCCCGAGGCCTGCCTGTTCCAGAAGCGGCTTGGGGATCCGAATGCCCCGCGAGTTGCCGATGCGTATGAGGTTGGCGCGCATGTTCGTGTAATTACATTGTAAGTCCACCCCGGACGTCTGGTCAAGCCTGGAGTTGCCCGGGAACCTGCGCCTATTTCACCGTCCGCACGTTCACCTTCACCGAGGAGGCTGCGTTCGCATAGCGGTAAACCCGCTCCGTGGCCTTTACGAAGTCCGCGGTCTTGGCGCTGTAGATATCCTCGAACTTCTGCGGGTTGCGGTCTACCAGCGGGAACCAGGAGCTCTGCACCTGCACCATGAAAGCACGCCCGGAATACTGGGCACGTGCCGGTTGATTTCCGCGGGCTGAACGAAAACCGAAGCGCCGATGATGATGCCCACCACCATGGCCGTCGCGTGCACCAGGCCGACGGGGCGCCCGAGTGTTGGGCGGCTCTCGGGAGGCGTCAAGATGGGCCAGTTCACCACAAGCGGGCAAAGCTACATTCATCCCGCGGCGTTCCGAAACGCCGCGGGGCCGGAATAGATCATTGGTCCAACTAGAAGGCGAAGTGCACTCCTAATTGGAGTTGTCGTGGTGTGCTCGTGCCGGTGATCACGCAAATCCTGCGCTCTGTGCAGTGCAACAGGTCGTGCCTGGGCCGTTGAAATGCGGTGTGTTGAGAGAATCGAAAGCGTGCGCTCGAACTCTCAGTTCCATGCTCTCGCGGAATTTCACCGCACCACTGGGCGGTTTCAGAACGACAGGCGCAGCACTAACTGTAGGCGCCGCGGGAACTGCGCGGCGTTGTACTGGCCGAACGTGAGATTCGTCTGCGCGCCCGTGGCGTCGAACTTCGCGGACGTGTCCACGCCGCTGAAGTTGGTATGGTTCAATACGTTGTACGCCTCCACGCGCAATTGCCCGCGCAAACGCTCATGGATGGCGAAATTCTTGAATAGCGACGTGTCCACGTTGTTGATTCCCGGGCCGCGGAAAACGTCTTTGGGAGCATTTCCCCAACAGAGTATCGAGGGATGCGCGTTCTCGCAGGCCGCGTACGCCGGAGTTGTGATGGCGGCCGTGTTGAAGACTTGATAGATGGTACGGTTGCCGCGCGCGAGCACCGGGGCCGCCACTAGGACGGCGCGCCCGGTGTCCGTCGATCCGGTGATATCCTGGCTCGGCGAATACGAGGTGGCGATGCCCATCGGCGCGCCGCTCTGGAAGGTCACGATGCCGGAGAGCTGCCAGCCGTCGAATACCCCTTTGACGAACTTGTTGCCGTTTGCCAGGCTGCTGGCGTGCGGCAGGTTGTAGTTCCAGGCAAAACGGAAAATGTGGGTGCGGTCAAAGCCCGCCTTGCCGTAGTTCCAGATCCTCGGAGCGATCAGCGAACTCACCGTCTCGCCGGTCGACGACGCGTCGTCGTCGGCGTAGTCCATGGCCTTGGACCACGTGTAAATCACGTCGTACGTCAGGTTGTTCTTGTAGCGGCGCCGCAGCGTGGCCTCCAGGGAATGGTAGCTGGAATTCGCGCCGAACGTGTAGTAGTAGATATCGGCGAAGCCCAGGTAGGGCCGCAGGTATTGCGAGGGCAGAACTTTGTTGCTGTTGGTGGAATCCAGGTTTTGCGGCTGGTAGTTGGTGCCCAACGGCGTGCTGTTCAGGTTATACCTCTCCAGCAGATGGCGCCCCAGCGCGCCCACGTAAGCCACATCGAGCACCGTGCCGTGTCCGATGTCCCGCTGGATTCCGAAGCTGAAGTTCATGGTCATCTGAATGTGCCGCTGTGGATCGTAGCCGCTGATGCTGCTCGGGGAGACGTATCCGGCCTGGCCGATGAAGGTCTGCACCGTAGTGTAGTTGATGATTGGGTTGAGCTGAATGGGCGGGGTGTACTGGATGCCGGACTGGTAATTGTCCCGGTCGTGCGTATCGTAGAAGAATCCGCCGCCGCCGCGAATGACGGTCTTGCCGTCGCCGGCAGGGTCCCAGGCAAAGCCAAGGCGCGGCGACGTCTTGATGCCATCGGTGTAGCGCAGTCCCTGCGGGTAACTGGGGTCGGTAATTCTATAGACAATCCCGTTGTACACGTTCTTGCTTTCGGGCGCGATCGCGCCGATATACACTGCGGGCAGAATCTGCCCCGTGAACGGGTCCAGGCCCATGCGCTTGCCGCCGGACATGGTCGGCTGGATCAGTTGAACGACCTGGCTGGGATTCCAAAGCGATGGCACGAAGCCCGCTTCCAGGTCCTGCACGCTGTGCCAGGGCTGCGACCAGGCAAAGCGCACGCCCAGGTTCAACGTCAGATTGTGTGAGACCTTCCACGCGTCTTGCGCGAACCAATCCATGTTGGTGGTGAACTCGTACAGGGGCGGGCGCGAAGAGGACTCGGTGTACGAAGTGAGGATTCCGAGGAGCGCGTTGCTATAGGCATAACCGGTATCCTGCGCGTTGTTGCTATCGGTCCCGAATGCCATGGTTCCGGCGAAATTGGAAGCGTTGAAGCCCTTCATGGCGCGCCAGCGCTCCGCGTAAAAGCCCGCCTTGAGGGTGTGCGCGCCGGCCACCTTGTTCAGGGTCCCGTTCCAGTTGAAGGTGTTCTCCACGCCGCGCAACGGGAAACGCGAGGCCCAAGTCACGCTGTTGCTGCTGGTGCTGGTGACGCCGCCGAAACTGGCTGCCGGCACCACGTTGTACGGGTTGATTTCGGGATGGAATTGAGGAATGTTCACACCGGTCGCGGTTCGGCTCTTGGCGGCCAACTCCGCATCGCTGAGCGGCGACCCGGCTTCATTGAAGCGCTGAAAGCCCATGGTCGCCTGAAGAACCGTGGTCGCATTGATGATATGGGTCATGGAGACCACTCCCGAAGGGGTGTTGCATCTATAGTGATCCGGGAACCATCCCCAGGCCGAGTTGCCCGCCGAAACCGCGGCGCCCGACTGGTCTTCAAACCAGTAGTTGAAGCGGGCATACATGGTCGTGTTCGAACTCATGTTGTAATCCAGGCGCCCAGTCTCGATGCGTTTGGGCACGTTTAAGCTTTCCTGGTAGATGTAGTTATAGTTGCCGGCGGAGATGGCTAGGTTCGTGAAATTCGGCAGCGGCAGCAGGTTCAGGTAATTCTGCGTGGATTGCAGGATGCGGTTCGCCGGCACGACATTGCCGGGGAACGCCACGGCGGTGAGCGGGTCCTTGACCGGGATCAGTTTTCCGGCGGTGGTGAGGGACTGCGAGAAGTCGCCCTTCCGCTCGATGGCCGTCGGGACGGTAATGGTCTGGGCCGCCTTGGGCCGCACCTCGCGGATCTCCTCGCTGGCGACAAAGAAGAACAGCTTGCCTCTGGAACTGGGGGTGCGCGGAATGCGGAGGGGTCCGCCGAGAGTGCCGCCGGCATTCGAGATCCGGTACTTTTGCCGGGGAGAGACCATCGATCCGTCGGCCTTCACGCCCTGTTTATTATTGAAGAAGTTGTTGGCGTTGAGCGCTTCATTGCGGTCGTAGTAGTAGGCGGCGCCGTGAACCTGCTGGGTGCCGCCCTTCGACACCGCCACGATGGTCATGCCCTGATTCCGGCCATATTCGGCGTCGAAATTGGCCACCTTGACCTCGACCGTCTGAGTGGCATCCAGGCTGAGGGTGGTGTTGAAGTTACCCTGATTGGAATTGCTGGCCGGTACGCCATCGATCAGGAAATTATTACCGGTAGTGCGGCCCCCCAGGACGTTGAAGGTGTTCTGGCCGGTAAAGGTCTGGACCTCGGCGCCCGCGGTCATAACGACGCCGGGCTGGAGCGACGCAAACGTGGTGTAGTCGCGGTTGATCACGGTCAGATCGGCGATCTGGTTGCTGGTGACGATGCCCGACCGTTCGCTGGTGCTGGTCTGCACCATGGCGCCTTCGGCCCGAACCATGACCGACTCGCTGACCGAGCCGACTTCGAGCTTGAGAGTGCCCACGGTGAGCGTGTCGCCGGGCACCAACTCGAGGCGCTGCTTCTCAAACTTCTTGAAGCCGGGATGCTCGGCGGTCACGGCATAGAGGCCGGGTGCGACGGCGGTAAACACGAAGTTGCCCTCAGCGTCGGTGGCCGCCGTGCGGACCGCCGCGGTGGCTTCCGAGGCGAGCTTGACAGTCGCTCCGGCGACGGCGCTTCCGGTCGGATCGACAACCGAACCGGTGATGGAGCCGGTCACTTCCTGAGCCGGCGCCAACGAGGGCAAGATTCCCAACAGGCAAAACGCTACAAAACGCAACATAGGATCTCTTTAAGTCTCCTTCCCGTGCACGCGCTGGGCTCGCCGGCTGCGTGGCAGAATCGTATTGCAGTCAATCTATACCGCTCAAGTCAACATTTCTCAGCGAATATTTCAGAGTTTTCGATATCGATAACGAAATCAGGTAGTCATGGACTTAGAACGCGAAATGCACTCCTAACTGGAGTTGCCGCGGTGTGCTCGTGCCCGTGATCACGGCAAAGCCCGCGCTCTGCGCCGTGCAACAGGTGGTGCCTGGGTTGCTGAAATGCGGCGTGTTGAAAGCATCGAAAGCGTCCGCTCGAACTCTGAGCTCCATGCTCTCGCGGAATTTCACCGCTTTGGAAACAGACAAGTCGAAGTTGACGATGCCGGGGCCCCATACGTTTCCGGGGACTGAGTTGCCATAGACGTAGTTGACCGTGTGGTCGGAGAAGCAAGTCGCGTCGAACCACTGAATGCCGTTGGTCGTAGACAATGGGTTCGGTATGTTGAGGATCTTGGCGGACGAGCCGCAGGAGGCGCTATAGTTGGCCCGGTTGTTGAAGCCCCCGTTCAGACCGCCGTTATTGCTGGTTCCGTCGGTGACCGTGAGCGGCACCCCGTGCTGGATGGTCGCGATCCCGGAAACCTGCCACCCGCCGAACGCCAATTCCACCGGGTAGGGGGCCTTGCTCATCAAGCCGCGTCCCTTTCCCACCGGAAGCTCGTACACGAAGCTGCCGATCAAGAGCTGGGGAACGTCGGGCGCCGAAGAGTTGCCCAGGGCCTTGTTGAACTGGTCGTTGTTCAACAGGGGAACGAACACTTGCATGTCGTCGATTTCCTTCGACCAGGTGTAGGACAGCAGCGTCTCCAACCCCCGGGAAAGGCGCTTGGTAAATCTCACCTGGAGCGAATCGTACCTCGAGTAACCGGTGGAACCACGCTCGTTGACGGCCTGAATGGCGGCCAGGGGACCTGCGATGCAAACGGGCCCGCCGGTGCTGGAAAGTGTGGCAGTGGTGCTGAACTGGGTGCAACCGAGCGTGCTGTAAAGCCGGTTCGCGGTCAGTCCGCTGATGCTGGAAGGCACCCCCGTCCCGACGATCGTGTTGGCGCCCGGGTAGGCTTGGTCGATATTGATGGAGCGGAACAGGTTGGCGCCCTTGGTTCCAACATAGGCGACGTCAATGGAACTCGACCGCGTGAGCTGGCGCTGAATGCCGATGTTCCACATGGTGGCTTTGTCCGGTTGGTTGTTGAGCGGAACGTAGTAGAGGCTGGCCGCGGGCCATGGAACGACCGTGGCGGCGTATTGTTGCGGCACGAAGCCCGGCAGTCCGATCTGGCAGGTGGCCGTGTTTACGGAGCAGGACGGGTTGGGCAGGTTCTGCGCCGAGCTGAGAGAGGCCCATGGCGTGTTGGCGCTTTGCTGGCCGAGGACATACTCCTCAAACCACGGCCAATTGCGCTCCAGCGTACCGCCCGCGGCTCCGTAGTGATCGGGAAAACTCGTGATTCCCCAAGCCCCACGGATGGCCGTGTGCCCGCTATCCGGTGAATAGGCGAAGCCGATTCTCGGGGCGAAATTGCGATAGTTGGTGTTCACGTTGGGTCCGCGATTGCCCGCCGTTGCAATATCCAGCACACCGGTGCTCATGTTCAGGTTGGACTGGTGATTATTCACGTCGTTGTACATCGAGATCAGATCCCACCGCAGGGCCAGGTTCAGCGTGAATTTCTTGGTCACGTGGAAATCATCCTGGAAATAGGCGTCCGCGATGGTCAGACGGGTGGCAGGCGCGGTATTCACGACGTCGCGGTTCACGGTGGTGGGCAAGCCGAGCAGGAAATCCGCCATGCCCGCTCCGCCGGTGGCGCCGCTGCATGAAACGTTGTTGGCGCAACTGGAGCTGTAGGTGGTATCGAACGCATAAGATCCGGACTGATCGTGGTCCGGATTTGTCACGGACGCCTGCAGGCGCCGGTAATCCCCGCCGAAGCCGAAGGTGTGCTTTCCTTTGATCAGTACGACGTTGTCGACTATATCGTAAGCGTTGGTGAAACGCACCGCATTGGAGGTTCCCGAAGATCCGGTTTGTTGCCAGTTTCCAATGCTCTGATTGCTGCTGACCGACATCTGCGCCATGCCGGAGGTGTTTGGAAACGCCGCAATGTTGCCATTCGGAATTCCCAGCACGGTGTCCTCGTTGGACCCTATGTCGTTGGTGAAATGGTGGGTGTAGAACCGGTTAAACCCGAACCGGAATTCGTTCACGGAGAGCGGAGAAAACCAATGGGTGTAACCGAGCACGTCGTTGTGGTCCCTGGGCGACGCGTTTTCGCCCACGTTGACGAATTGAGTCGGCCCGGGAATGGTCTGATCGTTGCGCTGATAGGACGCGCGGCCGAACATACGGTCCTGCCCGTGCAGCGCGACGTCCACCTTGATGTCGAATTTCTGTTGCGGGTCCGTCTGCGTAAAGCTTTGGCTGTAGTTGTTCGACGGCGCATTGGGATTCGCCATATTCGGAGCCGGCCAGATCGTTTTGCCCGTCAGCATCTTGACCGCCACCGGGTCCCACCGGGTCTGGGGAATCTGGTAAGCCGTGCAGGAGGGCGTCGTGGAGTTGCCGGCGCCCGAACAGCCGTAGGTGCCATTCGCCAGCGTCACCGTCGGAAAAGCAGTCGGGTTCGTTCCGGCGGCCCCCGTCTTGGGATCGTAAATCGGTCTGGTGAAGAAGTTATTGGGGAAATATCCATTGGCTTCCATGGGAGTGGGGACTGTCCAGGTGTCCGTGATTCCGGTATTTAACTGGAGTCCCTCATAGCCGCCGAAGAAGAAGATCTTGTTCTTCCGGACGGGGCCGCCCACCGAACCGCCATATTGATTCCCTTTGTACGGGGCTTTGGCGGCGCCAATGAGATCGTTTGCCCAAGTGTTTGCGTTCAGCCACTGGCGGCGGTAAAACTCGTACGCCGAACCATGGAGCTGGTTGGTTCCGGACTTGATCATGGCATTGACTTGAGCGCCGCCATACGTTCCCACGTCGGCGCTGGCATTGTTGCCCGAAACCTTTACCTCCGCGATATCGTCCATCGGCGGCGTGACATTCTGGAAAGCGTTTTCCAACTCCATATCGCTCACGCCATCGAGCGTGAAGGTCGTGCCTTGGTAAACGATCCCGTTCACGGCCGCCGTGATGGAACCGTTCGCTCCGATGCCCGATCCCGATTCCGCCGAAGCCCCGATTCCGGTCTTAACGGCTCCCGGCATGACCTGAACGAGCTGGGAGTAGACGCGCCCGAAGAGCGGCAAGGCGTTGACCTGCCGCGTGCTCAGGTCGTTGCCCATGGAGGAAGTGACGGTGTCCACGAGTTGACTGTTGGCGACGACTTCGACCGCTTCGGTTCGAACGCCGATTTCCAAGGCAAAATCCACGGCGGTCGAGCCGTTCACGATAACCAAAACGTCTTTGGACACGGCCTCTTTGAAACCGGTCGCCGTGACCGTGACGGTATATTTCCCAGGCGGCATGTCTGGGACTACATATTCGCCACCTGGGCCCGTCGGAACCCCTGCGTGGTAGCCTGTTTCCTGGTTCGTTACGGTGACCGTGGCGCCGGGAACGGTTGCATGGCTCTGATCCTGCACCGTGCCATGGATGCGCCCCGTCACGCCTTGGCTATACATGGCACTGGACGCCCAAAGCAATAGAGCCAGACCTGCGAGGACCCACCACAGGCAAACTCCGGTTGGCCTGCGCGGCCTACCAGCGGCAAGGTTTCGACAGTTCTTCCGTTGCGTCATTAAGTTCTTCACGCGAAATCTCCTCTTGACACATTCCACACCAGGAATGCTCGAAGCTATTTAGCGCTAACGATAGAATGAATGGAGGTTTCCCGCAAGGTGAATTAACGGTTAACTGACGGTCAACAATGTGATTGCGGCAGGCTTTCCAGTGGAGCATCCCGGCAGCCGTCCCGCTGTCGTATACTAACGTTGGACTGGAAGAGGGATGGTGCTTGGCTGCCCCTGAGGTAAATTCAGAAAGAGATCCCCGCCCCAGCGATGAGGAATGCCGGGCGCTGGTCGAACGGATACTGGCGAGCCCGGAGTTCCGGCGCGCCACGCGCCTGCGCGGGTTTCTTACCTATGTAGTGGACCGCAAGCTCACCGGCTGCCCGGAAGAGATTACCGAGACGCTGATCGGGCATCGGGTGTTCGGCCGGGCGGCGACGTACAACCCCGGTGAAGACAGCATCGTCCGCACCGAAGCGCGTACTCTGCGCCAGCGCCTGGAGCGGTATTTCGCCGGCGCGGGTGCTTCCGAGCCTGTCGCCCTTGAGATCCCGCGCGGCGGCTATGTGCCGGTATTCCAGTCGCGGGCCGGCGTTACCGCTTCCGCGCCCGCGCCATCCATCCCCGCGCTCCGCGTTCATCTGACGCGAAGACAGTGGATCGCCATCGGCGCTCCTGCTCTGGCGCTCGCCGGAGCGGCGGTATGGCGCGGGAGGCCGTTCGCGAACTCCGCCGAAACCGCAGCCGGCGTCTCCCCCACGCGCTTGCCCGGAGAGGTGCAATTGGAATGTTCCGACCCACGGCTCACCGCCGCTTTCCTGCGGTCGAAACAGCGGGCCCTCAGTTGCGTCTACACGGGCGACCCGGTCGGGGACTGGTACGCCACCAGTGCCGCCGGCAGGAGCACCGTGTTCTGCATGCGCGACGTGGCGCATCAGAGCGTCGGCGCGGCAGTGCTCGGCCTCAACCGGCACACCGCCAACATGTTGCGCCGCTTCGCCCAGGGCATTGCCAAAAGCCGGGACTTCTGCTCCTACTGGATGGTCACCAAGGATGGCTTTCCAGACCCGGCCAGCTATAACGACGACAGCGATTTCGGGTACTCGCTGCCGGCTAATTTCGATATCCTCCGCGCCTGCTATCGCGAGCTCCTCTGGACTGGCGATGCGAGCTATCTCGACGAGACCTTTTCCGAGTTCTACGAGCGCACGGTGGTGAACTACATCCAGGCTTGGGACCCCGATCACGACGGCATCATGAAGAACAGCATCCGGCCTCGCGTCTCCGCCTCTTATCACCGGGAGGGGCCACGTTTCCTCACGGGCGCCGATCTCATCGCCGGACAGTATGCCGGATACCTGACATATGCCGCATTCGAGGAAGTCAAGGGCCGGCCCGGCAGCCTCTCGCGCCGGGTCGCGCAGGAGTACCGGAGCCGAGCCAACGCGCTGCGCACCCGCTTCAATGCCGAGTGGTGGAATCCGCGTCAGAACCGTTTCTACTCCGGCACGTTTCCGGATCGCAGCTTCTCGCAGGACTGCGTGCCCGACTGCAATACCTACGTGCTCTGGTTCGGCATACCCGAGGACGGGCCCAAGACCAACGCGACCCTCGACAATTTGCAAGCCGCGCTCCCGCAATCTCCCGGCGCTCTGTCCCACCTTCCCGAACTGCTGTATCGTTACGGCAGGCGCCAACAGGCGCACGATCTCCTGATGGAGATTGCCGACCCGGAGTTCTTCGGCCAGCACGTTTCGGAGACTGCCTTCGCTGTAGTCGGCGCTGTCGCCACCGGGCTTATGGGGATCGCTCCGGATGCCCCGAACTCCAGACTCGAGACCCTGCCGCGCCTGCCGGAGTCGCTCCAATGGGCCAGGCTGTCGCGGGTTCCCGTACTGAAAAACGAGATCACCGTGGCGCACCGCGGCTCAGTAGAAACGACGTTCACGAACGATGCTGGCCCGCTCCTTCAATGGAAGGCCGCATTCCCCGTGCCGCGGTCCGGGCGCGACATCCGCATTATGGTGGATGGCGTTCCAGCCGCGGTTTCGTTCGAGCAGTCCGTGAATCGGCAGACCATGATTGCGGCAGTGGTCCCCGTAAAACCGGGTGCGACCCGCACCGCGAAATATTCGGCCTGAGCGTTGTCCGGCCCCTACTTGACCGCCCGCACGTTCACCTTCACCGAGGAGGCCGCAGCCGCGAAGCGGTAAACCCGCTCAGTGGCTTTCATGAAGTCCGCGGCCTTGGCGCTGTAGATATCCTCGAACTTCTGCGGGTTGCGGTCCACCAGCGGAAACCAGGAGCTCTGCACCTGGACCATGATCCGGTGGCCTTTGCGGAAACAGTGGTTGATATCGGGCATCGCCCATTCCACTTTTTCCATCTTGCCGGGCACAAATGGCTCGGGCTTCGAATAGCTGTTGCGAAACTTCCCACGCATGGCCTCGCCGCGGATCAATTGCTGGTATCCGCCCATGCGGACGCCGGCCGGATTCGGATCGGGATTGGGATAATCCTCGGGGTAGACGTCGATCAGCTTCACCACCCAATCGGAATCGGTTCCCGTGGTCGAAACGTACAGCGACGCCGTCAGAGGGCCGGATAGCGTCACGTCGCCGGTGAGTTCGTCGCTCCGATACGTCAGCACGTCGGTCCGCGTGGATGCGAAGCGCTGGTCTTCCACCATGTGCTCGCGCGTCATTCCGGACGCCTGGCCGTTGATGTAGGGTACCGGCTTATTCGGATCGGCGATGTATTCGTCGAAGGCCGCCGCCGGTTCGCTGGGCGGATCGAAGCTCAGCTTTCCATCGGCGCGCAGGTAGACCGCCTGCGGCTGCGCGTCCTTGGGCGGCCAGGCATCCTCCCGCCGCCACTGGTTCGTGCCCGTTTCAAACACAAAGGCCTCCGGAAGCTTGGGATCGGCCTTGCCCTTGAGCCAATGTGCGAAGAAGGGAAACTCGATCTCGTCCCGGTAGAACTGCGAGGTCTTGGCGCCGAACCGCACGTTGCCCAGCGCGTCTCCCTCGGTGCGCGCCCAGCAGCCGTGGCACCACGGGCCCATGACCAGCGTGTTGTTTGCGCCCGGGCTGTTCTTCTCGATCTCCTTGTAGGTATTCAGCGCCCCGAAAAGGTCCTCCGCGTCGAACCAGCCGCCGACGGTCATCACCGCCGGCTTAATGTTCTTGAGGTGAGGACGCAGGTTGCGGGCCTGCCAGTAGTCGTCGTAAGCGCCGTGCTGCATCATCTCGGTCCAGAACGGAACGTCGTTCTTGAAGTACTTTTCGTTGGCGTTCGAAAGCGGGCCGAGCGACAGAAAAAAGCTGTACGCATCCAACTGGGCCGTGGGGTCCTGCACACCTGGATGGGGAAGCGTGGGAACCGGCCGCGGATGGCCGAAGGCGCTAAGGAAGCGATACGCATGCGGCAGGTACAGCGCGCCGTTGTGATGAAAATCGTCGCCGATGAACCAGTCCGCGATGGGCGCCTGCGGCGATGCGGCGATGAGCGCGGGGTGCGCATCGATGATTCCCGCCGCCGTGTAGAACCCCGGATACGAGATCCCCCACATGCCCACCTTCCCGTTGTGATTCGGCACGTTTTGGGTCAGCCAGTCGATGGTGTCGTAGGTGTCGGAGCTCTCATCGACGTCCTGGGGACCGCGCTTCACATCGATCTGCGGCGTCATATTTACGAATTCGCCTTCCGACATATAGCAGCCGCGCGCATCCTGGTACACGAAGATGAATCCGTCGCGCGCGAACTTCTCCGAAGGTCCCAGGCTGGCCTTGAAGTTGTCGACGCCGTAGGGCGCCACGCTGTACGGCGTGCGACTGAGCATGATGGGGTATTTCTCGGAAGTGTCCTTCGGGACATACACCGAGGTGAACAGCTTTTTCCCGTCGCGCATGGGAACCATGTATTCGTACTTGGTGTAATGGGCCTTGATGTACTCGAGGCCCTGCGCGAAGCAGGTCGAAGCCAGCAGGAAAAGGGCCAGCGGGCGAATGGTTTTCATAGTGAGAGTATAGCGAAGGCGGGTGGCCCCGTCGGCCACCTTGCTTTCCGTGAAGTTGTACTCTGATATAGACGAGGAGCACTGAAGCTGGTGGACTTCTATCGTTTATTGCCGCCGGAAGGCGCGAAGATCCTATTGGTCCTGTTCCTCTCGTTTTTGATGGGCCTGGAGCGGGAGGAGCGCCGGACCGCGAGCGAACATTACTCGTTCGGCGGAGTGCGCACCTATCCTCTGATCGGACTCATCGGCTATGCCACGTCCCTCCTCTCGGGAGGGCAGATCTTGCCGGTGATGTTGGGCTTCGCCGTCGTGGGCGGCTTCCTGATGCTGGCGTACCAGCATAAAGTGGCGACGTCCGTTTTTTCGGGCGTCACCTCCGAGATGTCGGGGCTGACCACGTACCTGGTGGGGGCGCTGGTGTACCGCGAGCAATTCTGGATCGCCACCACGGTCACCGTCGCCAGCATGCTGTTGCTGGAATTGAAAGCCGTGTTGGAAGGCTTGACCAAACGGATCGCCGCCGAGGAGATCCTTACCTTCACCAAATTCCTTCTGCTCACCGCGGTGATTTTACCGGTCCTGCCCAACCAGGAGTTCGGGCCGTTCCATATCAATCCTTTCAAGGCCTGGCTGGTGGTGGTGGCGGTGAGTGGCGTGTCCTACGGCAGCTACGTGATCCAGAAGCTGACGAAAGGGCAGGGAGGCGTGATCCTGGCGGCCTTGCTGGGGGGCGCCTACTCGTCCACCGTGACCACCGTGGTTCTGGCCAAACGAGCCGCGCGCGAGAGCCGCCCGCACCTGTTTGCGGGCGGAACTCTGATCGCCTCCGGCGTTATGTATGTGCGCCTGGCCGGCCTCGTGACGATGTTCAATCGAAACCTGCTGACCACCCTGGGCGTGCCGTTCGCCATTCTGGCGGGCGTGGGGATGGGCGCAGGCTGGCTCTGGACGCGCATTCCCGATGCCAGAGCCGGCGAGGTCAAACGGGAGTACGAATCCAGGAACCCCCTCGAACTGCGCGCGGCCTTTTTCTTCGCCGTGTTGTTTCTAGCCATCCTGGTTGCCACGCACCTGGCGATCGCCTATCTCGGCAGGGCGGGGGTGTACACGCTGGCGGGGCTGATGGGGGTCACGGACGTGGACCCCTTCATCATGGGCATGACGCAATCGGCGGGAGGCGTCACTTCTTTGAAGGTGGCCTCGGCGGCTATCCTGATTGCCGCGGCCAGCAACAACCTGGTCAAAGGGATCTATGCTTTCAGCTTGTCCGATCGCAAAACGGGTGTCGAGAGCCTGTGCCTGCTGGGCGGCCTGACAGTAGCCGGGCTGGCGCCGCTGCTATGGCTCTGATTTAGCTCGAATTCCCGTATGACGCGATACTGGCTGAGTGCCTCTTGAGGCAGCAAGCGCGGCGGGGTACGATAGCGGTAGGTCCCCTGTGCTGACACGATTGCTGGCCCGAAACTTCAAGAGCCTCCGAAGCCTGGACCTTCCCCTGGGTCCGCTCAATGTTCTGGTCGGCCCTAATATGGGGGGCAAGAGCAATCTTCTTGATGCCCTGCGCTTCCTCTATGAGTCCTGGTTTCCTCAGGCGGGAACGTACGGCCCCGTAAACGCTCTCGTCAGACGCGGAGGGATAGACGAGGTCCTGTGGAAGGGAGGGCAGGATAGACTTCTGTCGGTAGGTGTTGACTTTACCGACCCAGCCCGACCGGACAGAAGCTTCAAATATGGGATTGAGCTGGTGGGCGGGGCTAGTGGGTACGTCAACATTCAATCGGAGCGCCTCATTCTCCTGGAAGGCGAAAAACAATGCCCCCTGATCACGCGCGAAAGCGAAGGCCGCTGGTTGGTTAACGCCGACGGACAGCGCCTGCTGACCGTAGAGGCGGAGAGGTCCGCGATGGAACTCGCTCCTCGCAACTGGGACGGCTACCCGTTGAAGTGGTTTGCCCAGAATTGGCGTCACTATCACCTGGTTCCCAGCCTGATGAAGCAGCCCAATCAGGTCGGGGCGGGGGGAGTCCTTGAGCACCAGGGACAGAACCTATCAGCCTGGCTGATGTGGCTCCAAACCAGGGCGCCCGAAAACTTCAACCGCATCGCGGAAGTTGCGCGGGACGTCTTTCCGGAAATTCGTCGTATCCTGACTTGGCCTACCCAGCAGGGGACGGTTTACCTCGCGTCCGAGGAACAGGCTCTGGCTCGCCCCACTCCGCTCATCCAGATGTCTGACGGTGAGTTGGCGTTTATCGCTTTGCTCTCGCTTGTTTGCGCTCCGGACGGTCTCGGCGGGACTCTGTTCCTCGTTGAAGAGCCCGAGAATCACCTTCATCCCAGGCTTCTTGAGACCATTGTCGCGCTGTTGCGGCAGGTGCAGGAGGAAGTGTCGGACCGCAACGTCCCGTCCCAGATTTTGCTGACCACTCACTCGCCTTTCTTGGTCGATCAAATGAATCTCGATGAGATCCTCTGGATCGAGAAAAGACGTGGCGAGACTGTCGTGGTTCGCCCCAGTGACAAAACTCACCTGCGCAAGCTGGTCGAAGACAAGGCCCTCGGTCTTGGGGACCTCATGCTAGCAGGGGCGCTCGGCGAATAATGGTCTTCGGAATCGTTGTGGAGGGTGAGAGCGACTCAGTTGTGTACCGGGCCCTAATCCAGCGAATTCGGCCTGACGTGGATCTTGTGCTGTCGCAGCCGTGGCAGGGTGTGGCGGGTGTGCGCAGGAAGTTCGTTGGGTGGTTGAAGCACTTCCAGTGGCACTCGGGGCACCAAGTCGGGAAGGCTCTAGCGGGAGTTTACTGCCGCGAGGTTGCTTGAGGGGCCGCGCGCATCAGCAATCCCTTTGTACACCAGCACTTACACCGTAGGATTCCGGTTGTTTCTTGTATTACCCTATTCCAAACATT
>JBEKSR010000089.1:0-22682 GCA_049516835.1 Bryobacteraceae bacterium | reverse complement strand
GTAACGGATTCGACGGGATTGAATCGTGGTGGGGAGGCGTGCCGGGTTCCGAGCTCCCGTAAAACGATCGGAAAACCAAAACTGCCAATACGCAGTTTGCATACGCTGCCTAAGTAATTAGGTGGCCGCTCCAGCCGCTGAGCCCGCGCGGCGGTGAGTGAGCGTCATTTTGCGGGATAGGCCAAAGGCTTCGGTCCGGAGCCGGCGGCTGAGATTCAATCGGGCTAGGCTTGCGCCGCTCTCGCCGGTTTTGAAGCGTCGGCCGACAACCAATGAGCCGGATACGCACGTAGTCTCTTCATGGCGAGCTTTCTCGGACGGGGGTTCAACTCCCCCCGCCTCCACCACCTTATTTGGCCGTGAACAACCCTGCCTCGCCCTTCCTTGCTGTAAGGAGGTAAGGAAGGTATGATGGTAATGTCGATGACCAGCAAGATTACCAGGAAGGGCCAGACCACCCTTCCGAAGGAAATTCGCGATAAACTGGGGGTTCACTCCGGCGACACGCTAGTCTACGAAGTGGAAGGGAATGCGGTCCGAGTTCGCAAGGCAGAACCATTCGATCTTGCGTGGCATCGGGCCATTTCGCCGACTCTCGCCGAGTGGGACTCACCTAACGATCACGAGAATTTCGATGACCTGTGATGCGTTCGAGGTCGTCGTTGTGCCATTTCCATTCACCGGCTCCGATCAAAGCGTGAAGCGTCCTGCCGCGGTGCTGAGCCGGCGCACTTTCAACGCGGAGGGCCACACCGTGATGGCAATGATCACCGACGCACGCAATCCGCCGTGGCCGCTGGATATTCGCATCGACCACCAATCCGCGGGGTTGAAGATGCCGAGCGTCGTCCGGATGAAGTTCTTCACCCTGGATAACCGCCTGGTCATACGTAGCGTTGGCAGGTTGTGTCCCCAGGATCGACAACACCTCCTGGATGGCCTGCGACAGCTTCTGCCACCGCTCTGACTTCCCAACCCGGCGCAGCGCTGCCGCAGGCGCACGAAGAGGAACGAATATGCCCATGAAGAATCACCCGCATCCCGGCCGCATCGTCCGCCAGGATTTCCTGGAACCGCTTGGCTTGACCGTCACCGAGGCCGCTAAAGTGCTTGGCGTTGCGCGCCAGATCATAAACAACCTCATTAACGAAAAAGCGGGAATATCCGCGGAAATGGCCGTGCGCCTGTCGAAGGCGTTCGGACCCAGCCCCGATATGTGGGTCTGCCTCCAGGCCAATTATGCCCTATCCCAAGTGCGGCAAGACGAGATCGGCGTTGCGCGCTACAAGCGGGCCTCATAGACCACCGAGTCTGCTTTCGCTGGAAAGAAGGGAATGCCTACGATGTCCAGATCACCAAACACCATCGCTAAGCTTGCACCCGTCCACCCGGGCGCCATTCTCAAGGAAACCTTGGACGACCTTGGCATCTCTATGAACCGCCTGGCCAAAGAGCTACGCGTGCCGGCCAACCGCATCAGCGCCATAGTCGCCGGGCAACGCGCCATCACGGGGGAAACCGCGCTCCGCCTCGGACGCTACTTTGATACGACCCCCGACTATTGGATCAACCTGCAAGCCCGCTACGATCTCGAAGCTGCCCGCGATGCCTGGGAATCGCGGATCGCATCCGAGGTCAAGCCGCACCAAGCGGCATAAGACCGCTCTGCCCCACCCTCTGCCATTTCTCTGAAATCGCGTACAATGACAAAGGTAAATTCGATCCGTAGTCTATTTGGAGGTCGACCTTTATGATGCGTAGCCAAAGCCGTTTGTCCGCGCTCATCGCGCTTTTCACAATATTTCTGGCGCTTTCCATTCCACTTGCCGCCGCCGACGTCCCGGCGGTGAAGGTTTGGGAGACCACCATGGTCATCCCCACCTACCTCGTCGGAGACCCGGAGCCCAACCCGATGTTCTACTTCGGGAGGCAAGCGCAGGGGGCGCAGGCGCCGGTCTATCCCTATCCCATGTACGACATTCTCACGGGTAAGAAGGCCGACAAGACCTACAAGATCGTGTACCTCGAGAATGAGTATCTCCGCATCGGCATCCTCCCTGAGATCGGCGGCCGCATCTTCGAAGGTTTGGACAAGACCAACGACTACAATTTCATCTACCGCCAGCACGTCATCAAACCTACGCTCATCAGTATCATCGGGGCCTGGATCTCGGGCGGCGTCGAATGGAACATCAACCATCACCACCGGGCCACCACCTTCCTCCCCGTGCAGTACAAGGTGGAAGAGAACGCCGACGGCAGCAAGACCGTCTGGGTGGGCGAGCTCGAAGTGCGCCAGCGCATGCGCTGGGCGGTGGGCTACACCATCCGGCCCGGCAAATCCTACCTGGAGGCGTCGCTGCGAATACTGAACCGCACTCCCGAAGTGAATACCATGCTGTGCTTCGCCAACGTGGCGGTTCACGTGAACGACCAGTACCAGGTCATCTTCCCGCCCAGCACGCAACTGGGCACGGGCCACTTCAAGCGCGAGTTCACCAAGTGGCCGATCAACGACGAGGGTGTCGACGTCAGTTGGTGGAAGAACCACCCTTCATCGGTCTCGATCTTTGCCTGGAACTACCAGGACGACTTCTTCGCCGGCTACGACCACGGTAAGCAGGCGGGAACCATGAGCATCGCCGACCACAACATCGTGCCGGGCAAGAAGTTCTTCGAGTGGGGCACGAATGCCGGCGCGCGCAATTGGGACGCGAACCTGACCGACTCCGATGGCCCCTACATCGAGCTCATGGTGGGAGCCTACTCGGACAACCAGCCCGACTATAGCTGGCTGCAACCCTACGAGGGACGCTCGTTCTCCATGAAGTGGTACCCGTTCCGCGACATCGGCGGCGTGAAGAAGGCCAACATAGACGCGGCCGTGAACCTCGACGTGGCCAACGGAACCGCCAAGATGGGCTTCTATACCACCTCGGCGCATGCGGCGGCGAAAGTCACGCTCAAGGCGGGCGAGAAGGTTCTGCTTCAGGAGACCGCGGCCATTGACCCCGGCAAGCCGTACACCAAGCAGGTCGCCCTACCGGCCGGCATCGACGAGCACGATCTGGTCGCTTCCATTTCCGACGGCGGCAAGGAGCTGATCTCCTATTCGCCCGTGAAGCTGACGCCCGAGACGGCCCCTCAGGGCGTGACCGCCCCGCCCCCGCCGGCGGACGTCAAGACCAACGAGGAACTGTATCTCATCGGTCTCCGCGCGCAGCAGTTCCACGATCCGGTCAACGACCCCATGCCCTATTGGGAAGAAGCGCTCCGCCGCGATCCGGGCGATTCCCGCGTGAACACCGTCATGGGCATCACCGCCTACACCAAGGCGAAGTACGCGGAAGCCGAGAAGTACCTTCGCACGGCCATCGCGCGGGTCACGGACCAATTCACCACTCCCAAGGATGCCGAGGCCATCTACTACCTGGGGGCCACGCTGAAGGCGGAGGGCAAGACCGACGAGGCCTACACCAACTTCTATAAGGCGACATGGAGCCAGGCCTGGAAGGCGTCCGGCTACTATTCGCTGGCCGAGATCGCAACCGCGCACGGCGACATGACCGCCGCTCTCGATTTTGTCGACCGCTCTATCGACTCCAACGCGCTGAACCTCCGTGCGCAGAACCTCAAGGCCGCGGTATTGCGGCACACCGGGCGCTCCAAGGAGGCTCTCCAGTTGGTGGCCACCGCCGCGCACAAGATCGACCCGCTCGATGTGCGGTCCATGGCCGAACGCTGGCTGGCCTCGAAGGACCCGGCGGCGGCGAAGACGCTCACCTCCACCATGATCGATCATCCGCAAACGTTTCAGGAGACGGCCGCCGAATACCTCGACGCCGGCTTGTGGAAGGACGGCACGGATGTGCTCCTGCAAATGGTCGCCGCGGCTCCCGACAAGTCTAAGGTACATCCCATGGCCTACTACTATCTGGGTTACTTTGCGGAGAAGCTGGGCCAGGCGCCGAAGGCTTCCGAGTACTACAAGCTGGCCCTGAGCCAGCCCCCGGACTACGTCTTCCCCTTCCAGGCCGAGGTCATCGACGTGTTGCGGGCCGCTCTGAAGATGTACCCTCGCGATGCTCACGCGTCCTACTACCTGGGCAATCTGTTGTACGACTGGCAGCCGGAGGAGGCCACCAGGCTCTGGGAAGACTCTGCCGCGGTCAACCCCTCCTTCGCCATCGCCCATCGCAACCTGGCCACGGCCTACGCCCACCAGAAGCCCACGCCCGACCTCAACCGGGCCATCGCGGAGCTCGAGAAAGCGGTCTCTGTCAACCACAAGTACGCCCTGCATTTCGCCGAGTTGGATGAGCTCTACGAGCAGGTTGGCACTCCCATTGAAAAGCGCCTTCCGCTGTTCGAGAAGAACCAGGACGTGGTCGCGCAGCGCGACGACTCGCAGAACCGCGCCGTGGCGCTCAAGGTAGCGTCTGGCAAGTACGACGATGCCATCCAGATGATGACCGGCCGGAAGTTCGCGCAGGCCGAAGGCGCCAACTTAGACGTCAGCGACCAGTGGGCCAGCGCGCACATCCTGCGCGGCCAGCAGAACATCGCCGCCAAGCGGTATATGGACGCGCTCGCCGATTTGCAGGCTGCTCTCACGGTGCCCGACAACCTGCCCTCGCGCGGATTTGGCGAAGGCGGCGGCCGCAGCACCGAGGTTGCGTACCTGACTGGGCTGGCCTACGTAGGTTTGGGCGACCGTGCCAAAGCGACTCAGTCCTGGAACCGCGGGGCCGCAGCCCCGGCGCAATCCGGGTCCGGACGGCATGGCGGGATGCCTGCTACCGCGGGCGGCGCTCAATCCTACTATCAGGCGCTTTGCCTTCAGAAGCTCGGCCAGCCCGATAAGGCCAAAGCCATGTTCCAGAGCCTCGTAGATTCCGGTCAGCGTGCGCTCACGCGGCCGGAGCCCACGGAAGCCGGCCGCGGCGGCCGAGGCGGGCCGCAGTCGCCGCGCTTCCGTTCAGCCAACGCGCATTACGCCATCGGCCTCGGCTACCTGGGCTTGGGTGACGCGGTCAAAGCGAAGGCGGAACTCTCGCAGGCTGTCGAAACCAGCCCCGACTTGCTCGGCGCCAGGACAGCCCTGGCCGGGTTGAAGTAAACATGAAGCACCTCAAGCTGTTCGCGCTGACTCTGGCGGTGGTCTCGCTGGTGGCGCAGTCGTCGCGCTCGCGCCCGGAAACCGGGGCCGCCGTGCTCGAAAAGGCCGTGTTGAAACCCGGCGAGATCTGGCCCGATGACCGCGGCCTGCATATCCAGGCGCACGGCGGCGGAATCATCAAGCTGGGCGATACGTTCTACTGGTTCGGCGAGGACCGCTCGCAGGGACTCGATCCCGCCAAACGCTACGTCGGTTGCTATTCCTCCAAGGACCTCGCGCACTGGAATTTCCGCAACCGGGTGATTCAGCTCCCGGACCCGGAGAACTTCGGGCCCGGATGGGTTTTGGAGCGTCCCAAGGTGTTCCACAACGCGAAGACGAAGAAATTCGTGATGTACATGCACATCGATGGACGCACCGCCGAGGGGTTCTACAAAATCGCGCGCGTCGGCGTGGCCACCAGCGACACGGTTGACGGAGACTACCAATACCTGCGGAGCTTCCGTCCGCTGGGGCATGAAAGCCGCGATATCGGGCAGTTCATCGACGACGACGGCGCGGCTTACCTGATCTTCGAGGACCGCCCGTTCGGCTTCCGTATTGCGCGGCTCTCCGACGACTACCTCTCCGTCGAGAAAGAGATGAGCCTGATTCCAGCGCACATGGAAGGCGGCGCCATCGTGCATTACCAGGGGCTGTACTACGCCATCGGATCGGCGCTCACCGGGTGGGCGCCCAATCCCAACAAGTACGCGACGGCGCCGAGCCTGGAAGGACCCTGGTCGGAATTCCGCGACATCGCTCCGCCCGAGACGAAGACTTACGGATCGCAGTCCACGATGCTGGTGAAGGTAGTGGGCACGAAGAAGACGACGGTGATTTTCATGGGCGACATCTGGAAGCCGGGGACGCAGTGGGACTCGCGATACCTGTGGATGCCCTTGGAGATCGGCGGCGGCAAACTGTGGCTTCCCGAGCCGAAGCCGTGGACGCTGGATCTCACAACCGGCGAAGCCGTCATCGATTAGCCTGCTCAAGCTTGGGTAGTGGCTGAAATGTGCGTTGAACCCGTTCAATCTCTAGGCTTTGAACCTATGAAGACTTCGAGATCAGTATCTTTCACTCGCATCTTCCCGACGTACTGTGCGGAGTGTTGGACTCTGGTTGTGAGCAAAGTCCTATCGAATACTTGAAAAATAGGGGTTCGCCACTCGCTCTCATCCATCGGATGCAGGACGAGGCCAGTAACGGGAGGGCCACCTACAATCATCATCGTGTTCACGCCCGTGGTTCCAGCATTCCCCGCAAACGCTATAAGTGTGAAGCCCGCATTCCGGAAGAGCGTCGCAAACTCTTGCGCATACCGGTACGCTTCCTCGTCGCCCTCAGTGGCTTCGACCGTGACTCTTGTTCCCTTGAACGGGCTGAGTGCCGTTAACAGAAGTCGTTCTTGCTGATCGGTGAGGTGCCTACTGGCCTGCTGTTCGCGTACCTCGCGCACACCTTCAAGGCACCCGTCAAGTTTGGCCATCATAGTTTCGGCACCTGCTTGATTCTTGGCCACCCGGTTGAGCAGTTCAATGAGCTGAGCACCGAGCTTATCTGAGATACCTTGGCATGTGATGTTGAAGGTGTTATTGTTGCCGGTGTTGGCTGGGCTGCAAGCGCCCTTTGTATCTGCTGGTCCAGTCGTCTGGCTGTTGCAGGCCGATACTATAGTAACAAACAAAAGTGTGGCCTTCATGGCCCACATTCTAGCGCCTTTCTTTGCCTTGTTGCTGGTCTTTCCCCGATCCGTATGTGAAAGTGTCGCCGCTCCGTGTGTTGGCGGGACTGTTATCGCCACGGGTTGTTGCTGGTCCTGTGGCCGTAGGCGGAGTCGATGTCGCCGTCTGAATGATCAGAACCGGCGGTGGTGTACCCCCTTGGCTTTGTTCTCAGTGCCGCGCGCAATGCAGTAGCGCCCTGCCAGGAGCGCTATTGCCGCTGAGATTTGCTGTTGACGGTCAAGTTCCATAGGACTGCTTGCCAAAAGGATCGGAAGCGGCGCGACGGCTGCCAGCAAGACTTTCTCGGCGAAAAGCATCGGAAACAAGTCGTATTCTTTCGCCCTACCCAAAAGAGCGCGATTCATGGTGCAGTCCAATCGAGCCGCATTTAACGCCAAGCAGAATGGGGAGCAGGCATTCCGAGTGGCGCCCGCCGACTAGAGTTTTCGCGCTCGCCCCTCGTTCTACCGCCAGTGCGCTACTGCCTTCGCGGTTCTGTGCGTATACCTTCATAAGCATCCCGTAGTCCACGCGATCCGCCAGCGTGGTGGTGATCGCGGACTTGTAGGGCTAAAATCCATCGGTGGCAATCTGGAACCGTTGCGACGTGGTGGCGGCCCGTAGCCCTTCGATAAAGGCGTCCGTGGTGGCCAGGCCGTGTCGGCCAAGTGCGAGGTTCAGAACGAGCTTGGTATTCCGCTCGATTGCCAGGGAGCGGTAGGCGTTCCCAATGCTCTCATCGTCCGATTCCCAGGGGTGCTTGTGGGCCTCCTTCTTCTGAACGAACCACCACATCGAACGCCAGAATCTCACGATTCAGACGCAGATGCGCTGCATGACGCGGTTGACGAATGCCTTCAGCAAGAAGTGGGAAGACCTGTGGGCCGTGTACTGCCTCTAGTTCGCCTTCTACAACTTCTGCCGGATTCGCCAAACATTGCGGGTCACGGCGATGGAAGCGGGGGGCATGGATCGGGTTTGGGACTTGGCGGAGTTGTTGGCATAGACACTGATAGCGCACCGGCGGTACGATAGGGCGAGCGCGAAAACTCTAATGAGCTGCCGCCGCTCGAAATGGCTGGCGTCGTGGTAAGCGAATTCTTCAAGAGCGTTCGGGAGGAATGGCCAGTGATTAGGCAAGCTCCCCGGACATTCCTAATCAGCTTTTTGCTGTTGCTCTCTATCGGCTACGGGGCCATATATTTCATATTCCGAGAGAATCTCTCCCGCAAAAACGATTTGATCCACACATTGCAGGGGCAGTTAGAAGCGCTCAACAAGGGAGCGGGGAGATCCGACAAGGTGTTGGACCACCCTCCCTCATCCACCGGAGCTGCCACCGCAAACGGTCCCGGAGGGATCGCAAACACGGGCTCCGGAAACAGGTTCAGCACCGGACAACCTCCAGCAATAGTGAGAACAGAGAAACGGTGATAGGATTGGCGCGATGAAGATTCTAGTGCCTCTGGCGTGTCTGTTGGCCGGTGCTGTCTGCGCCCAACCGCAGACTGGCTCAGCCACAGTCAAAGATGCTTGCAGCGTTGCCAACACCGGCAACAATAATACATTCACCATCACCTGCGGAATTGGGAAACAGCAGGGGGATGCCCTGCTGAAGATAATGAACAGAATCATCGCCAATCAATTAGATCCAGATGCGGTCATGACGAAGCTGGACGAAATCCTCAAGGCTGTCAATCCGAATCTTGCCGCCAAGACATATTTCTGCAATGGCCAGTGGAGAACCGCCGGGCCAAGCGCCAGTGCCGCTTTCGCGATAATGATGGGGGGAGATGACTCCATCTTTCAGAACATGATCCAGTTGAACAATTCTCGGCAGTATTCCGGCCTACTGAAACTCTGCGCGGCTCAAATCCAGTCCACGCCAGAATGGCTCACTCCTCGGCTGTTTTGCGCTCTCGCTTATCTCGGGATAGGAGATAAGGAAAAAGCAAGGTCGATGTTTGCGGAGTTTGAAGTCAAGACCGGACCGGCATATGACGATGCAGATGCGTGCAAGCAGATGGCCGCCTTCCTACGAGCCAATCTTCAATAGCGGGCCGAATCCCCTTCAACGCACATTTCAGCCACTACCCAAGCTTGCGGCAGAGTTCCTGGCCCTGTGATGGGCTTCAAACCGCTACTTCCAGGATCTGAACATTCGATTCAGGCTTTGTGCCTTCTTCTTTCATGACCTCCAACGTTCCGGCGATGGCTTCGCGGACGTTGGCGAGGAGCTCCTCGGCGGTTTCACCCTGTGAGTAGCATCCAGGCAAGGCCGGGACCTCGCCCCAGAACCCGCCCGATACTTCCTGGTGAATGACGACGGCGAAACTGCACATAGCTCAAAAATGCCACCTCAGTGACAATTCGTTCACTCGAAGCTCCTTCGGAACTCCTCGAACGCCCGCTTCAACTCGGCCAGCTCGCGCTCCAGCGCCGCGAGGCGCTCGCGGTCCGAAGACCCCCGCTCCACCGTCGGCGCCGCTTCCTCCGCCACCTCGACATCTCCGGCCAGAAGCTGCGCCCAACGCTGTTCCTTGTATCCCGCCTGCCGGGGCAGTTTCTTCACGTAACCCATCTCCACCAGCCGGTTCAGAGTGCTTTCCACCGCCTCCAGGTCGTCGAACTGGTAGAGCCGCTCGCTGCGCCCGCGCAATTCCCCCACGGTCTGCGGACCGCGCAGCATCAACACGCACAGCACCGCCGCCTCGCGCCTTCCCAGGTTGAATTTCTCGGTGAAACGCTGGCTGTGCTTCGGCACCCGGCTGTCTCCGCCTATCGTGCGTAAAGCGAGGCCCTTCCCCCGCAGCCCTTCGAGCGCGGTCTCCACCGTGTCCTCGTCATAGGAAACCACCGGCTCGCGGTTGGATTTCTGGTTGCAGGCGTTCACCAGCGCGTTCAAGGAAAGCGGGTAGTAATCCGGCGTCGCAATCTCTTTTTCCAGCAGCGAGCCGAGCACGCGCGCCTCGGCGGCGTCCAGTTGCCAATCCATATTTCCAGTGTACGTTGTTACCATGAAGAATCAGCGATGCCGTTAGAATGGACGGAACCCGCGCGGTTGCGCCAGCACCGCCACGTGGAACGCACCGCTCGCGCCACGGGCGAGCAAACCGCCGCCGCGCTTCAGCGCTCCTCCCAAGCCCTGCTTTCGCAGCAGGCGCCCGAGGGTTTCTGGTGCGGCGAGCTAACCGCTGACGCCACCCTCGAATCCGACTACATCCTGCTGCAACTTTTCCTGCACCAGCCCGAAGACCACGCCTGGAATCCGCCCACCTCGGTGCGCATTCAGAAGGCCGCCCGCGCCGTCCTCGATCGCCAGTTGCCCGATGGCGGCTTCAATATCTACACCGGAGGGCCCGCCGACGTCAGCGCCACGGTGAAAGCTTACTGCGCTCTCAAACTGGCCGGCATCGGCGCCGACAGCGATCCTCTGCGCCGCGCCTGCGCGCGCATCCTGGCCCTGGGCGGCCTGCAAGCCGCCAACAGCTACGTCAAGATCAACCTCAGCCTGTTCGGCCTCTATCCGCGCGAGCACGTGCCCTCCATCCCGCCGGAAATCGTGATACTCCCCGGCAACGTGCTCTACGAAATGTCCTCGTGGACGCGCTCCATCCTGGTGCCGCTCTCCATCGTGCAGTCCCGCGGCTCCGACCGCCGGGCTCCCGCGGGGTTCACGCTCGACGAACTCCTGCTCCCCGGCGCCAGCCTCGCGATTCCCAAGGGGAAGGGCCTTTCGGTGCTGTTTCGCCACCTCGACCGCGTCTTCAAGCTCTGGGAAAAGCGCGGTCCCGAGCGCATCCGCAATGCCGCCATCCGCGAGGCCGAGCACTGGATTCTCGACCGGACGCGCCACACCGAAGGGTTGGGCGCCATCTATCCCGCCATGATGTACTTCATCATGGCGCTCGACGCACTGGGCTATTCCAAGGACCACCCCGACCTGGTCGAGGCCATTCGCAACTTCGAATCGCTGCTCATCGACACCGGGGACCGGTTTATCTTCCAGCCCTGCGTCTCGCCCGTCTGGGATACCGCCCTCTGCGCCTTCGCGCTGGGCGAAGCCGGCGCCGCCGGCGACGCCCGCATGACGCGCGCCGCCGACTGGCTGATCAGCAAGGAGGTCCGCCGCAAAGGCGACTGGTCCGTCAAGCGGCCCGACACCGAACCCTCCGGCTGGGCCTTCGAATTCGCCAACGAGTTCTATCCCGATATCGACGACACCGCCATGGTGCTGCTGGCGCTGCTTCACGCCAAGGCGTCCAATCCCGCGGCCCAGGCCGCCGCCGAGCGCCGCGCCATCAACTGGCTGCTCGCCATGCAATCGGGCGATGGCGGCTGGGCGGCCTTCGACGTCGATAACGATTGGGCCCTGCTCAACGAGGTGCCCTTCGCCGACCACAACGCCATGCTCGATCCCACCTGCCCGGACATCACCGGCCGCGTGCTGGAATCGCTCTGCCGCCGCGGCCTGGCGGGCCACGAAGCTGTGCGCCGCGGCGTGGCTTACCTGCTCGGGGCGCAGGAAAAAGATGGAAGCTGGTACGGACGCTGGGGTGTGAATTATATTTACGGATCGTTCCTCGCCATGCGCGGCCTGGCGGCCAGCGGCGCGCCGGAAGCCAAAGACGCCATCGCCAAAGCCGCACAGTGGTTGCGAACCATCCAGAGCCCCGATGGCGGCTGGGGCGAATCCTGCGCCAGTTACGACCGCGAGGGCTTCGTTCCCGCGCCGAGCTGCCCCTCCCAGACCGCGTGGGCCGTTCTGGGCCTGCGGGCCGCCGGCGACCGCGAGAGCGCCGCCGTCCGGCGCGGTATCCAGTTCCTTCTCGACCGCCAGCGGCCCGACGGCACATGGCCCGAGGAAGCCACCACCGGCACCGGCTTCCCCAATGTCTTCTACCTCACCTACGGCATGTACCGCGACTACTTCCCGCTGCTGGCCCTGGCGCAGTGGTAAAGCGAAGCCTATTCGCCCTTCCGGCGTTTCCTTAGACTGCGGGCGTGCTTGCGATCGCGCGCTCGACCGGTTGCCTTCTTTGACGCAATCAGATCTTCGCGCGAAATGACGGCGGCAGGCTCGCCATCGAAATCAACGAGAAGCCTGCGTTTCCAAGCTGAAACGAAATCAAGGCCGGGAAGGGATGTCAAGATATCAACGCGCACCGGGTCAACGCCCACCTGGTAGAACACCTCAGCCTCGGTGAAATCCGCCGGCCGGATATCTTGGAGGGGAGCGCCGAACTGAGCCAGCGCCCGGAACAGCGCCTGCGCGTTGCGCTCCGATGGGTCAACCCAGAGGTCGAGGTCCTTCGTGAAGATTGGTTCCGTGTAAATCATTACGGCGTAGCCTCCGACGATCAGGTAGCGCACGCCGGCCGCGTTCAAGTTTCTCAACAGATCTTTGTAATCGGAGCTGATCTTCATGAATGCCTTCTTTTGAAGCGGCTGTGATCGCAAGATCCCATGCGGCCTCCAGAATGCGGCTGGGGCCGAGTGCCTGCCAGAATTCGACGTCGAACTTGCGTCCCGGCGCCCGGCCGCGTGTCAGCCGTTCCATTGTCAGGCGGTCGCTCATCGACCCTATTATGCGACGTTTCCGACCACTTGGCATTACGCCACCCGCACCGTCTTCACATTCACAAACTCGCGGGTGCCGTACACGCCTAGTTCGCGCCCATATCCCGACCGCTTGGCGCCGCCGAACGGCAGGCGCGGGTCGGAAGCCACCATCCCGTTGATGAACACCATTCCGGCTTCGATCTCATCGATGAACCGCCGCTGCTCGGCCTCGTCGTTGGTCCAGACGCTGGCGCCCAGCCCGAATTCGGTGTCGTTCGCCAGCCGGATGGCCTCTTCGATTGCATTCGCGCGGTAGAGCGCCGCCACCGGTCCGAATAGCTCCTCGCCATACGCGGGCGCGCTCTTCGGCACATCCGCCAGCACCGTGGGCGCGTAGTAGTTGCCGGGCCGGTCGAGCCGCTTCCCGCCGAGGAGCACACGCGCACCCAATTGCAACGACCGGCGCACCTGCCGGTCGAGCCCTTCGAGAATATCCGGCGTGGCGAGCGGACCCAACTGCGTGCTTTCGTCCATTGGGTCGCCCACCCGGAGCGCCGCCATGCCCGCCACCAACGCGCGCTCGAACTCCGCCGCAATTCGCGCATCCACAATGAAGCGCTTGGCGGCGATGCAGGACTGCCCGTTGTTGATGGTGCGCGCCTCCACCCCCGTCCGCACCGCGCGTTCGAAGTCCGCGCTGGGCATCACGATGAACGGATCGCTCCCACCCAGCTCGAGCACCGTCTTCTTGATCCGCCGGCCCGCCTGGCTGGCCACTTGCGCGCCCGCCGGCTCGCTGCCGGTCAGCGTCACCGCCTTCACGCGTGGATCGCCGATCACGCGCTCCACCTGCGCGGAGCCGATCAGCAGCGTCTGAAACACGTCCAGCGGAAACCCCGCGCGGCGGATAATCTCTTCGATTTCGAGCGCGCACTGCGGCACATTGGATGCATGTTTCAGCAGCCCCACGTTGCCCGCCATCAGCGCCGGCGCCGCGAACCGGAAAACCTGCCAGAACGGAAAGTTCCAGGGCATGACGGCCAGCACCGGCCCGATGGGTTCATACCGGATGAAACTGCGCCCGGCGCCGGCATCCACCGGCTCATCGGCCAGCAGCCGCTTGCCGTGCTCGACGTAGTAGCGGCAGGCGCCCGCGCACTTGGCCGCCTCGGCCCGCGCCGCGCCGATGGGCTTCCCCATCTCGAGCGTCATGACGCGCCCCAGCCGGTCCTTCTCGGTTTCCAGAATGTCGGCCGCCGCGTTCAACCACCGCGCGCGATCGGCGAACGAAGTGTGGCGATAAAATTGGTAAGCCGCCGCGGCGCGTCGCAGCTTGTCTTCGATCTGGCTTTCGGTAAGCGGCTCGAATGTTCGCAATATCGCGCCGGTAGCAGGGTTAATGGAGGCAATCATCATCTATCATTTTAGTAGTTGCAGGGAAGGAGACCTATCTTGACCCATCGGGAACGCATCGCCGCGGCGCTGAATCACCGGGAGGCCGACCGGGTCCCACTGGATGTCGGAACAGGGCGGTTCACCGGGATCGTCAAGGGTGCTTACGAACGCCTTACCCAGCACCTCGGATTCGGCGAGCCCGGCGCCATCATCGACCGCATGCAGCAGGTGGTGGAGATGGACGAACGCGTGCTGGCGCACCTTGGGGCAGACGCGCGCGGCCTCGCGGAAGGTGCGCCCGACCGCGGCGGCAACGTGGAGCTGAACGCTACCGACTACCGCGACGAGTGGGGCGTGGTGCGCACCAAGCCTGAAGGTTGCCTCTATTACGAGGTCCGCCAAAGCCCCCTGGCGGGCGAGATCTCCGCGGCCGACATCCTGCGGCATCCCTGGCCCGACCCCACCGACCCCGGACGCTTTCGCGGCCTCGGCGAGAAAGCCAAACGGCTGCGCGAGGAAACCGATTACGCGGTGCTCTATGGGGCGCGCTACAACATGGTCCACACCATGCAGTACCTGCGCGGCTTCGAGGACTGGTATTACGACCTCGGCCAAAACCACGAGCTGTTCCAGGCCCTCATGCAGGCCGTGCTGGAGAACTTGCTGGAGGTGAACCGGCGCGCGCTGGCGGAGGTCGGACCGTATATCGACGTGGTGGCGTTCGGCGACGACGTGGGCCTCCAGGACCGGCCGGTCTGCTCGCCGGCGCTCTACCGCAAGCTGATCCGCCCGTCCCTGGAGCGAGTGGTGGAGCAGATACGGCAGCTCACCTCGGCCAAAATCCTCTACCACAGTTGCGGCTCGGTCTACCGGTTCATCGGGGACTTCATCGACATTGGCATCGACGCGCTGAACCCCGTACAGGTGACGGCCAAGAACATGGAGCCGGAGCGGCTGAAGCGCGAGTTCGGAGACCGCATCGCCTTCTGGGGCGCCGTCGACAACCACCGCCTGCTGCCCCACGGAACGCCCGACGACGTCCGCCGCGGCGCGCGCCGCATGTTCGACATACTCGGGCCGGGCGGAGGGTACGTGATGGCGGCGGTGCACAACATTCAGCCGGACGTTCCGCCGGAGAACATCTGTGCGCTGTTCGATGAGGGCCGCAGGTGCCGGTACGGCGCTACCAACTCCACCGCAGGCCCAACTGGCCCGTGCGTGCCGAGCCCGCGGGCGGGAAAATAGCCGTGCCGGTGATGGTTCCGCCATTGACGTTGTTCACGGTGGCCTGCCCGCCCAAGGGAGTTCCGCCGCCCGTCGGCTCGCCCAGATTGGTGTGGTTCAGGACATTGTGGAATGAGGCCACCACGGTGATGGCGCCCATCCGCTCCAAGTGAACCGTCTTCTGAAGCCCCAGGCTGAAGATGATGTATCCGGGGCCTTCGATGATGCCGCGGCCCGCATTGCCCCACCGGCCGTTGGCGGGCGCGACGAACGCCGTGCGGTCGAACCATTGAGCCTGCGTCCGCGGCATGGCGATGGTTCCGGTCGCCAGGTCCGGACGGAAGGTAGTGAGGTTCACGTTGGCCGGCGCCGTGCCGCTGAATACCGGCGTGAACCAGTTGCCGGTGCTCAGATTGCATAGCATGTTGAGCTGCCAGCCGCCCAGCAGCGGGCCCTTGCCGGGCAGTTCGTAGAGCGCCTGGCTCATCCACTGGTGGCGCGGCACGGAATAGACATTGCCGCGGTCGCGCCGGCGGTCATAGCTATTCTCGACCGAGGTGTTCAGCTCGAAATCGCCGCTATCGTCGATGTCGCTGATCTCCTTGGCCCACGTCCACGTCGAGGTGAACATCAAGCCCCCGCTGAAGCGCTTGCTGGCCTGGATTTGTAACCCGCTGTAGAGCATGTTGGCCCCGTTGTCGGAGTAAGTGATGTTAGCGAACTGCGGGTACGGACGCCGCGTGCTTACGAAGGCCGCCGTCGACGCCACCGGCTGGTTGGCGTCGCGCCGGTAGGCCAGTTGCGTTCCCTTCGAACCGACATAGCCGATGCGCAGCCCGATGTCGCGCGCCACCTCGCGCTCCACTGAGAGGCTGTATTGCTGCGCGTAGCTGTTGCGCAGGTTGGGCGCCACCCCTCCCAGCGCCAGCGTCCCCGGCGAGCCTGGAATCGCGAACGGATTCGCCAGCGTGAATTGCGGCTGGCCGTTCACGAAGCTGTTGGTGCTTACCGTGGTGACCGAGAATGGGCCGGCCGACATAGTCACTGGAATGTCGCCCGAATAGTGCGCGCAGTAAATGCCCCATCCGCCGCGGACCGCCGTCTTCCCGGCCTGGTCGAGCCGCCAGGCGAATCCGAACCGCGGCGCGAAATTGGTGTAATCCCCCTTCCGCAGCGAACGCCCCACGCCCAGTTGATCGGCGGTCTCGAGCGGAATCGTGGCGGAGGGGAACAGCGCGCTGATGTACTTCTTCGCCGCGTCGCTCGGAATCACGATCTTGCCCGTGGCCAGGTCGAACGAGTAGATATTGTCGTTCAGCGTGTACGCCGGACCGTTGTATTCGTACCGCAGCCCGTACATCAAGGTGAGGCGCGGGGTGACTCTGAAATCGTCCTGCACATAGCCCGCCCAGTCGCGGAATCGGATGTACTGCGGCTGGTATGGTTCCATGCGCGTCACCGATTGCGGCAATCCCAACAGGAAGTCCGCGTAGGCATTGCCCGTGAACGCGCCCGTGAAGGAGTAAGTCCCCAGGATCGGGTTGCCGGAAGTGTTCGGCTGAAACCGGTTGTCGAACCAGTTGACCTCTTCCACGCCGAACTTCATAGCGTGATGGCCGGCGATCCAGCTCAGGTTGTCGGCTAACTGCGAGTGCCCGTCGTTCACCGGATTGAGTAAGTTGATGGCGTTGCCCGTGACTCCCGAGATACTGAAGTAAGGGAGACTGTTGGTGTAGCCCCGGCTGGGCAGTCCCCCGATACCGATCTGGTTCAAGAGGTCCTGCCCATTCAGATTCGAGCTGCTGGCCGACACCAGAATCACCACGCCCGCGCGGAATTCGTTGACCACGTTCGGCCGGATCGTGTGGACATCCCCCAGCGTCCAGAAATTCACGCGGCGGATGTTGTCGGAGGTCCCCGCGGCCGAGGGCGGCAGCGACGAGCGCGCGCCTGGAATGTGGTAATCGTCCTTGCGGTTCTCATACCGCAGAAACGCCATGTTGCGCGCGGTGAAACTGTGGTCCAGCTTGATCTCCTCGGTGCGGTGCACTTCGGGCCCGTCGAACGACGCGCGATAGTTCGCCGCGGTTAACGAAGGCGCTCCGAAATTCGGCAGCGGCAGGAAGAGACTCTGCGTCTGGAGCGCCTGCGGGCTGAGATACCGCGCCAGAATCGTGTTCCCGCTGAACGGCGTCGCTCCGGTGAACGGATTCTTGAGAGCCGCCAAGCCGGTGAAATCTCCCTGCCGCATCGCCACCGTAGGCACGTTGGGCGAAAACAGGTACGCCGCCGCGCCGCGCATGCCATCGAAATCGAAAAAGAAGAAAGTCCTGTCCCGCTGCAATGGGCCGCTCACGGTCCCTCCGTAGTTGTGCAGGTTCTGGAAAGGTTTGGTGGTGGAGAACGTGCTGCGCGCGTCGGTGACGCTGTTACGCACGTACCAGAAGACGCCCCCGTGAAACCGGTTGGCGCCGGATTTCGTCGCCGTGGTCACCGTGCCCATGCCGCCGAACTCCGCGCGCGCGGTGAGCACATTGGCGGTGAACTCCTGAACGGCCTCCACCGAGGGCTGCGATACGTTGTCGGGGCTTCCGAAATTGCCGAACGTGGTTTCGATGCCATCCACCTTCACCTTGATGCCGGTCGCGCCCGCGCCCGGCGTCAGCCACTTGGCGCCGTTGCCCACCTGCACCACGCCCGGAACGGTCAGCGGCATGATCTCGGAGATAAGGCCCGAATCGCCCGAGTTTTTCGAGATGCTGCGCAGGTTGGTAGGCACTTCGATGATCTGCCGCGCCAGCATGTCCGACCCCACCGCCGGCGTTTCCATCTCGATGGCCGCCGGCACCGCTTCACTGACCACTATTTCGGTGGAGTCGGCCGCAATCTCGAACCTGAGGTCCTGCCGCACGGTGCCATACGCCTCTACCGCGAACGTGCGCGTCGTGAGCGAACGGAATCCCTTCGCGCTTGCTCGCAGCGTGTAGACGCCTGGCGCCAGGTCCGGGAAGGAGTAAACGCCGCTGGTGTTGGTCGAGGCCGCGCGCCGCACCCCGGTATCCTGGTTCGTCAAAGTGACGGAAGCATTGGGGACCGAGCCGCCGGAGGGGTCGGTCGCCAGTCCGGTTACGGTCCCCAGCGGTGTTTGAGCGTGCGCCCCGAAGGCGAGCACAAAAAGAACAATGAAAGCCCTTCGCATATGGGAACGACTATTGTGTCACACTGCTGGAGATGGCACGGCTTCACTGGCTGGTTACCGCTTTGGCGCTGATCCTTTTCGTGTGGCTGGCCCGCGAGGTGACGCGAGGCGACGCCATGCGCTTGGACACGCCCATTCGCGACGCCGTTCACGCCAGGTCCTCGCCGCCGCTCACGGCCGTGATGCGCGGCGTGTCGCTATTTGGCTCCGAGGTTATCCTGGCGCCGCTCGGCGTGATTCTGGTTTGGTGGCTGGTGGCCGCGAAACGAAGACGCGCGGCGGTGGTGTTTGCGGTGGCGGCCTTGGGCGCGGAAGCGCTCGATCAAATCATGAAGTTGCTGTTCAACAGGCCGCGGCCCGAGCCTTTCTTCGGACTTGCCTCGCCTGTGACCCACAGCTTTCCCAGCGGCCATGCCATGGTGTCTTGCTGTTTTTTTGGCGTGCTGGCGATGATTCTGGCCGCGCGGGGCGTCCCCTGGGCCCGGTCGCGCTTCAAGCGAATGGCGATTTTCGCCGCCGCGGCGCTGCTTGTGGGTCTGATGGGATTCTCGCGCGTGTACCTCGGCTTCCACTATCCGACCGATGTGCTGGCGGGCTACGCCGCGGCGGTCATCTGGCTGGCCGTGGTGCGCGCGCTCCACCTGGAGTTTACAAAACGTCACAGTACGTGACGCCGGATTGTGCGCCGGCTGTCAGCATACGAATGCGCATGTACCCGGCCTGGTCCAAGTACACCTGGTACAGGGGCAGGTCGCGCTCCTTTACCACGTAGCTGCCCGTCTGCAAGCGCCACGAATCCTCGTAGGTCGAGACCACGAGCGGATTCCCGGCCGCCGCTCGAATCCGGAACTGCGCGGTGGAAGGCTCGTAGTTTGCGTAGCTATAACACCGGGCCAGGCAGGCGCGGTCGATCATGTGGGTCAGAGCGCTGATGTGGAGTGTGGGATCGTCGATCGCGCTCACCACCCGCTGCCCGGGCGGCAATTGCGACACCAACAGCGTCATCCGGTCTTCGAGAGCATTCAGAACGCGCTCATCCCGGTAGAGAAAACCGAAAAACAGGAGCGCCACCACGCCCATCGCGTAGCGGTGGTAGGCGCGCATCGGCGCCGCCGCCAGCAACGCGCACAAGCACACGCCCACAGCCAGAGACATGCGCTCGGCGATGTATACCAGCGCGTGGTTGTAACCGGGAATCTGCAACCTGGTGGGGACGATGCAGACACCCGCCGCGCTGAGGACGGCAATCTGGAACGGGAGGCTCGATAACACGCTGCGAGCTCCGGACTTGCCCAGCAATCGCACCAACAGCAGCACCGCAACCAGCAGTAATCCGAGGCACGGTGCGCCATACTTGTCATTGAAAACCCAAAGCTGGTCGGTCCCCGTGATCATCATCATCTGTTGCGGCAGCCATATGTAGGACATCATGCTGGTCGCCACGGCGCGCCCCGCAACCATGGCCGCCAGAGATGCGGCCATCAGGATCGCTCGGTGGCGCGGCGTCATGGGGCGGGCCAGCCACAGGTACGCCAGCAGGGCAACGGTCCAGGCCACCGGCAGCCCGTGGGCCACGTACGCGACTATCAGAACGGGGACCGCGGCCGCCACTCGCCGGGGCTTCCATTCCCACGCCAGAGCCAGACCCCAGAAGCACAACCCGAGGCTCAGATAAAAGTCGAACAGGCCCATGTGCAACACCCAGCCGTATGCCAGCATGGCGATGGCCGGCATCAGGCCCCAAGCGCGGCGGCCCGCTACCACCGAGACGAATGCGAAGGCTCCCCAGACGAACGTCAACACCGCCAGTGAAACTGAAATCCGCTGTGCCGCTTCCGCCCCGAGGGTCTTGAAAAGCCCGCTCAGCATGAGATCGAAAAGAACATTGGTCGTCTGGGGAACGATGGTCAGCCCCGGTGCTCGCCCGCTTTCGATCAACTGTGCCAGCCACGCGTTATAGATGTGGCTCGAGAGGTCGCCCAACTGCAAGCGCGATTGCCAGTAGCAGGGGACCAGCAGCAGAAGGGAAGTCAGCACGTAAGCCATCGGGCTCCGCAGTGGCGCCGGCGGCGCTACGCCCGATGCGGGTCTTGCCGCCGGTGGCGTTGTCACCGGCGGTCTCGCGATCTTGAGATTCTTTCGCATAGAGGTGAACTAACGCGCGGGACTTCCCGGCTCCGGTGGGAAGTACCACAGCCAGATGGATTTGCCAACTTTCTCCGTGGGCTTGATGCGGTCTGGCCACACGGTCACTCCGGGATACGAGTCCCACAACCCCAGGCGCCTCTGCTTCAAAACCGTCATGCTGACGGCGTTCCAGCCGGGCGAAGGATTCAGCACATCCATGTGCATGTCGATCGGGGGGAAACCGAACTCCTTCTCGAAGTCCGTAACCTGGAGCGGAACCCATGTCAACTGCCGCGCGCCGGCCTCGTGCAACCGCGTGGCCAGGCGTTTCACGTCCTGCCCCCAGTCCAGGTCGGAATCCACCAGGATCTTCTCCGGTTCACCGCCGGCGAATTCATTGAAATAGGCCAGATAATCCGGGTGACTCAGAAGGGAAGAGCCGGCCAGCCAGACCACCATCGCGGCGACGACGGCCGGGATCCACTTCCGCGCGCGCCCCAATTCCAACAAGTGCATCGCGGCGGCGGCCGCCAAAAGGGAGAATCCGACATACACGGGGAGGATATGACGAACGCCGATATTGATGTGAGTAAATAATCCCACCAGGATCATGCCGGCCGAAAACGCCAGCGGTGGCCCGGCGCGCCGGAACCACTCCCGCCTCCGAACCGTGAACGTCACGCCGCCGGCGAGCAGGAGCAGGAAAGCAATCGGCGTCTTTACCGCCACTACCACGGGGTAGAAATACCAGAAGCCGGTATTGCTGCGCTCGCCGAGCAGGAAACTGGGGTGTCCTTCGGCGTTGTGCCGCATCACGTCTTGAATGCCTTGAAAGAGTTCCGGCGCGGGCACTTTGCCGAATGAGAAGCGGTAACCGGCCCACATCAGCAGGCACGCCACCAGCACCGCCAGGCCGAGCGTCGGTAACCGTTTCCTCGCGGCGCTCAGAAGCCAGCCCGGTTTGGGACGCTCGGTGACGCAATACCAAGCCAGCGCCAAACCCACGCCGGCGGGAAAGAACACCAGCGTGGAGAATTTCGAAAGCATGGCCAGCCCGGTGCTTACGCCGAACAGCGCCCCGTGAGCCAGGGTGGGATTCTCCACCCAAATCAATGCGGAGAAAAACGCGGCCCCCAGGAAAGCCGTAAGCGCCATATCGGTTGTGGCCAGGCCGGCATGGGCCAGGACCGGCGGAAGAAAACTGAACAGAAAGACGGCCGCCACCGCCACGGACGGACTGAAATAGCGCCGCCCCCACCCATACACCACCAGGCACGCGATCCAAAAAAACGGCAGAACCCCCAGGCGCGCCAGCTCGAGCGTCAGATCGTAGTGGTGGCCGTAATAGAGGATGGCGAGACCCTCTTGGGTCATCGAAGCGAGGTCCACGCGCGGCGTGTTCTGAGATCGAGTGCCTAGCAGATAGGGGCCCAGGGCCGTGGCCACCCGCGCCAGCGGAGGATGCTGCGGCTCCCACTGGTAGACGCCCTTGTCCAGCCACTCCATGCCGCAGGCAATGTGGGCCGGTTCGTCGTAGGTGTGGTTGAAGACCGTGTAGGTGGCGATGATCCGGATGGATGCAACGAGAACCAGGGCCACGGCGACGGTCTGGCCACGCCGTTCCAGAAACCCTTCGGCTGTCAGGGGTGAGGAGACAGGAACTGCCGTGACCTGGGGCGCTCCGTGGCGCTTCTGCTGCTTTACCGTCACTGATTTGAATCTAGCATGGCACGCGTCGGGTTTTGCGGGTGCGGACAATCCGATTAATCCCGAGCATGGTGCGGCGGGGCGGAGGTGCAGAACGAAACTATACGAAGGAGGCGGCGGAGAGGTGTTCGCGCCAGACGGAAGAATAACACAGACGTTTCCGATATGCGCCATTGGATGTATAATCTATGCTGGCTAGGTTGCGGCCACGAATTCAAGTAGAAGGAGGAACCCCACATGAGCTTGGCATTGTTCTCTTCGGTGGTCGGCGGCGTAATGACAAGTATCCTGTTGCCAGTAATCATTCGCTCTGTCCGAACTCAATTTGCAGAAGCCGTTCCCGCGGATATATGCGAGTCGCGTTTGGTGCGCTTCGTGTCTATCGCATGGCCCCATCTCCGTAAATACCTTGTGCTGCTGGTGTTTTCAATATTGACTGCCCTGGTGCTAGTAGCTTTCCTAGCGGGAGTTTACAAGTTAAGAGGCACAAAAGAAGGTAAGTGTTGGGATTCCAGTAGCTTGCCGGTGGCAGGCTTGTATGTCCTAACCGAAAGGGCTCAGGTGGGAATCGGCGCGTACC
>JBEKSR010000088.1:0-22716 GCA_049516835.1 Bryobacteraceae bacterium | reverse complement strand
CGCTTCGTGCCCCACCTTACGGCTGACCACGCATGACTCGGGGCCAAGACGGCTCGCTACGCCTTTCTTGTACGGCTCTCTCATCCGCTACTCAATGCCGGTTTATCCCGGCGCTCCAAGCTGAAGCATGCCCCACCAAGGGTGCTATTCTCCCTGTTTAGTGACTCCCAGGCTTCCCGAGAACGCTTATACGCCGCTTCCGCCTGGAACGGCGTACCATCCGCTGGTTCCGGCATCCACGGTCATTGCCGAGCTCACTGGGCGGTCGGTGGGATGGGGCCTCTTGCTGTGCGTGGTCTTCACGGTTGCATCGGCGTACTCGGGCCTGAAGGTCGGGCAGGTGATGGAAGCGGCGATACCGATCTCCATTCTGGCGATCGGGCTGGCGCGCCTCTATCCGCGGCGATCGACGCTTTTGGAGAACGTGATCATCACCGGCATCGGCGGCCTGGCGGGATCGGTGGTGGCGGGGGCCATCTTCACGCTGCCGGCTCTCTACATTCTGAAGCTCGATCCGCACCCCGTCGAGACCATCTTGATCTGCCTGGCGGGCGGATGTCTGGGCGTGCTCTTCCTGATCCCGCTGCGCCGCTACTTCGTGCGCGACATGCACGGCCTGCTTCCCTACCCCGAGGCTACCGCCATCACGGAGGTTCTGGTCACCGGCGAGAAAGGCGGATCGCAGGCGAAACTCCTGCTGGAAGCCACCGCCATCGCGGGCGTCTATGATTTCCTGGTCACCACCTTTCACGTTTGGAAAGAGTACCTGGATTTCCTGTTTGTCCCGGCCATGCGGTCGCTTTCCGAGCGCGTCAAGGTGGTGTTCAGCTTCGACGCCATCGGTTTCATCCTGGGACTCGGTTACGTAATGGGGTTGCGCAGCTCGCTGATTCTGTGCGCCGGCGGCGTGCTCTCCAACTTCGTGCTGGTGCCGCTGATCTGGATGATCGGCAGCCATATTTCCGGGGCCGCCGTATATCCGGCGCAGGTACCCATCGCCCAGATGACCGCGACCCAGATCTTCCGCGGCTATGTGCGCTTCGTGGGGGTGGGGGCCATCGCCACCGCGGGGATCTTCGGGATTCTGAAATCCATGCGCATCGTCGCAGGTTCGTTTGGCATCGCCCTGCGCGCGTTCCGGCGCGGCGAATCGCAGGGGGAACGCACCGACCGCGACATTTCCGTGATGGCCATCCTGCTGGGGGTGATCTCGAGCGCCATCGCGGTGGCGGCTTTCCTGGGCCATCTTTCGGGTTCGCCGCTGGTGATTCTGGCCGGGCTGGCGCTGACGTTGGTTTTCTCCTTCTTCTTCGCATCGGTGGCCGCCAACGCCATCGCCACCACGGCGCGCAATCCGGTGTCGGGCATGACCATGCTGACCATCATCATTGCCTCCGTGGTGCTGCTGCGGTTCGGTCTCTCGGGCACCACGGGCATGTTCTTCGTGATGGCGCTGGCGGGCATGGTCTGCACGGCTCTATCGGTTTCCGGGCAGGCCATCACCGATTTCAAGACCGGTTACTGGCTGGGCTCGACGCCGGCCGCGCAAGAGAAGGTGAAGTTTCTCGGCGTCATTGCGGCATCCGTGGCCGTGGGGCTCACCATCGTTCTGCTGGCGCGGGCATTTCAGTTCGGCGAGGCTGCGCCGGGAGATGTGCGCGCCGTGCTGCCCTCGCCGCAGGCCTCCATCATGAAGGCGCTGGTGGAGGGTTTCATGAGCCGCCAGCCGGTGGCCTACATTCTGTTCGGAGCGGGAGCGGCGGTGGCCGTCGTCATGGAAATGCTGGGGGTGCCCGCGCTCATTTTTGCGCTGGGGATGTATCTGCCCCTGGAACTGAACACGCCCGCGCTGGTGGGCGGCTTTCTGGCGCACTTTCTGGGGAAACGCTCGGAAAAGCTGGGTGGGAGACGGGGGAACACGGTTCGCGAGCGCGGCGTGATCATCGCCTCGGGATTGATGGCGGGCGGCGCGCTGGGCGGCGTGTTCGGCGCCGCGTGCCGGCTCATTCCGGGGTATAACGAAGACTGGATCAAGACGCCGTTCTACGGCCACGAGATGGTTTCGCAGACTGTCTCGACGGTCCTATTCGCGGGCCTGTGCGCCTACTTCTGGTGGAGGTCGCTCGGCCACAAGGAGGAAGCCGAGTCATGAGCGCGCGCTTTCAGGAACTGGTTGGCAACGCCATTCTGGGAATCGATACGCTGTGGGGAGGCGACGTGATGTGCGCCTCGGGCGTGGGCCGTTTCATCGCCGATTCGTGGTTCTCCGATGAGCCGCTTCCGCCGGCATACACCGACGCGACCGCCGCGCGGGTTCGCGAATCGGGCGGCGTCTCGGCCAAGTCACCCGACCGGCAGGCGATCCAAGCCTATCTGGAGCGGGTAGAGATTCTCGCCGCCATCCGCGCTTTGAAGACCGAAACGCCGCACTCCGACTACCTGGCCGGGCTGGCCCTGTGTTTTGAAACCATGTGGGACCTCGCCATGGAGATTCTCGGCGTGGGCGAGCCGGTCCCATACGACCGATGCGTGCGGGCATCCACCGGCCAGGCGCCGGAACCGTCCGATCCTTCCGCCAAACGGGAACGCGTGGCCGAGCTGCTGGCCCGGGCCGGGTACCCTTGGCATGACCGGGACTCGCTGCTGGCGGCCGTGGATGCCTGGAGAAGAGCGCACGCGGTGCCCATGGCCTCCATCAAGCCGCTGGGCGCCGCGGTCATCGCTTGGTTCGACCAATTGACCGCCAGCAACGTGGCGCCCCATCTTCCGGCGGCGCTCCATTCCGTTCCGCGCGCCAATATCCGGTTCCTGCCCATCAAGGATGCGTGGTTTTCCGGGTCCATGAACTACCTGGGGCGGGCGCGGCGTTCGGATGGCGCGCCGGAGTACGAGGCAACCTATGAGATCAACGCCTCTCTGGAGATCTCCGTGCCGGAGTTTTTGCAGTTGGTCAGCCACGAAGTGGTCCCCGGCCACGTGACCACGTTCGCCTACCTGCAAAACCTGTACGTGCGGGGCGCGGTGGGGTTCGAAGCCTCAGTGCTCACCATGAACACACGCGCGGCCGCTCTTTTCGAAGGTATCGCCAACAACGCCATCCTGATGGCGCACGGGGTCACCGAGGTGGACGAGTTGCCCGATGAGGACCTGCAAATCGGCGTGCTGCTCCCGCTGCTCCAGGACGATGCCAAGAACCAGGCATCATATCTCACCTGGAACGACGGGGCGCCGCAAGCCGAGGTTGCGGCGGTGCTGCGCAACGAGTTTCTGGTCTCCCCGGAGCGCGCGGACAAGTTGTCGGGCGCCTGGGGACGCCACCCGTTGCTGGGGCGGATGTATTTGCCCGCATATCGAGCGGGAACCAACAAAGTCGCCGGCCTGCGCCGCCGCTACCCGGTGGGCCAACTGCTCCCGGTTCTGTACGGCTGCTCCGGGCTGGTGGATGTGACTACCATTGAAGGAGTCTTGGCGTGAGCCGGAGGTAAGCATGGTCACGGCATCGCAATTGCGCACCGGAATGGCAATCAAATTCGAGGGACAGAGATACAAGGTGGTTGCCGCGGAGTATCATGGCGGCCAAGGGAAGATGGGCGGCGTCACCCATACCCGCCTCCAGAACCTGGACACCAGAACTTTTTGGGAGCACAGTTTCCGCTCGGATCTGAAGCTGGAAGAGATCGCGCTCGAGAGGCAGGCGCTGGAGTTTCTGTATGCCGACGGCGACCAGTGCTGCTTCATGAATCCGGAAACCTACGAACAAACCGAAGTTGCGAGGGACTCCGTCGGAGAGCCACAGACCGGGCTTCTCGAGCCAGGCATGAAACTGAGCGTCGAGTTCCTCGAAGGCCGGCCGGTGAGTGTATTGTTTCCGGATGTCCTGGAAGTGAAAATCGTGGACACGGCTCCGCCCATACACCAGCAGCAGGACAACACCTACAAGCCGGCCAAACTGGCAAACGGCATCGAGGTGATGGTGCCGCAGTTCGTGAAGACGGGCGATGCGATCCGTCTGGATGTAGGGAACATGAAGTACATGGATCGCGCCAAGACGGACGCGAGGGCGAAGCACGGGTAACGGGGGGCTGGGCAGGCGAGCACCGCCTGCCCCACCTTAGCGTTTGCGAGCGGTGAAAGCGGCCGTCGCGGGGTCGTAAGTGAAGGTATAGAGCACTTGGGTCTCGTTGAAGATCATGACCCGTTTCCATGCGCTCGCCACTTCAGCAGGCGAATCGAGACTCACAAACCGGCCAGAGACCTGCTCGGGCATTTCAGCCACCGTCGGGGGCAGAGACGCGTCACGATCCAATTCAGCGAGCGTGTGCGTCGGTTTGAGCGCATTGTTCAGGTAAATCGACACGTCTTGAGGCGGAAGCATAGCGGGCCTCCTTCAGGCAAGAGTCTACCACTTCGAAGGGACGCCTGGGGTCAGGCGAAGAGTTCCTGCGCCCGGATCATGCGCTCCGCCACCGTCACTCCGTGGGGGCACTGGACGACGCAGGCCGGGCACTGGCCGCAGCGCACGGCCTGGTGCTCGGCGGACATGCGCTGGAAGTGCTCCCGGCCCAGAGGGAATTGGCCGTAGCCGTCGGCATACATGACGAAGCGCACCATGTCACCCACCGGCAGACCCTTGGGACACTGTCCGGCGCACTGGCCGCACATGCGGCAGAAGTAAGGGGTGATCTCTTCCAAGCGGGCGGTGAGGATCTTCTGGTCGGCATCGGTGAACGGCTGCGCCATGACGCTGAAGTTCTGCTCCAGTTGGTCGATGTCGGTCATGCTGGGGACGGTGGTGGCGATGACGGGGTTCTTGATGACCCACTTGAGCGCGGCGGGCGCGAAATTGGCGGGCCGTGCCGGCGGCGCCGGCGGCGCGTCGGCGCCACCTCTGCGGCCACGGCCTCCGACCCGGGCCATCACCTTCATGGCCACCAGGCCCACGCCGGCCTGGTGCAGCTTATCGAGGGCCGGGCCCCACTCGGCGGCGGAGGCGAAGTTGTACTGCGCCTGGACCACCTCGAGCTTGGTTTCGATGACGCGATCGACGATGGCCGGCAGGGTGTGCGTGCTGACGCCGATGAAGCGCACTTTGCCCTGCTGTTTGGCCTTGCGCTGCGCCTCTACCAATTCGTCGGAGATCTGCGCGGGGGCGCCCAGGCCGTGGAGCAGCCACACGTCCAGATGGTCGGTTTGGAGCTCCTTGAGGCTGGTATCCAACTCGGCCAGGATACCGGCTCCGGTCTTCTGATCGCACTTGGAGGAAATGAAAACGTCCTTCCGTTTCGCGCCCAGCGCGGCTCCCACCATGCGCTCGTTCTGGCCGCTTTGGTAGCCGCGGGAAGTATCGAAGTAGTTGATGCCCATGTCCACGGCCCTGGTGATCACCGTGGGGTCGGAGGTGATCATGCAGCCGTAGCCGACGGTCGAGACCTTCAAGCCCGTCTGGCCCAGAACGCGGTAAGTGATTTTACCCGGAATGGGCGCCGCCTGCTGAGGAGCCAGAGCGGACGGAGTGGGACTGGATGTAGTCGAAGCCAGACCGGCGGCCGGCAAAGCCAGGCCGGCAGCCAGGAAGTTGCGCCGAGAAGTATCGGTTTTCACTTATGCCTCCTTCAGCTTCCGATGAACGGACCTGAAATGCAGAGAGTAGCACCCCTCGGCGCAAAAAGCATCCCTACTCGATTTCGAAGTCGGCGGAGCGAACCACGGACTTTCCAACCGAGTCCGAGGCCGTCAACTCAACCCGATAGGAACCTGCGATGAGCGATGCCAGCGGCAGCTTGAGGCCCACCGGAATCACCGGATTGCCGGCGCGCATGAAGCTGGCCACTTCCACGATGCCCGAGTCCACCTTCTGCTCGCCGGTCTTGCGGTCCAGCAATCGAAGTTGGACTCCAACCCGGGGCGGGTTCGCGCCGACCAGCAGCGGTTCATAGATCTCGAGGTACATGGTGGCTGGGTCGGTGGTCTTGAAGCGGTTCGCGCCGGTGGGGGTAAACTGAAAACCCGAAGCGACCAGTGGGGCGCGGCCCTCGAGCAACTCCGCGTCCAGGGCCGTTTCCAGCTCGGACACTCGATGGACTTCCTTGCTGAGCGCCAGGGCGCTGAGGCCGAATTGAGTGCCGTCGTTGGGATCGACGACCAGCGGTTGTTCCAGTTTGCCAAAGCTCTCGCCACCCGAGCTGAAGACGACCTTGAAATTGTACTGGCCGGAGGCCACGTCGAATTGGTTCTCGTAGTGCAGGGGCTTCTGTTTCAATGCGGCGAGTTCCTTCTGATTCTCCAGATCGAGCTTCACGGTGTCGCTGAACCGCGCGGCGATGGCGCCGTCGAGCTTGTAGGCGATACCGAGAACATTCACTTCGGAATGAAGCTTCCCCTTCACCTTCTCAAACTTGAGGGATTCGGAGGGGATCTCGATGGCCACATCGACCCGGGCGGTGTTGGGCGAGGTGTAGAAGAACGGGGCCTGCATGGAGGCAGTAACTGTGCCGGGCTGCGAGCCGATGGCGCGATTCTCCAGGTCCTGCTCGACCGGCTTCCCCGCGAGCAGGTCCACCGGTTTCACATTACAGTACCCGCTGCGCGCCCGAACGCTGGTTCCACCGCGATCCACCTTGACGCGCAGCGAATGGCAGCTTCCTTCCGGGGATTCCGCGGGCGTATAGGCGAGGATGTAGTACTCGTTCTGCTCCTTGCCGATCTTCTCCAGCCCGCCGAGCAGGTCATTGGTATTGGCGATTACGAAGCCGCCGGTGCCGTCTCCCAGCATATAGAGGACTTCCTGATTGGCGGTCGCCGAAAAGGGAACCGGCGGAACAATCTGCCGCGGCAGGTTGAATGGATTGGTGCGGTAGGCCTGGCCGGGAACCATAGTGTTTCGATTGGTGGGGTTGCCGCCGCCAGTTGACGGCGCGCTCCGGTTCCCCGTGGTGGTGCCGCCCGGCGTGGCGGTGCCGCCGGTCGTGGTGCGACCGCCTGGGGCGGCGCCGCCCGTCGTGGTGCGGCCACCTGGGGTACTCCCACCCGCCGTGCCCCCACCCGATCGGCTGCCGGACCCACCACCTGGAGAACCGCCGGTAGTTATGGTCCCTCCCCTTTGCCCGCCACCGCCGGTCTGCGGTTCCCATCCAGGGGATGACCCAACAAAAGCAGCAGCCCGCAAGAAGCCGAAGCCGGCGCGCACACCAGCGGGGCGAGGCTCGACGAGGGCGCCCCGCGGCCCTGCGGCGTCAAACCCGCCCACGGCGAGACCGCGAACGTCAATCGGATAGATCGCGACATTGGCTTTGTTGCAGGCGTCAATGGCAGCGGTCACCTCCGACCGAATCTCGGAATTGAGCGGAAAGCCGGCGGTGAACAGGATGAGGGTCTTGCGGCCGGGAACATCCGCCAGGTTCTTGGCCAGACTTCGCAGGGCAAGCACTACGCTGCGCGCGCCATAATCGGACGCGGCTCGGCCCAAACGGGGCATGCCGATGGAGGCAACCTCGACATTGGGCGAAACGGCCGATGATTTCACGCCGCTCACCACCTGTCTCAACCGATCGGCGTCGGAGGTGAAGTTCTGGGCAATCTGCACGGTGCCGCCGAAATTGACGACGGCCATCAGCCGGTTGGAACCAGCGTTGTTGTCGATAAACCTGGCCGCCGCCTGGCGGGCTCGAAGCTGGTCGCCGGGATTCATGGTGGAATTGTCGAAGAAAAGAACCAGATAGCGCTCTTGAGAACTGGACGGGGAGGCCGGATCCGCCTCGAAGGAAAAACTCTTGATGGATTGTTCCTTGTTGTCTTCCCAGACGCGAAAATCCTTCAAGACAAGATCATGAATGTAGGCGCCCTTCTTGTCGGTCACCACGGTGTCCACCAGGACCAGCCGCGTTTCCGTCCGGATGACAGTCTGAGCGCCGGCCGGAGCGCCCGCTGGCTGGGCCTGCGCCACAGCGCCGGCACAGAACAGAATTCCGGCTAGACAGAGGATCGTCGCGGATTGCGTATCCGCTCTCTTACGTTCGCGGCTCGGAGTGAGCACTTTATACCTCCATTCACGGAATCTCGACAGCACCGTTCTCGGCTGCCATCAGTTGTCCTTCGGCGTCCCTTACCACCAGCCGGATCATGTAACTTCCCGGCTTCACGTCAAAGCTGGTGCGCACGGTTAGCCCCGATCCCAGCCTGTTTTCGAGCGTTTCGTCGCGCAGGCGCATCTCGATCCGTTTTTGATTTCCAATCACGTAGTTTCCATTGCGGTCGAACAGGCCGGAGACCACCGTGAGATCGTCCCGGTTTCGTCCATCCTCTTTGCGGAACCGGAGATGCCGCACGTCCACGCGAACCAGAAGGGCGATGCGGGCGTCTTGCTCGGTGGATTTGAAGAACTGCGTGTGTAGCTCGACTGGAATATCGCGCATCTCCTCACGGGAGAAGAGCGCCTCCTCAATCTCGCGCTTGGCCGTCTCCACCGCGTCGGACAGGTGTCTGGGGGCATAGTAGCCGCGGCGCGCGGAAAGGCCGAGATCGCCCTGGGGCTTCAGGGTAACCTTCAAAGCATGGAAGCTGCCGTCCAATTTCAGGTTCTGAGGCGAGAACCCCAGCACATAGAAGTACTCCGGCGCGGCGGCCAGGCGACGGAAGCCTTCATCCAGGTCGTTGCTGTTCTGAAAGAAGGCGCCGCCGGTCCCCGACGCCAGCTCGGCCAGCACGTCGGCCTGCGCGCTGTCGGCGTCGCGGTCGTACTGCGCCTTGATTCTGGACGCGCCCAGGCTGACGGTCTGCCTGCTGGCATCATAGGTGCTGTCGGTGTAGAGGCCGCGCGCATCCAGAGAATTGATGATCACGTTGGAGTGGATGGCGCGGTCCAGGATGTCGGTCTTTTCCTGCTGGAGCTCGGGCGTGAGGAATCCGGGAGAAACCAGGATGATGGTTCGCTGCCCCGGCATGGCCGACATACGGCGGACCACGTCCATCAAGACTCTGAGTGCCGTGCGAGTTTCCTGCTCGCCGGAACTCAAGGCGCGCTGGGCCGCCATTCTGGCCATTTGCTCCGCCGCGCTTCGCTGGCTCGAATCCATTTGCATGCATGCCATGGTCTCCAGCGTGGCGGCCTGCAGCGCCATCGGATCGTTCCTGTTCTGGATCATGTCCGCCAGGTAATAACTCACGTCGGGACATTCCATCACCATGGGTCGGGCGATTGGCCGGGGCTGGAGACGGAGCAAGGTCTCCCGCAGCTTGTCGCGGTCATCCGTGAATTCGAGCATGGTCTGGCCAGACGTGGAATACACGGCGGCGCGGTCCGTGGGGTGCAGTGAAGCAGTCATATGGCGGCCGGCAGCGTCCCGTACCCGCGCGAGGTCGCCAAAAACCAGGTGAACGTCATCGAACAGGTAAGCGACGAACCGCTCCGGCATGTCGGCTGGCACAGCTTGCTCCTGAGGTTTCCCGGCGGCATTGGTCTCGGAGGTCTGGGCCGCTTTGACAGCCGGACCTCCCGATTTCTCGATTGAAAACTTCGTTATGACCTGCGGCTTGCCCTTATCGAAGAGCTGGAAATCTTCCTGCTTGAGATTCCCGAGGGCGCGCCCTTGACGATCGCGCACGACCACGGGCACCAGGACGAGATTGACCCTGGCCCTAAATGTTGCGGGTTCCTCGCGAGTGGCCATCTCCGCTGGATTCTGCGGCGGCAGCGCTTGGCCGGCGAGACCCAGAGTGAACCAGAGAAAGAGATGCGCCGGGAGCTTGCGAAGCGGCCTCATCGGCGAATTGCCAGACCCATGCATGCATCTCCTTCGCTTCAGCCATCATAACGCCTTTACGCAGCCTCCCTTTTCTGATATGCTTCTCCGATATGCGAAAAATAGGGGTTTTGACACTGGTGTTTCTGTGTGCCTGCGGAGCGGCTTTCGCCCAGGGCACCACCTCCCGCGTTCTCGGCACGGTAGAGGATTCGAGCTCGGCTGTCGTGCCGGGCGTCACCGTCAAACTGGTCAATGAAGGAACGCGCGTGACCTTCGAGACCAAGACGTCGGCCACCGGCACGTACGTCTTCGAAGCTGTGCAACCCGGTTCGTACGAGCTGGACGTGGAGGCGGCGGGCTTTCGCACCTTTACCTCGACCGGCAACCTGGTCACCATCGGGCAGCCGGCCACTATCAACGTAAAGCTCGAAGTGGGCGCCATCGCCGACAAAGTGGAGGTGCAGGCGTCCGCCGAGGTGGTCCAGACCGGCACTTCCGGCAACTACGGCAACCTGGTGCCCGAGCAGGCCGTGCGAGACCTCCCGATCGTGGGCACGCGCGGCCGCAACCCGCTGGATCTCATCTTCATGCAGCCCGGGGTGGTGAACGGCAATGGGATGACGGGCGGCGGAATCTTCGTGCACGGCGCGCGCGACCGCGCGTGGAACTACACGCTCGACGGTATCGACGTCAACGACTCGAGCCAGGGCGGATCGAACACCACTTCGTTTCGCGTCAACCCCGACATGCTCGACGAATTCCGGGTGCTCACGGGCAACGGCACCGCCGAGTACGGGCGCAACAGCGGCGGGCAGGTGGCCATGGTCACGCGCTCGGGCAGCAACGCATACCACGGGGACGGCTTCTGGTTCTACCGCACGCCGCGGCTGAACGCCAACGAGTGGCAGAACAACCTGGCCGGCGTGGGCAAGGCGCAGCTCCAGCAGAACATCTTCGGGGGCGACATCGGCGGGCCGGTCATCAAGAATAAGACTTTCGTCTACTTCGAGATTCAGGCGCTGCGCGCGCGTTCGAGCACGCTCACTACGCGCACGGTATTTACGGCCACCGCGCGGCAGGGCATCCTGCGCTACGTGAAGGGGGGCCGCAACCAGCCGGCCGGCACCTCGGCTGCGTCGGTGGACGCCAGCGGTAATCCACTCCCCAACGTGAACATCGGGACATATAACGTAGCCAACAGCGACCCGCAACACATCGGCCTCGACCCCAGCATTCTGACGGAGATGAAGAACGAGCCGCTGCCCAACAATTTCCAGGGCGGCGATGGTCTCAACACGGCATCTTTTCTCTTTACGCCCCTGGCGTCGGAGCGGCAGCACGATCAGACCATCAAGATCGACCAGGTCATCAACACCAAGAACACGGTCTACGGCCGTCTAGTCTGGGGCCGCGACGACAGCATGTGCGACATCGTCAACAGCGGCCAGCCGATGTTCCCCGGCGGCCCTTGCCTGGTGAACACGCTGCGCGGGCCGCGCAACTTCGCCATCAACTGGCGATTCACGCCCAGCGCGCATGTGACCAACGAGCTGGTGGTTGGGGAGAACCGTTACGACCCGATTTTCGGGCAGCCCTCCTCACTCGACAAGGTTTCCATCGCCACCGCTCCTGTGGACACCACGTGGCAGTATTACTTCGGCAACCAGCGCGTGGTGAGCACCTGGCAGTTCGTGGACAACCTGGCGTATTTCAGGGGCGCCCACGCGTTCAAGTTTGGCTTCAACCTGCGGCGGGTGCGCGAGGAGGATCAGCGCGGCTCGGTGGCCGGGCTGAACGCGGCTGAAGAGGTGAACTTCGACACGGGCATCGACACGGTCGACCCCACCACCTTCGGGCTGCCCTCGGACCTGAACACCACTTACGACCGGCCCAACTTCCAGTCCGATATGAATTTCATGCTGGGCCGCGTGGGGCAGATCGACCGCGGCTTCGTGAATCAAGGCGGGCAGTGGACCAAGAGCACCTTCCAGTTCGACACGCGCTACCCTGAATACGAGTTTTACGGGCAAGACACATGGAAAGTGCGGCCCAACTTGACGGTGGATCTGGGGCTGCGGTGGGAGCTCCGGCTCTCGCCGAACACACCGGAAGGCAACATCCTGATACCGAACCAGCCCATGGTGGCCGGCGGCGTGCCCAGCGGCACGGTGCAGTGGGTGCCCGGGAGCCTGTTTAAGAGCCAGATGCACAATTTCGGGCCTTCGCTGGGCTTTGCGTGGGACCCGTTCTCGACCGGGAAGACATCCGTCCGCGCCAACTACCGCATCGCCTATGACCGCATCAACACGTTCGTGCTGGCATCCCAGATCCTGCCCAACCTGCCGGGTTCGGCGCTGGCAGTGATCAACCAGAGCTTCGGCCAGGGCGGGGGCCGGCTGGCGAATCTGCCGGCGCTCGTTCCTCCGTCCACGCCGCCCAGTTCTCTGACCCAGCCCACGAACTTCGCGGCCGCGTCGAATACGGTGGTGGACCCCAACATCAAGACGCCGCGCACGCACGAGTGGTCGCTCAGCATCCAGCGCCAGATTGCCAGCCGCACGGTGATCGACATCGCCTATATCGGGCGGCGGGCCTATCATCTGCTGGGGGCGTACAACGTGAACCAGGACCAGTTGTTCAGCAACGGGTTTCTGGACGCCTTCAACATCGTGAAAGCGGGCGGGGATTCGCCGCTCATGGACAACCTGCTTAAGGCGGATACGCGCCTGAACGCCGGCGAGACCGGCTCGCAGATGGTGCGGCGGCTGTACGCCTCCAGCCTCACCCTGAATTCGGTGGGAGCGGTAGCGTCCGCCATCGCCACGCGGCTGCAGAACGGCCAATCGGTGCCCCAGCTTTCCGCGGGTCTGCCATACTTCTTCATCCCCTATCCGCAGTACACGACCCAACTAAACGTCCTGGATTCGAACGACTTCTCCACCTACAACTCGCTCGAAGCCCAGGTGGACCACCGCTTCCACAACGGCGTGTCGTTCAATCTCGCCTATGTGTGGTCGAAATCGCTCGACACGCGCTCGTTCGACCCCACCATCACCGTGGTCAGTACCTCCAACAGCGCATCGGCCAACTCTACCCCGTTCGACATTTACAACCGCGGGTTGAACTACGCGCCATCGGACTTCGACCGACGGCACTCGCTCCAGTGGAACTTCGTGACCGAACTGCCGTTTGGAAAGGGTAAGCACTTCCTGGCCGGCGCCTCCGGGCTGGCGAACCGCATCGTGGGCGGATGGGAAGTTTCGGGTTACGGCCGGGTCACCGGCGGCCGTCCTTTCACGGTGTACTCAGGCTCGTACACTTTCAGCAGCGTGGTGCAGACGCCCGCCAACTGCACCGGTTGCAAGAGCGGCGAAGGCACGCCGTTCCTGGATTCCGCCAGCGGGTTGATCTGGTATCTGAACCCTACCCAGACGGCGCAGTTCTCCATTCCGGCGCCCGGGCAGTTCGGCAACACCGCGCGGAACTTCCTGGTGGGGCCGCACTACTTCGAGCTGGATGCCTCGCTGTTGAAGCGGGTGCCGGTGAGCGAGAGGGTGAAGCTGGAAATCCGCGCCGACGCCACCAACCTGACCAACTCGGTTATGTTTGGGCCGCCCACGGCCACGGTCACCAGCACCATCTTCGGGCGCATCAACAACACCGTGTACAGCGGCTCGCGGAAGATCCAGGTCGGCGCCAAGATCCACTTTTAGGGGAAGGGGGCGAGGCGTGCCTCGCCTCTACGATTGGCGGCAGACCGCCTCACTCAATTTCCTCGCCGCCGGGCTTCATACCCCTGATCGGGAACGTCTTCGGGTACTCACCGCGGCCGCACAGCTTGAAAGACCCGAAGTCCTTGTACCAGTCGCCTTGTGGAGCAAGCGGTTCCGACTTCACCCAAGCCTGCCAGCACCGAAGGTCGGCAAGTGGTATGCGGCGTGCGTCTACTCGTTCGAGGAGGTGCTGCCACAAGCCGCGCGGGAGATCAGAGAATCGGATCTTCGGCAATCGCGTCTTTCCCAAAAATGGCGCGAATCAGGTCCCGTCCGGCTTCTTCCTTTTTCGAAGGCTCTTGCTCCTTCAGAAACCTTCGGTAGGCGGTCTCGAGGTTCTTCTTGGCGTCAATCACCGGAAGGGGTTCTCCACGGCAATGCCGAAATACTTCTGGCCGGCGTTCAAGTCCTCTGACCAGATCCGTCCACAACCGCCGCGCTCCGCCGCCGCTACGATCATGCCGTCATAGAAGTGCACGCCGTGTTCAGCGCGAACCTCCACCGCTCGCCGGACGACATCGCCGTCGCAGACGACCACGCGAATTGGACCCAGCGCATCCAGCACGGCCGTCACATCCTCGGGACGAGCGGCAGGCGCCGTCTTATGCAGGAGGGTGGCCGCAAACTCCGCCAACACCTGTGTAGACACTGAGATCTCTCCCGCCAGCGCCTTCCTGACGAGGTCCTGCGCGACGCGCTGCTTGTGGGAATCGCCCGGGTCGTAGGCGTAAACGAGCACATTCGTGTCGAGGAATTCAGGAGCGGGCATACAGGTCCGCCCGTTTCCAGGTTCGCTTGCCAACCTTGAACCGGAGGCTCTCGAAGCTGCGCTCCAGCGCCTCGCGTTCCCGGCGTCTCCGGCCGGAGGCGGCGTCCTCGACAGCGAGTCTTTCCAGGTAATCGCGCACCATGCCCGTCAGGGTGCTGTCCCGCTCGACGGCGATCTTGCGCGCTTTCTTGACGAGTTCATCGTCTAGAGAGAGAGTGATGTTCATATCCCCATAATAAGGGAAACCCATAACCCGTGCAAGGCCCCCCGCGACGTCGCTATCGGCAATCAGGCAAGCGTGCGGTCCTCCGGGGTTCCCGGCCGCGGCCGCGCGCGGGTCAGCCATCCCTTCCTCCACAGCAGGATGTACACAATCGCGAGGGCAACGTAGGTACAGCACCAGAACCACGGCGTCCACCAGGTGAGACCGTTGAACCGGTAGTCCGAGACCGGCCAAAGAAACCGGGTAGCGTAGTATCGGAAGCTGTGCGTGAAAATATCGATCAGGATATGGGACAGCCATCCCAATAACTCGAGCACGAGACGGCGCGCCAGGAGCGACGTGATTGCGAAAACCAGGAGAAACACGATCAGGCTGTGACCGAGAGGATAAAGGGGCACGCCGAATCCCACGCGGGGCAAGTGCCCGCGGCGCAGGGATCCACCCGTCAGAAGCAGCCATAAGCCGACGGCCACGGGTGGTCCGAATGCGAGCAAATCGGGAAACATGGCCCACCAGACTGTCCATCCCACCCGGATACGGGCATTCGCCGATTTCCTGGCAGCCGTGGCTCCGGCGGCCGCCCACAATCCATGCGCAATAATATCCATGATTGATTCTCAGCCAGCCGTCACTCGTATCGCAACGCGTCGATGGGGTTGATGTGGGAGGCTTTTACGGCGGGATAGATTCCAAAGATCACGCCCACGGCGAACGATACACCAAAGGCGATGATCACGCTCGAGGCGGTCACAATGGTTTTCCATTCGGCGGTGCGGGCGATCAGCCAGGCCAGGAAGAAACCGAATGCGATGCCCAGCAGGCCGCCACCCATGGAGATCAGGACCGACTCGGTCAGGAACTGGCGCACGATATCGAAACGGCGCGCGCCGATGGAGCGGCGAATGCCGATTTCGCGGGTGCGCTCCAAAACCGTGGCCAGCACGATGTTCATGATGCCGATGCCGCCCACCAGCAGCGAAATCGCCGCTATCGCCACCATCACGTAGGTGAAGATGGTCTGGGTGCGCTTCTGCTGCGCCAGCAGGGCGGCGGGAATGGTGACGCTGAAATCCTGGATATTGTGGTGCGTGGAGTTCAAGACGGCGGTCACCACTTTGGCAACTTCAATGCTGTCGGCGTCGGGGCGGAGGCGGAGATCGATGCCGTCCAGATCGTCCTTCATGTCTTCGCTCTGGTCCCAGAAACGATATTGGAAGGTGTTCAGCGGGGTGTAGACGATGTTATTGAGATCCTGCATGGCGCCGCCGGTGTTCTGGGCGCCGGCCATGAGCTGTTCGGTGAGAACGCCCACGACTTCGAGCCACACATCGTTCACCTTTATGAACTTGCCGCCGGCGGAGCCATAGCCGAGAAGATTGATCTTGGCGCCCTCCCCAAGGACGCAGACCTTGGAGCTGGCGTCGTCGTCGGCGTCATCGAAGAACTTGCCTTCCGCCAGGTGCAGGCTGTGAATGGCGGCATAGGCTGGGCGCACGCCGTACAGCTCGGGGATATCGCGCGCAGGTTTGGGAAGCACGGAGGCGGGGTGCAGCGTGCGGCGGGCGGACAAGATTTCGAGCGCTTCGATGTTGGCGTTGAGGATGCGGACGTCGCGCTCGGAGAGGCCGGGCGAGGAACGGCGCCGCTGCTGGAACTCCTCCTGGCTGGCGGCGGGCCGGGATTCCACCAGAACGTTGCGAACGCCGAGCTGCTCGATGAAGCGCAGCGATTCCTCGCGCGCGCCGGCGCCGATGGCCAGCATGCCAATCACCGAGCCTACGCCGAAGACAATGCCCAGAGCCGTCAGCAGGGTGCGGGTCTTTTGGGCGCGCAGGTTGGCCAGAGCCTGGCCGATGTCCGAGGGGGCGAAGATCATTGCTGTAACGCTTTCATGGCACCTTGCGCAGCGGCGGCGGGTCTGCTCTGCTGATCGGGATTCGACATGGCCACCGCATCGCCCTCGGAGATGCCCGTAAGCACAACCTGGCTTTCGCTGCGACGCACCAGGGTGACATCGTGCGGCATGAAGCCGGCGGGGGTCTTCAAGTACACAAAGGTGCGGCCATCGCTTTCGAACAGGGCCTGCGAAGGCACCCACGCGACGTTCTCGAGGGTTTCGACGGTGATCACCAGGTTGGAGGTCATGCCAGGGCGCAAGTCGGGAGACGCCTGGTCGAGGGCGATGCGGCACTCGAAGTGGCGCTCCCACGGCGAGCCGACGGTTCCGCCCAGGCTTTTCACATGGCCCGGAAAGCTCTTGCCGGCCAGCGCCACCACCGCCACGGACACCTTCTGGCCGGGCGTCAGGTGGCCGCGGTCCAACTCCCCAACATTGGCGCTCACCTCCCAGCTCTTGAGATCGGGAATCTGCGCCACCGCCATGCCCGCATTCACGTTGTCGCCGAGCTGGTAGGGGAGCAACTGCATGCCCCAATACATCATGTTCATGGTGGTGTTTTGCTGGACATTGACGTAACCGGAGGTCTTGGCCTTGAGGGTCATGCTGTCGATCATGCGCTGGGCCGTCTCCATGGCGACTTTGGCCTTGTTTTGAGCGGCCTGTTGAATGGCGATGCCGGCGGCGGCGGTGGCCTTCTTGTTGTTGAGGTCCTGCCCGGCCTGGTGCTGGCGGTTCCTGGCCGCTTCCAACGCCAGGTTGTTCTGACGCGCGACGATGGCGGCCAGCAGGGGGTTCTTGCGAATTTCGAGTTCGGCCAGCTTGACGTCGGCGGTGGTGGATTCCACCTGGTAGCGGGTCTCCTCGTCACTGGCCTGGCTATCGGCCTCGGCCTTGATGACCTGCTGCTCCGCTTCCGCCAGATCGGCTTCGGCCTCGCGCAGGTTGAACTCCTGTTGGGTGGTGTCGAGCTGCACTACGACATCCCCCGCTTCCACCAACTCGCCAGGCTCGCGGAGGTAGGTGATGGCCACGCTGCTGCCACCCACCTGGGGAGCGGTAAGCATTTCGGAGTTTCCGCCCTGGAGCTCACCGCGGGCCGCCACGGTAATGGTCACGCGGCCCCGTTTGACGCGCGTGGTGGGAAGTTCCACGCCGGCCGTCGAGGCGGCGACCCTGGCCATTACCCGGATGGCGCCCCACGCGATGGCCACCACCACCGCCAGCACCGCGGCCAGGACCAGCCAGCGTCTCCTCATTTCTTTTGATCCTTCTTCTCCGCATCGACCAGCGCGACCATGGAGCCTGGGGGGATGCCGGAGATGGCCACTTCATCGGGGTTTCGAGCCTGCACCTGAACTTCGGCGGGCCGGTAACGGCCATTCCGGGCCAGGTAGACGATGGGCTTTCCAGCGCGCGTGAAGAGGGCCTTGGCAGGGATGCTTAGGGCGTTGGGGATGCGATTGATGACGATGTCCATGCCGCCGTTCATCCCGGTCCGCAGGCGCGGATCGGGATGGGCGATGGCCGCGTAGGCGCGGAAACTCCGGGTGACCGGCCACTCGAAGCTCCGTTCGGCCAGCAGGGAGATATGGCCGACTTGGGCCGCCATGGTGAGTTCAGGGAGGGAGTCGACCCGCACCCGGGTCTCCTGATTCAGGGCAATGCGGCCGCGGTCGGTTTCCTCGACCTTGGCGTCCATCTCGAGCGTGCTCAGATCGGGCATTTCAGCCAGCACCATTCCCGCAAACGCGTTATCGCCCACTTTGAAGGGCTTGGCGTTCATCCAGCCTTGCGAGTAATTGGGTTGAAACACCACAAAGCCGGCCAGGGGCGCCTTGATCTCCATCTGGGCAATGCGCGACTTGGTGAGGTCCACATCGGCCTGCGCCTGGTCGCGCAGGCGCGTGAGCGAAGCGATCTTGGACTTGTCGGAAGCGGCATGGAGCGCGACGGTGGCCTCCTCCACCTTCATCTTCTGTTCGGCGACGCCCAGGTCAATGCGGCTCTCTTCTCCCTGCAGACGGCTCACGATTTCGGTTTTGGAGGCTTCCAGCCGGGCGCGCTCGACGGTGTACTGCGAGTCGAGAAGATCGCTCTGATCCTGCTCAACGGTGATGCGCGCCTGGGCAATGGCCTGATCGAGCGTGGCCTGGGCCTGCCGCAACTGGGCCTCCTTCTGTTGGAGCTGCTGTTGAGCGCTGGAGGAATCGAAGCGGATGATGGGGTCGCCCGCCTGGACCGCTTCGCCGGGAGGGGACAGCCAGGCGATGCGCAGATTGGGAACGATGGGCGCGGAGATCTGCACCGAGCGGGCCGCCTTCAGCTCGCCGCGGCAGCGGATGATGACCAGAAAATCGCCCTGCCGCGCCGGAGCGACCGGGAGCGTGACGCTGGCCTGCACTTGCCGCAGATGGTAGACCCCGGCGGCGGCGCCGCCGAGCGCCAGGAGCACGCCCGCCACGGCCGCCCAAAACCGGACGCGTCTCCCCCGTGCGCTCATCTCGAGCCTCCGGATGGGGAGGAATCCAATGCGGGCGCCTCAACCACTAACGCGGCGGAGAGATCGGGCATGAGATGCGGATCGGTCTTGTCGAGCTTGAAAACGGCCGTGAACGTCTTGATGGGGCTTCCCAGGGCGGAGGAGGCCACTGGGCTGGCGGATTCGAAGTGCGCGGGAAACGAGAGATCGGGATAGGCGTCCAGGTAAACGGTGGCGCGGGAACCGGGCACGAGAGCGGCGCCGTCGGGTTCGCCCACCATACAGCGAACCGACATTTCGGAAGGATCGAAAATACTGACCAAAGCCTGATTTCGATAGAGCTGGTCGCCTTCCTGCGGGTGGCCAGCGGAGTTATTGCGATACACGATCTGGTGGGCAACCATACCGGCCAGCGGCGCGCGGACCTGCATCTTGGCGATGTTGCCCTGAGCGCGTTCCAGAGCCACCTTTTGGCGGTCGCGCTGCAATTCGAGGATGCGGAGAGCGGCGCCATCGGACTGATCGTGAAAGGCATTGGCCCGCTTCAAGCTCTCGACGTGCTTGGCGGCAATCTCAGCGCGGACTTCGTTTTTCAAGCCGTCGATGGCGCTGAGGATCGGCCCCTTTTGGATCTCGATCCGCGCCTTGGCGAGATCGGCCTCGGCCTGCTTGAGGTCGGCGGTGCGCTTTTCGGCGTCGGCGCGGTCTTGGGCGCGCTTCTGATCCACCTGGTGGCCGAGATCGTCGAACTTGGCCTCGGCATCGCGCGCACTATCGAGTTGTTGCGTGGCGTCGAATTCGGCGATCGGATCGCCTTGCTTCACGCGCGACCCATTGGGAATAATCCTGGTCAGTGTCAGGGACCCGCCCTGACCATAGATCGCCGGCACCAAAACCTTGGAAAAGTGGACAGCCTGGATGGTCCCGGTGACGCGAACCTCGCGCCTGGCGCGTGGCGATTCCACGGGAGCGGCGGGGTGCCCTCTGGGCCCGGCGGCGTGCGCCGGGGGCGGAGTGGGACGGGAGCACGAGGCGAGGAGCAGCAATCCAGCGGCAACCGCGAGCCCGCACGACAACGACCTCATCTCGCAGATTAGACGGCGCAACCCCTGAAAAGGTTCATGGGAATCTCGAACAGGAACTGTTGAATCTTGGGCACACTGTACGCAGGCCGCCTCCGTTATCGGGCGAAAAACGTCCGAATACCCTTAAACTTTCGCCGCGCGGTGTGCTATATTCAACACAAATCCACCGCAGAGTGGATCGAAGAGCAGTTCCTTACAGGGAACGGGGAATTAGTCGTAAATGTGCGGAATCGCGGGATTTACACGGCTTAGCCGGGTGGTGGACAGGGGTGTTGCCCACCGCATCACCGAAACGTTGTACCATCGCGGCCCGGACCAGCAAGGGGTTTTCGAGGGCAGCGAAGCAACCTTGTGCGCCGTCCGATTGAAGATCATCGACCTGACCGGCGGCGATCAACCTCTCCTCAGCGACGATGGCGACACCGCCGTCGTGTTCAACGGCGAGATCTACAACCATCTCGAGATTCGCGCGGAGCTCGAGGAACTGGGGCACCGATTCCATTCCCACTGCGACACCGAGACGGTGCTGCGGGCATTCCTGGAGCGGGACACGGAATGTTTCTCGCGCATGCGGGGAATGTTCTCGGTGGCCCTATGGACGGAATCGCGCAAGCGCCTGGTGCTGGCTCGCGACCGGATGGGGATCAAGCCGCTGTACTATTACCGGCGCGGCGACGACGTTTGCTTCGGATCGGAGCTGAAGGCGATTCTGGAGCATCCCGACGTGCCCCGGCAACTCGACCTGGAGGCGCTGGATTCGTACCTTTCGGTGAATTATGTTCCGGGACCGGGCACTCTGATCGAAGGGGTTCGCAAATTGCCGCCGGGACACCTTCTGGAATGGCGCCATGGGAATATGTCGATCGCGCCGTGGTGGAAGATGCCCGCGAACGCGAAGCGGCCGTGGTCGCTGGAGGGCGCGAAAGAGGAGCTGGATTGGCTGCTGCGCGACTCCATTCGCGAGCACCTGGTCTCGGACGTTCCACTGGGAGTGTGGGCCTCCGGCGGCATAGATTCTTCGACCATCCTGCACTACGCGGCTACCGGGAGCGCCAGCCGGCTAAAGACTTTTTCGGTTTCCTTCTCCGGGCGCAGCTTCGACGAAAGCCCGTACTTCCGGGAGATCGCGCGGATCTACGGCACGGACCATCACGAGTTCGATCTGAACCCGGACGTCGAACTGCAGAGCGCCATCGAGGATTTCGCCTATTACTCGGACGAGCCGAGCGCGGACGCGGGGGCGTTGCCCGTGTGGTATCTCGCGCGCATGAGCCGGCGCCACGTGACGGTGGCGCTCTCGGGTGAAGGCGCGGACGAATTGTTCGGCGGATACGTCACCTACCAGGCCGACCGCCTGACACGGCCCTTCCGGCTGGTACCCGGCGCGTTGCGGCGGCTGATGCTGAGGACATTCGAGCGGTGCCTGCCGGTCTCCGACGACAAGATCGGTTTGGAGTACAAGCTGAAGCGCTGGATCGAGGGAAGCTGGCTCCACCCCGACGAGGCGCACTTCTTCTGGAACGGAGCGTTTTCCAACGAGCAGCGGAGACAAATCCAGCCCGGCGGAAACGGGAACGGGCTGCGGAGGCTGGTGGAGCGGCTGGGAATTGAATCCCGCGGCGTCATAGACCGCTATCTGCTGGTCGACCAGGCCTACTATCTTCCGGACGATATTCTCTACAAGACGGACCGCATGAGCATGGCTCATTCGCTGGAAGTCCGTCCGCCATTCCTGGACCACCGGATCGTGGAGTTCGCGGCTTCCCTGCCCCAGAATATGAAGATCCGGGGCTTCACGCAGAAGTTCATTCTCAAGGAGCTGATGCGCAGGAGGCTGCCGGAAATCGTGCTCAACCGGAAGAAGAGCGGCTTCGACATACCGGCGCACGACTGGTTCCGCGGGGTGTTGCGTCCCTTGCTGATGGATACGCTGACTCCGCAAGCCATCGCATCCACGGGGATCTTCGACGCGGCCGCGATTCAATCTCTGATCCGCAATCACATGGAGAGGCGCATCAATGCCGGTTTTCAGTTGTGGGGCCTGCTGACGCTCTTCCTGTGGATGAAGAGATGGAAGGTCGAGGTGGTTCCGCCCTTGGAAGCGCCTCACCCGGCGCCGGCTCGAGTGCTCGCCGTCCGGTGACGATGTAGCAGGAAGAAAATCCCGGCCACCAGCGGCGGTCCACCGAATGACAGCGTTCCGATGGCGCGGACAACCAGAGGGAGCCGCGACCCGTCGTTCCTCCTGAAGAAGGAAGCCGACGCGATCGCATAAGTCGCTCCGATCAGCAGACTCATAACCACGAGCAGGAGGCCTCCGGCCGCTTCCCAGCGCCAAGGGACCAGTGCCAGGATCGCGAAGAGCAGGAGCACCACCGACCCGACTACTATTACGTGGCTGGGCGTGGGCTCAACCATAACCGATCCCACGAAAAAGAACACCCAGAAGCCGGCCCACAGCAACGCCAGGGCCCGAGCGACGTACACCATCCATGGTTTCTTCACGGCAATTCTCCAGCGTTCCGAGTCAAGTATGCGCCCGTTAGCCTCCTGTGACAAGCGCGGCGCAGCCTCTCAGGCTGCCGCGTCCCCACTCCTGGGGACGCATGGTTCGCGGGCCACAAGAGTCTCCGCAAGAGCGGGGAGCGGTCCCTGCCGGGAACGTCTCTGGCGTCAGAAACCGACGATGCTTGACACGTTTGTCAGAATGGAATTGGATTCGGCAAGCTAAGGCCGTTCACACACTG
>JBEKSR010000087.1:0-36828 GCA_049516835.1 Bryobacteraceae bacterium | reverse complement strand
CAGCCGCAACGACAGCGCGTACACCAGCCAGACGTTGCCCAGGTGCAGGAGGAAGTTCACCCAATGGTATCCCGCGGCGTTTTCGCGATTCCCCAAGATCGCGTAGTTCAGCAAGAAAGAAATTGTGGTGACCGGGCGGTATAGTCCGGCCCAAGTGGTTGGCCACCAGTATTCCTGGTGCAGGATCAGGTTCAGGTTCTCCGCGCTCGCGGTTCGGATGCGGGGATCTTTGAGGACGAGGTACGGCGCATCCAGGGCCAACCCCATGCCAAATGAATTCGCGTACGCCAGCAGCGTGATGCCGCAGAGGGCCGCCAGAAGCCACCGCCTGGCTCTGACGGATCGAGCAAGCCAGCTTTCCTTTGGATCAACAGTGTCCGGCGCTGGGTCGATGTGCGGCTGCAAGGAAACGGATCATAGTATAACAGGTATCAAGTTCCGCGGGCCTTGCCTGAAGGGGCCGCAGTGAGCTGTCGGTGCCCGCGCCTCGGGTCATGCCAGCATCGCGGCGGTGCAAAATATGGATTCCCCCCGTAACACGCCGATTTCAACAGGAAGCCTGTGCCCAAGGGTCTCCGGGGACTTTCCGCCTGCCATTCCTCTTCTCACGCGCCGTCTGCTTGATCGGCTGGCCCAGAGTCGCCAGGAAGCCGCTAAGGTCTTGGCCGAGATCCAGCATCGTGGAATCGCTCAATCGCTGAACGCTTCCCCCGCCGCCACCATCGTCTCGCGGATGTCCTCTTCCGAATGCGCCGCGCTCACGAATGCCGCTTCGAACTGCGAGGGCGCCAGGTAGATGCCGCGCTCCAGCATCGCGCGGAAGAACCGCGCGAACCGGGCGGTGTCGCTCCGCTTGGCCGATTCGTAATCCGTCACCGGCTGGTCCGTGAAGAACCACGTGAACATGGAGCCCACCCGGTTCACCGTGACGCCCGCCGGCGCCGCGGCGCACAACTCCGCGGTGCGCGCTTCCAACTGGGCGTACACTTCAGGATGCCGCTTCAAATAGCGCAGCGTGGCCAGCCCCGCCGCCACCGCCAGCGGGTTTCCGGATAGCGTGCCGGCTTGGTAGACCGGTCCCACCGGCGCCACCTTGCTCATGATGTCCCTGCGCCCGCCATACGCGCCCACCGGCAGGCCGCCGCCGATCACCTTGCCCAGCGTGGTCAGGTCCGGCCGGATGCCGTAACGCTGCTGCGCGCCGCCGAAGGCCACGCGGAAACCCGTCATCACTTCATCCAACACCAGCAGCGCGCCAAACCTCGCCGTAATATCGCCCAGCGCCTCCAGGTAGCCGGGCAGGGGAGGCACGCAGCCCATATTCCCCGCCACCGGTTCCACAATCGCCGCGGCGATGCGGTCGCCATGCGCGCGGAATGCCCGTTCCACGGCTTGGACGTCGTTGAACGGCAGGGAGAGTGTGGTATCGCAGAACGCTTTGGGCACCCCCTGCGTGTCGGGGATCCCCAGCGTGGCCACCCCCGAGCCGGCCTTCACCAGCAGCGAATCCACGTGCCCGTGGTAGCAGCCCTCGAACTTGACGATCAGGTCCCGCCCCGTAAATCCGCGCGCTACGCGGATGGCCGACATGGTGGCCTCGGTGCCCGAGTTCACCAGCCGCACCATCTCAATGGAAGGCATGGCATCGCGGATGGCTTCGGCCAGCTCGACTTCCTGTTCCGTGGGCGCGCCGAAGCTGGTGCCGATGGCCAGCGCGCCCTCCAATGCCGCCATGATATCCGGATGCCGATGCCCCAGTAGCAGCGGTCCCCAAGACCCCACGTAGTCGATGTACTCGTTGCCATCCACGTCGAAGATGTGGGACCCTTCGCCGCGCGCAATGAACACCGGGTTCCCGCCCACGCTCCGGAACGCCCGCACCGGCGAGTTGACCCCGCCCGGAATGGTCTCCTGCGCCCTACGAAACAACTCTTCCGACTTGGAATGTCCGTGCTCGAGCCGCATCGCTAGCCCGTTTTGCGGGGCACCAGCCTGCTGAACCCCAGGCTCATACCGATGTCGTACAAGCTCCCGTTCAGATTTTGCAGCAGGCGCCGCTTCAAACCCAGGTACGGCTGCTTTCCCGCGAACAGGTCCTGGATGATGGCCGAGAACCGCGGGCTGCGGCGCGTGAACTGCACCATGCGCGCCGGCACGGAACCGAAGAGGAATCGTCCCAGGAACACCCGCTTCGCCAGTCGCGAGCCGAATTCCAGGTCGGCCGCGAAGTCGCGCCGCAGCGACCGCCCGTATTGGCCCGCTTCCCCGGCCGGCCCGCCCGCTTCGGAAAGCAACGCGCGCGCCGCCAGGTCCGCCGAGCGAATGGCGTAGTACAGGCCCTCGCCCGTGACCGGATCCACCAGGCCCGCGGCATCGCCCACCGCCATCCAGCCTTCGCCCGCCACCCGGTTCTTCTTCCACGATGCCGCGCCCAGCGACGGCAGCAAATGGCTGTAGAAGGCCGCGCCCTTCCAGGCGATGCCGCGCTGGGTCAGGTACCGCTCCAGGCGTTTGCGCAGCGAACTGGCCGGCTCGCCCTTTCCGCAGATTCCCACCGAGAGATGCCCGCAGCGCGGAAACACCCAGATGTAGCCTTCGAGGCGCGGCAGAAACTGGATGTCGATGCGAGTCTGGTCCCCCGGCACGTAGTAGCCCAGGGCCGGCATGGTGTCTTCCGCCGTGAGTTCGGTGCCCACCTCGGGCAGCGCGTTGCGGGCGCCCGTCGCTACGATACAGAAATCCGCGTCCGCCATTCCCGAGCTGGTGCGAAGCTGCCATCCCCGCCCGTACCGCGACATTTCCAGCACCCGCGCCTTTTCGATCTGCGCTCCGGCCCGTTCCGCGCGCTCCAGTAACATGCGATTGAGATCCAAGCGCGAGTAGATCAGCAGCGGATCGTCCAGCTTCAGGCTGACTTCTCCTCCGTGAGGAGCCGCCAGGACGGTCTCCGTGATGAGGCGCTTGGGCGTCGAATTCTCGATCAGGAAGGGATACTGGCTGTAGGCCTTGTACGTCAAACCGCCGCCGCAAGGCTTCTCCCAGGCGAGCTTCTCGTCGAACACCAGGACATCCAGACCGGCGGACGCTAGTCGTTCCGCCGCGAAGGCCCCTGCCGGACCGCCACCCAGGATCGCGACACGCTTCATTTCTTTTGACCGGCGGGCGGCAGGTCTTCCGGAGACGGCATTTTGCCCCCGCCATGCGGGTTCTCCATGCCAGGCGGCGCGGAAGGCATCCCGCCGCCATGCGGACTGGAACCCGCATCCTTGCGGCCTACCACCACCCAGCGGCCGCCCCTCAGTTCGAGTTGATACCGCATCGACATTCCCTGCGCCGCGTTGCCGCCCTTGGGAGAAAACGACACCGTCGCCTCCGCCTGGTTGCCGTTGAACTCGACCGACGTCACTTCCACATTCATCGATGCCACGTTCAGTTGCCGCTGCGAAAGGTGATCGAGAACACCTTGACGCACCGCATCTTTGTTCTGGACGCCGCGGTTGCAGCCGGCGAGACACACCATCAGGAGGGCCACACAGCCAATTCGCACTACTCGATTATAACCGGCGGCATCCGCCATTGCCGCACGGTGGTATAGTGTGCGCAGGGCCTATGGAAGAAGCAGCCGGGCAGCCGTCGGGGGAAGTTTGCCATCGCTGCCTGCAACCGGTTGCCGCGAATGCCCAAAGGTGCCCCAAGTGCGGCGAACGCCGCACCCCCGCGAACCGCCTCCTCATGCTCATCGGAATCCTGGGCCTGCTGGTACTGGTCTTCGTCGCTGTTGTCATGGTCACGGCCAGTCGAAACTCCGCTATCAACTCTACTCCCCCGGACCAGACTGAGCAAAGCGCCCCGCAACAGCCCGACAGGCCGCCGCCTTTGAACCAATAACGGCCTATAGGGGCCTGACCACTCTGTCCACGCTGGTGTCTCTTCCGAAAATGGAACGTAAGTTGTTGATTCCTCGTGCCGGACAGAATCCATTTTCATCGTGTGTTGTGAGCCGCCGCGGCTCATAGAGCAGGACTGTCCCCGAATTTGCGCTGGTGTTTGTCCCCGAATTTGCGGCCCTCGGGGTGCCCTTTGGGCCGGCCCCTGCGCCGCGCGGACAGAGCGGTCAATCCCCGGGTCCCCCAAGGCCTTACAATTGATAGTTACGGGAGAATCGCATTCCATGAAGATCCATACCACACGCCGCAACTTCCTGGGCGCCGCCGCTGGAATCGCCGGTCTGAGCGCCGCCGGAGCCGGGCCCGCCTCCGCCAAGATCGAACTCGAGCCTTGGGGCATCAAGCTCGGAATCGCCACCTATACCTTTCGCAGTTTCGACCGCGCCAAAACCATCGAAATGCTCAAGCTGGTTCAGGCGCCCTGGACCAGCATCAAGGACGGCGTTCACTTCGCCTACAACAGCACTCCCCAGGAACTCAAGCAGGTTCGCGCCGAGTTCGACGCCGCCGGCCTGAAGGTCACCAGCGCCGGCAACATCAGCCTGGCCAAAGACGACCCCGACGATATCCGCCAGCGGTTCGAGATCGTCAGGAATCTCGGTCTCTCCATGATGGTCTGCATTCCCACGCGCTCCAACATCCGGACGGTGGAGAAGTTCGTCAAGGAATACGACATCAGGATCGCCATCCACAACCACGGTCCCGAGCAGAAGGACTTCCCTTCGCCGCAGTCGGTTCTGGAAGTGGTGCGCGACATGGACCCGCGCGTCGGCCTGTGTATCGACGTCGGCCACACCGCGCGCACCGGCGTCGATGTGGTCGAGAGCATCGCCCTGGCCGGCCGGCGCCTCTTCGACATGCACGTCAAGGACCTGCGCGATTTCACTAGCCGGGAGAGCCAGTGCGACGTGGGCGAGGGCATCATGCCGTTCCCGGCCATTTTCAAGCAGCTCAAGAAGATGAATTACCAGGGCTGCGTAAACCTGGAATACGAGATCAACCCCAAGGACCCGCTGCCCGGCGTGCTGCGCTCCATGTTCTACATGCGCGGCGTCCTGGCCGGCCTGGCGGCCGCGTAATACTCCCATGCCCAACATCCCCATCGGCGCCAAAGGCGAAGAGAAGCTCCTTGTCACCAGCGAATCCGCCATTACGTACCTGGGCGTGGAGGGCCCGCGCGTGCTTTCCACGCCGCACATGATCGGCTACATGGAGCGAACCGCCCGCGATGCCGTGTTGCCGCTCCTCGATGCCGGCTTCGACACCGTGGGCACTCACGTGGACGTCTACCACCTCGCCGCCGCGCCCATCGGAGCAGTAGTGACGTTTACGGCGGAAGTCGTCGCCGTGAACGGCCGCCGCATTCAATTTCGCGTGGAAGCCTGGAACGAAAAGGAGAAAATCGGCGAGGGCACACACGAGCGCGCCCTGATCAACGTCGCGAAATTTGCCACGCGCCTCGCGGAAAAGAAATCCTGATTCGTGATAGAATACCCCACCGGGAGGCATGTGGCATTGCTGTATGCGAAAACCAGCCTATCTCACCGTATTCGCTTTTCTCCTGCTGGCGGCCGCCGACGCCGCTGGGCAGGCCAAACTACCGGGACAGGGCGCTGACGCCTGTACGCTCGTATCGAAAGCCGAAATCGAACAGACGCTCGGCGTCAAGTTGGCGGATGGAGTGCAGAACCCCAGCCTGCAGAAGCCGGGAGTTAGGTCCGACTGCGATTACAAGACTTCCGATGGCGGCATAGTCACGATCGCCATTCAGCACAGGCCGATCAAATACGAAGGAACGGCGACCGTGGATGCCAAGAAGCAGGGCGTGCAGCAGGGGCACATCCCAGGCCTCGGGAGAGATGCATTCTTAACCGAGGCGGACGGCCTGTGGAACCTCAGCATTTTCCGCGGAGACTACGACTATATTAACGTGACGGTGATGGGATCCATTTCCGTGAAACCGGCCTCTGCCGCCGTCGAGAAACTGGGCCGCATTGTGCTGGACCGTTGGAAGTAACGAATCGGCCGCCGTGGAAGCCGCTATGATTCCACGATGGTAGACGCGGGACGGAATCCGCGGACCGCGCCCCGATCGTCATGGCCGGTTCGGGATGCGGTTCCCGCGCCCGTCTCGCGATGGTAGAACTCCAGCAGGGCGCTCTCATCGTAATCGATGGCGCGCGCATACTGGCGAATGTAGCTGGTGCTGTAGATGCCGCCAGGCAGCTTTTGGAAGTCCCCCCGCTCAATGGCTTCCAGGGACCGGACGCCGATCTTCGTCGATTGAGCGATCTGCTCGAGAGAGATGCCCCGGTTCTTGCGAATCGCGGCCAAGCCCAGCACGCCTTTCTCCTCTGTCATCTACCTGCCCTTCCGTTCGGGCCCAGGGGACGCTGGACCCGGGAGCGATCTAATTAAGGTAACACTATAACACTACTTCCGCCTCTGGTACACTCGTTTCTCATGGCGATTCCCTCCCTGGCGACGTCCCTCTGCGGCATCGCGTTACGTAACCCCGTCCTGGCGGCCTCGGGCACGTTTGGCTACGGCCTCGAATTCGAGAAGCTGGTGGACCTCGACGCGCTCGGTGGCTTGGTGGTCAAAGGGCTTTCGCGCGAGCCGATGGAAGGCAATCCGCCACCGCGGGTCTACGAAACCGTGGGCGGCATGATCAATTCCGTCGGCCTCCAGAACATCGGCGTCCGGGCCTTCGTAAGCGAGAAGCTGCCCGCGCTGGCCAGGCTTCGGACCGCGGTTTTCGCCAATGTCTTCGGCTACCAGACCGAAGACTACGTGGAAGTGGTGCGCGTCCTGGAAGACCACCCGGGCCTGGCCGGGTACGAGCTGAACGTATCCTGCCCCAACACCAGCCACGGAGGCATCTGGTTTTCGAGCGACCCCGCGCTGCTGGCCGGCGTGGTGACGGCCGTCAAGCGCGTGGCTCGCCGGCCGGTGATGGTGAAGCTCTCTCCCAACGTGGCCGCCATCGAACCCCTGGCGCAAGCGGCGGAATCGAGCGGCGCCGACGCCCTCTCCCTGGTCAACACGTTCATCGCGCTGGCCATCGACGCGCACACCCGCCGTCCCCGCATCGGCGCAGGTTTCGGCGGCCTTTCCGGTCCCGCCATCAAGCCCATCGCTTTGCGGATGGTTTACCAGGCGGCCCGGGCGGTGAAGATTCCCGTCGTTGGTTTAGGCGGAATCTCGACCGGCCTGGATGCCGCCGAGTTCCTGATCGCCGGGGCCAGCGCCGTGCAAGTGGGCACAGCCACGTTCTGGGACCCGCGCTCGCCGGTGCGCATCGCCGGGGAACTGGCGGGTTTCCTCAAGCGGGAGGGCGTTTCCAACGTCTCCAGCCTGGTGGGAAGCCTTGAGATGTAGCCGTCTAACGACGCTCTTCCAGCATGGCCCTCAGGCTGGCGATCTCGCGCTTCAGCTTGCGCTCGCGCGCCACCATCGTCAGGACGTAGATCGCCAGGATGATCCACGCCGCGGTGAGGCCGTAGCTCAGGAACTCGTACTGGTGCTGCAGGCGCTCCGCGTCGGATACGAGCTGCGCGACCAGAGGTGTTTGTGAAATCAGGTGCATAAGAGGGTCTCCGTCACTGGGCATGCGCCATGCGGCGCAGCGAGTGGATTTCCCGTTGCGCTTCTTCCTGCCGCAAGCGCACGGCAACCATCACAATGCCGAGCAGCAGCATCGCGGCCATGTTCCACAGGAAGTGCCTCGTCCAGTCCGGCGGGAAGCTTCCGCCGGCCCAAAAGACCGGCTGCGGGTGCTGCGTGCGCCACCACTTGATGGAAAAGGTCACGATCGGAACGTCGATGAAAGCGAAAATGGAAAACACGGCGGCAAAGGTGGCGCGCTGCGTGGGTTCCTCGATGGCCTTGCGCAACATCAGGTAGCCCGCGTACAGCAGCCAGCACACCAGGGCCGAGGTCAGGCGTGCGTCCCAGGTCCACCAGATGCCCCAGATCTCGCGGCCCCAAATCGAGCCGGTGACCAGGCCGACCGTCGTGAACGCCAGCCCCACCTCTGTAACAGCCACCGCCGCGGCGTCGAACCTGAAGTTTTTGGTTACGAGGAAGCCCACGCTCGCGAGTAGCGCCGCGCAGGCTGCGGTTATAGCGGCGGCCCACATGGGGACGTGGAAGAAGATGATCTTGAACGTCACACCCTGCTCGGTCTCTTCCGGCAGGCGCGCGATGGCGTTGATATTCCACGCCAGAATGGCGAGCGCCACAATACCCAGAACGTAAAGGATCTTTTCACGCATAGGTCACCCGCACTGCTTCCACTTGTGGGGCAGCTTTGTAAGCTGCGGCCGATTTCCAATCGGCCTTGGCAGGCCGGCGGCGGTTGCAAACCGCCGCGCAGGATGCAATCCTGCCCCACATAGCACACTGCACCATCATCCCACCAGCACGCTCTCGACCAGAACCAGCGAGACCGCGGTGTAAACCACGTCGAACCCGATCAGCATTTTCAGCCACGCCACCGTGTCCGGCCCGATCGGCTGGCCGGCAACCAGCCCCGTGGTCAACTGCATCGCGCCCAATAACGCCGGCACCAGGATCGGATAGGTCAGCATCGGCAGCATCACTTCCCGCAGCCGGATGTTGACCGTGAGGGCGCTGAAGATCGTGCCAATCACCGTCAGCGCCCAGGTGCCCAGCGCCAGCACCAGCATGAGTTCCCCGAATTGCGAGGTCCAGCGCACATTGTAGAAGATGCCGAACACCGGCAACGAGACCAGCTCCACCGCCAGCACCAGCAGGAAATTCGCCACCGCCTTGCCCAGGAACAGGGCCGCTCCCGAAATGGGCGCCGCGATCAGCGCGTCCAAGCAGTCGTTGGGCAACTCGCGCGCGAAGCTGCGGTTCAGCACCAGCGCCCCTGCGAACGCGAACACGATCCACAGCAGCCCGCCCGAGATTTCCCTCGTGGTCTCCTCCGTCGGATCGAATGCGAAGCTGAACAGCAGCAGGATCACCAGCGCGAAAGCCAACGACGCGTTGATGGCCTCCTTGGTGCGAAGCTCGGCGCGCACATCCTTCGCCGCAATGGTGAGCACCTGCCGGAAGAATCGCATCAGCCCTCGCCGTATCGCGCGTAAATCAGGCCGGGATCGGCCGCCATTTCCGGCGTCGATGGGCCGCAAAATGCCGCCTGTCCGCGGTTCAACAGCGCGACGTGCGAGGCCAGCTCGAGGGCTTCCCGCAACTGGTGGGTCGAGAGGATGATGGTCTTACCGTCGGCCAGGGCCTGGCGGAGCAGAGTTTGCAGCACCGCAATGGCGCGATCGTCCAGCGCCGTGAACGGCTCGTCCAGCAGCAGCACCGAAGGGTCGTGCAGGAAGGCGCGCGCCACCGCCAGCCGCTGCCGCATGCCGCGTGAAAACTCGCGCACCAGCCCGTTGCGGACGCGCTCCAGGCCCGTACGCTCCAGCCATTCGAGCGCCGAGCGCCGCGGGTCGGCCAATCCGTAAAGCCTGCCGAACAGCGTCAGGTTCTCCAGCGCCGACAGCTCGTCGTAGACCGAGATCCCGTGGCCGATGAATCCGATTTGCCGCCGCGTTTCGGTTTCCCTAGGCGGGTTGCCGAAAATCCGGACCTGGCCGCGGCCCGGCCGCGAAAAGCCGGCCATGATGCGCAGCAGCGTGGTCTTGCCCGCGCCGTTGCGCCCGATCAGCGCCAGGCACGATCCCGGCGCGGCTTCGAGGTGCACGTCGCGCAGGGCGGGGAAGTCGCCATAGAACTTCCAGACGCCGTCAACGGCCACCGCGCTCATTGGTCTCCTTGGTGGCGGTGGGGGGCGCCGCGCGGTAGAGCAGCGCCAGGCCCAGCGCCAGCGCGCCCAGCGCCAACGCCACGATCAGCCAGGCCTGGCCATAAATCCGCGGCATGATCTGCTCGATGCGCGGGCCGCTATCGGAATCCGAGGCCTCCGCGGTCAACACGACCTTGTACGCGGCGCCCGTCAGCCCATAAATGTGATCCTGCGTGCGCGGTTCCAGCCCCAGGTCGTTGAGGTTCTCTCCCTCGAGCGTCATGCCGCTGGGCGCGATGAGGTAAGTGTTGTCGTCCTGGGTGACGATCTTACCCTCGTACGCCGCACCCTCGGTGTAGGGCACGGTGTAGGCGATGTCGACCCGTGTCTCGCCCGGCTTCACCGGAACATCCACCGTATAGACATCCGGCTTTGAGGTCTTCTTCACCGCCGCCCCGATGGGCGTGCCGCCAGGGGCCGTGGCGTTCACCTGCACTTGGCCGTTGGCCGCCGCCGGCAAGTAGAATGGCAGCCTGCCACCACCCGTTGTGCTGCACAGATAGGTTTCGTTGACCACCATCTGCCCGCCGCCCGGCTCGAACAGGATCATGTGCTTGCCGACTTTCGTGGCCGCCATGGCGGGGGCGCACAGCAGCAGAAGCAGGCCGATTGTTCTCATGCCTGGGCCACCTTCATGGGCTTGCCGCACTCGCCGCAGAACTTCAACGGTTTGTCGAAGTTTGCGCCACAAAAGGCACATGCATAACCATTTAGTGTATGGGCAGGCGGCACCGCCTGCCCCACCAAGGCCAAGCTGGCTTTGAGCGCGTCGACCTCGGCCAGCACCTCGGCCAGCTCCCTTTGCAGGTCTTTCTTGGTGTTCTGGTAATCCTCGTCGGAAAGTTTACCTACGCGGCACTCGAACTGGAGGTCGCGCAGGTTCTCGTAGATGGCGGCCTTGCGCTCATCTAAGTGCAAGAACGGCGACTCCAGCTCCGGCTCGGGCAGGTCCTTGACCCTCACTCCGAGTATGAACGCGATGACGGCGATCGCGATGACGCACGCAAGAGCGATGATCATTCGAGCTTCGCCAGATCCTCTTCGATCTGGTCCTTGTACTTCTCGAGCGCCGGGTCGTCAATTTCGAGCGACCCGATTTCCGCCAGCGCCTTGGGCTTGCGGTACCTCTTCACGAACAGCCAGATCATCGCCAGGCCCAGCAGAACCGAGGCATACGGGACAATCCACCCCCACGCATTGGGCGGCGCCAGATAGATCCCCGGGCCGTAGTCGCGGACGAACGCCTGGATGATCTGCTCGTCCGACATGCCCACGGCCTGCATCTGCGCGATGCGTTCCTTGGCGGGCTTCGAAAAGCTGCACTCCAGCATGCTGCAGGTGGCCACCGAATCCTTGCACCCGCACTGGCAGGCCAGCCGCGCCCCCACGCGGCGCACGTCCGTGCTGGGCTTCTCGGAGGCCGTCTGCGCCAGGGCAGCCGCCGCCAGAATCACGGCCAGAAAGCTAGTTTTGAACCGTCGCATGTTTGTTTATGACGCCCACCACTTCCGTGCGGGCGTATTGCATCTTGATCTTGCTCGGGACTAGGCACACCAGGGTGCCGCCAATCAGCACCAGGCCGCCGATCCAGATCCACGAAACCAGCGGGAAAACGTACGCCTGGATCACCGCGCGCTGATTGTCGTCCGACATGCCGCCGAAATTCAGGTACAGGTCTTCATTGGGCCGCTGCCGGATGCCGACTTCCGAAGTGCCCTGCTTGCTCGCCTTATAGAACCGCTTCTCCGGTTCCAGCGTGCCCAGCGGATCGCCGTTCTTCGAAACCTGCATGGTAGCGCGATGCCACTGGTAGTTTTCGTTCTCGCCCTGGTGCAAGTCCACCATCTTCAGGTCGTAAGCGCCCACGCGCATGATGTCCCCGGTGTTCAGTTCTTTCACTTCGCTCTGGTTGAAAGCGTGGCCGGTGAACCCGATGAACATCAGCACGATCCCCATGTGGACCAGGTACCCGCCGTAGCGCCTGGTATTCCGGTGCGTCAGTTCGACCGTGGCGCGCAGCAGGTTCATATTGTTCTTGGCGGCAATGGACCGCGCGCCCTTGTAGAACTCGATCTTCACCGTCAGCGCCACGAACAGGCAGAAGCCGAACGAGATCAACGGGTAGAATTGCCGCATGCCCGCCGCCACCAGCGCGCCTACCAGCACCAGCGACGCAATGCCCGGCCATTGGAAATTCCGCCGCAGGCTGTCGAGCGACGTTCTACGCCACGCAAACAGCGGTCCCACGCCCGTGAGGAACAGCAGGAACAGCCCGATGGGGACCATCAGGCGGTTGTACCAGTCGGCGTCGAGCGAAATTCGATTTCCGGAGACAGCTTCGGAAATCGTCGGGAACAGCGTGCCCCACAGCACCGCGAAGCAGCTCGCCAGCAGGATCAGGTTGTTGAACAGGAAGCTCGATTCGCGCGAGACCACGCTTTCCAGTTGCGCCTCGCTCTTGAGGTAATCCAGGCGATCCAGAATCAGGTAAATCGTAGCCGCGATGCCCGCCGCCAGGAAGGTGACGAAGTACTTGCCGATATCCGAGCGCGCGAACGCATGCACCGACTCCACAAACCCGGAGCGCGTCATGAAGGTGCCCAGGATGCACAGGAAAAAGGTGGCCGAGATCAGCACGATGTTCCAGACCTTCATCATGCCTTTCTTCTCCTGTATCATTACCGAATGCAGGAACGCCGTGCCGCTCAGCCACGGGAGCAGGGAAGCGTTCTCTACCGGGTCCCAACCCCAATAGCCGCCCCAACCCAGCACGTGGTAGGCCCACGCCGCGCCCAGCAAGACGCCGGTGCTCTGAAACAGCCACGTGACCAGCGTCCAGCGGCGCGTGGTATGGATCCACCCGTCGCCCGGCTGGCGCGTGATGAGCGACCCGATGGCAAACGCGAAGGGCACCGCGAATCCCACGTAGCCCAGGTACAGCATGGGCGGGTGGATCGCCATGGCCGGGTATTGCAGCAGCGGGCTCAGCCCGTTGCCGTCCGGCACCGCCACGATGAGTTTGTCCGTCGCCAGCATCTGGAACGGATTGGCGATGAAGTTGTTGAGCACCAGGAAGAAGGCCTCGACCGTGGTCAGCACGCCCACCACGTACGGCATCATGTCGCGGTGCTTGCGCCGGTTCGTTAAGACGACCACCGCGGCATAGGTGGAGAGCAGCCAGCTCCAGAACAGCAGCGACCCTTCCTGCCCGCCCCACCAGGCCGCGAACTTGTACAGCGCGGGCATGCTGCGGTTGGAGTGCTCCGCCACGTAGGCGAACCGGAAATCGCCGGTCATGAGGGAGTAGACCAGGATGCCCGAGGCCAGGGTGATGAGCACCCAGACGGAGTAGACCGCGCGCTGCCCGCTGACCACCAGGAAAGGCTTCTGGCGAATGCCGCCGATGACGGAAGCCACCGTGGCGTACAGAGCCACACACAAGGCCAGCAGGATGCCCAGCGAACCCAGATTTTCCATATCCCTCTCTAGATGCTGCTCTTGCCGTTATTGATATTGGGCGCAGCCTGGCCGGACGGCAACTGCCCCGGCTTGGCTTCATACTTCGAGGCACACTTGGCTTGAATCTTGGCGGCGCGGAACACGCCATCCTTATCGAGCTTGCCATCGGCGAGAGCCTGGGCGCCGTCGCGGAAGGTATCCGGCAGGGGATCGGTGCCCGTGTACGCCACTTTCAGTTTCAACTTGTCCTGAACCAGCACAAACCGCACCTGGCTCCCGGTGCGCTGGATAGACCCGCTCTCCACGTCGCCCCCCACGCGGAGCCGTTTTCCGTATGCCTGGTCTCCCATCTGGCCAAGCTCGGAAATGGTCTTGTAGTAGGTCTTGGTTTCGTTCATCCCGGTAGTGGCGAGCCACGCCAGGGTGCCGACCACCACGGCGATCAACGCGCCGAACTTGCCATACTTTTTCATATCATCCCTTTGTAACCACAGTATAACCCGAAAGCGTTGGCGGATATTAGGACATACTGGACCTTTGTTGTGGGAATGTTCGGCCGGCCCACAGATGGTGCTGGTGCGGAACAAAGCCAATCGTGAGGTGTGCAGGGCGAAGACAAACCGAAAATGCGAAACGAAGCCAATCCGCCGGGGTGGGACGCACGCTGGCGTGATTGCCGGCGTGGCCGGCAAGAATGCCTGGGCCACAGGTGCGGAACGAAGCCAACCGTAAGGTGTGCGGGGCAACGGCAATCCGAAAATGCGAAACGAAGCCAATCCGCCGGGGTAGGGTGCATGCTGGCGTGATTGCCAGCGTGGCCGGCAGGAATGCCTTGGCCAGAAGCCAATCCCATTTTCGGACAGTATGGCAAAGCGGGAACCCTCTCTGTTTCCAGTATAAGACCGGGGTAAAGCGGTTTGACCGTATGTGCATGAATCGATTGGCTGAAACAGTTGTGACTCCGGCGTGCTCATCGCCGCCGAGCGCGCAGCCCGGCCCGTGCGGCGTCAGGGAGGACCTATCGGTTGACCTACCACACGTCAGCAGCGGGCGTATTACGGCGAAGTGGCGCCGGCGGCAGAGACTGATGTGGCTCAGAGCCACTCCTGGAATGCAGCACGGATCAGGGATTCACTCAAATAAAAGCCGCACTGCCGGAGCTGTTCGACCGTGTCGGGCACATTGACTAGCGGGCATGTTTACGAAGATATTCGCCCTGGTGCTCTTGCCGATCGCACGCACCATGTACTCGACCCTCGATTGTTCTTGGACCGTGAACTTTCCTATAAAGCTCAGTGCCGGGTGCCCGCCCATCGTGCGCTTCTGTAACCGGGTCCAGAGGCTGAGATGTGCTCCTGAGCAGATGATAACCGAGTGCGGGCTAATCATTACCGCATGACCCCGGCGACTTTCCGGCCGGCGGGCTCGAGATTCTTGCATGACGCCATGCAAGAAGGCGCTGGTTGCGGAGTTCCTCGAACGCCGCGGCGCAAAGCTGTTCACGTGAAATCCCCGCTATCTCCTCGACGGAATCGAGGTCCGACGCGATGTGGGCAAGCGTACGTTCTCCATCGCAGAGCGCCAGAAACGACGCCGACAAGCGAGTCAACTGGATGATATCCGAGCCACCCCACTTTCTGGATCGGGTGGCGATATCGACCCGGCAAGGCTCCGGTTGGGGCAGGCCCTTTCCTTGCCGAAGCCGATCGAAGATCTTGCCCAGATTCACATCCAGTGTCACCAGCCGCACATCCGGCCTCAGATGGGGAATGACGTTGCGGATCCCGGCGGCGCTCCACACGTCCGCATCGGCGGCTTCCGGCAGGGCCTTGGGCGCCGGCGCGTCCAGCAGCTTCTCCTCGAATCGCACCAAAGCATCCAGCGCCGGATCGGCTTGAGGGCGGAGCAGGTATTCCAGCCTGACAAAGCGGGTGAAATCGCGGCGGAATACCGGCGAGCTGTAGTAGAACGTGGCGTCCAAGCCGTTGGCCTTGGGGGGGAGCCCGCTCGATTCCCACTGTTCAAACACATTCAGCAACCCGCCCTTGGTTTGGTGGAGCGCGATGTATAGCCACCGAAAGCGCGCCAGCCCGTGCATCGCGAACTCGCGCAGCCGCTTGAGGTACGAGCGGTCCAGGGCGGGCGCCGGCAATCCATAGAAGTTGACGAAAATGTCGGGATGGGCGGCGATCAGCTCCAGGTCGGCCGCATCCTGCAACCAACCCTGGTGCGACATATCCGAATACACCTGGTCCAGAAGCAGTGTGCCACGGAAACGGTCGTGCAATGGCGTGCCCGCCAACGGCGCCAGGATGTGCAGATGCGATTCCACCTCATCCCATCGGGCCGTATCCATCAGGAAGGCAATCGTCTGAGCCAGGTCTTCCGGAGTTTCCTCCGGAAGCCCAATGATGAGGGACACCGTTGATTTCACTCCGGCGCTGGAGGTTCTCGCCACACATGCCGATGCCTGCGGAAGCTGCAAGTTCTTCCGAATGGTTTTTTGCAGGCGCGAGGAACCGGTCTCAATCCCAAAGAAGAGGCCGCAACACCCCGCGGCATGCATCAGTTCGAGAAGTTCCCCGTCGATCGAATCGGTGCGCCCGCTGCACGTCCACCGGAACCTTTCCCCGGAGTCGAGCAGAGCTTTGCAGAACTCCACCACGCGTTTCCGGTCCGCGGTAAACATGTCATGCACCAGTCCCAGATCCTCCACTCCGTATTCGCGTTTCAGCCGCTTCATCTGCCCGATCGCCGCCGCCGGGGACTTCAGCCGGAACCGGCGCCGGAAAAAACTGCTGGTCGAGCAGAACGTGCATGAGAAGGGACAGCCGCGGCCGATCTCCAGCGACACATACGACGCCCAGTCCACCCCGCCGATCAGATGGAAGGCCGGGAACGGCACTTTGTCCAGATCCGCAATCAATGGCGCGTCGGAGTTGCGCACAATGCGGCCGGTCCCGCTTCGAAACGTCACCCCAGGTACCGATGCCAGGGCGGCCGGCCGCACCCCGGCGTCGAGCAGACGCACCATCGTCTCGTCCGCCTCGCCCCGTACGACGATGTCGATAGAGGGGAACGATTCCATGGTGGCCACATCCACCGCCGATGCTTGCGGTCCCCCCAATACAATCGCCGTATCGGGGTTGGCGTGCTTCAACCGGGCTGCCAACCGGAGCGTCAGCGGGTAAGAACTACAGATGGTGCTAAGCCCGATGATGTCAAAGCCCTGGGCCACATGGGAAGCGGCAAACGCGCAGAAACTCGTCTCCGCGCGGAACCCGCGGTCTCTTGCCAGATACTCGGCATAAAGGCGGTTCAGATGGATTACAACCGGAGTGATCGAGAGACGTTCGAGAACCGCCGCGAGCGTCAGAATGCCGAGCGGAGGAGTCTCGGCAATGCGCTGGTTGCGCCGATTGTCCGTATCGTCGCCATGATAAGCGATGATGGGGGCGCTGAGCAGACAAATGCGCATGGTCCGACTTGGTGGCAATGCGGCCGAAAATCATCCCCTCGGGATTTGCGCGGCCGGCTCTATTGGTTGTCGCAAGGGTGCTGGTCTTCGTTGAAGTCCAGGCAGAATAGACGCTTGTCGCTCACATCGGCCCTGACCCACGTGAGTACTACGCACTCCACTATGGCCTTCAGGCGCGCTACCTGTTCCGGAGTGGGCTTGAGGTCGCCCACGTCGATCGAGACTTCCACTTTCTTGGCCTTGCCTAAGCGCTTGGAAGGGCGAACTGCCATACGGTGATCCTCCGATTCAGAATACTCCTCCCCCTGTGCGGTGACAAGCGGAAACTTCGGATTTTCTGGCCGGGTCTCAATACTTCCCATCCGGCCGCAACGGGTCGAGCGTCCATATGCTGGCGCTCGACTCCAGCAGCGTATAGGCAAACATCTGCCGCGCGCCGGCCAGCGATACCAGCGAAGCCCCCAGCTCGTTCATGGAGAATCGCCGGCGATGGAAGTGGATCGCCGGCGTGGGACTGCCCTTGGCCCGCCTGGTAAACGGATCTACCTCCTGCCGCCAGACACAACCGAAGCCGTCCCGCCTCGAGAAGAAGAGCAGCGCTTCCCCATCCTCGGCCCACACCGGCCTCTCGTCCCAGGACTGCCCGTCGGTGATGCGCACCCACTCGCTCTCCGGAGCGGGGGTTCCATCGGCAATAGGCATCGCGCCGATACCGGCGTGGTCGGCCAATTTGTAAGTAAATGCCAGCCACTTCCCGTCGGGCGAAAATCGTGGACTTTCCAGTGCGAAACGTGAACTGGCGATGGCGGAGCGCTTGGCCGTGCCTACCGTGAGCATTCCGATGCGCGTCGGTGTCGCATGGTCCACGAACACAATTCGGTCTCCCGAGGGGGACCACTCCGCCACCCGTCCACAGTCCTCGCACACTTTCTCCGGCGGCCCGGCGGTCGGCCCGGGCGAGATAGCCGCCGTCAGGATGCTCTCCGGTCCGGGACCACACACCGACCATGCCACGCGGGTCCCGTCGCCGCGAAGCGCCGCCGAGCATTTATCGGCGGTGTCCAGAGTGATCGCGATTTCAAGGCTGCTGCGCAGGTTCTGGGCCCCGACATTGGCGCGTGGATGCCGTCCAGAGATAAACACCACCAGGCTGCCCTCCGACGACAACGACAGGTTCGAATGGAAGGCGGCGCCCGTGGTGATCCGGCGGTCGGTGTTGTCCACAATCCGGCCGTGGCCGTCCACCCGGCGGAACCAGGCGTTGACCTCATACTGCAGGCTTGTGAAGACGATTCGCCCGTTCCGGGAAGTCTGGGGATCCCCATCGGTCCCCGTCCCGAAAGTCACTGGCTCGGGAGGGCCATCCGCCCGCCAGGTCCTCAGCGAAATAGGAATCTTGAACAGAGATCTTGTGTTTCCCTCGCGTGCTGAAAAGACCAGCTTGTTTCCGAGCCACCCGCCCGCTGCCTTGGCCGTCAAACCGGCGCGGCGGACCAGATCCAGCGCTCCGGTCTTCACAGCCGGACCGCCAGCCTGCGGGGCCACCCACCAATCGGGTAGCGCGGTGCCCGCTCCTTCTGTTCTCATTCCTTCGAAAACAATGTGGGCGCCATCGGGTGTCCACACCGGGTAGCGGCCGGCAATAGACGGCTGTAGCCGTACCGGCGGGCCTCCCGTTGCCGGCACAATGTACACCCGGCCGGATGGCACTGGGCTCGCGGCGTCTCCGATCCAGTACGCGATCCACCTTCCGTCCGGAGAGTAGCGCGGATTGGCGCCTTCGGCCGCAATCAGGCGTTCCTGGCCCCCCAATGTCGGCACGGTGTAAATGCCGCCGCCCCCTCGGTTGGAGCGAAACGCAATCTGGCTGCCATCCGGAGAAATCGAGGGATCGACGTTCTCGCCGGAATCGTGAGTGAGGCGGATCGGTTCACCGCCGCTGACCTGGCGCACGAAGATATCGAGATTCCCGTCGCCTGCGCGATCCGACGCGAACGCCAGCAGCCGGCCATCGGCGGATAACGTGGGATTCAGATTGAGATCGCCGTCCCACGTAATGCGTTGCAGGTCGGGTCGCGGATTGGCGGATCGGGAGCTCCACCACCACAGGAGGAAGCCAACTCCACCCGACACTGCCAACGCAAATATCACGATGGCAGCCATGATCCACCGGCGGCGGCCCTGGGGATCGCCGCCTTCCGCGGCGGCGATGGGCGCATTCCCGCGCCGGTCGTCCGCTTCGGCGCCACCCGGCGCTCCGGTTCCCCCAGACCCGAGACCCTCGCGAAGGACTTCCAGCATGATCCGCGCGTCGTCGATGTGCTGGAGGCGGCGCTCGGGGTCCTTGCGCAAGCAGAGGCGAGCCAGTTCATCCAGTCGCTCCGGCACTCCCTCCAGCGGTTTCGGTTCCGTAGTGGCGGCGGCGGTCAGCGCGGCGATGATGGTCTCGCCCGGGAACGCCCGGCGGCCGCTCAACAGTTCGTAGAGGATGCAGCCAAAGGCGAAGATGTCGCTGCGGGTGTCGGCCGACTTACCTTCGAACTGCTCGGGCGCCATGTAGCCTGGCGTGCCCGCCACGCCGGCGGTCTGAGTGGAGGCCAGCGCACCCTCCCGCTCCGCCAGTTTCGCCAGGCCGAAATCCAGCACCTTGACGGACCCCTTCTTCGTCACCAGAATGTTGCCGGGCTTCAGGTCGCGATGCACGATGCCCGCCGCGTGAGCCGCCGCCAGTGCGTCGGCTATCTGAATGCCGTACTCGATCACCTGTTTCACCGGGAGCGGGCCTTTGAGCGGCCGCCCGTCGACCAACTCCATGGCGAGGTACGGCGAACCTTCGTGGTCGCCGACTTCATAGAGCGTGGCGATGTGCGGATGGTTCAACGCCGCCACCGCCCGCGCCTCGCGCTCCCACAGGCGGCTGAATTGGGCCTTGATGAATTTGAGGGCGACGCTGCGGCCCAGGCGGGTGTCGCTGGCCTTGTAGACCACGCCCATGCCGCCCTCGCCTAGCCTGGCTTCGATGCGGTAGTGCGCCACCGCGTCGCCGGGCGCGAGTTCGCGGGCGGCGTTCAGGAATCCGCTGGCGGGGCTGGGCATGCCGGCGGCGTCGCTTTTCGCCAGCAGGCGCTCCACCTCCGCGCGCAATTCCGCGTCGCCGCCGCAAGCGGAATCGAGGAAAGCCGGCCGTTCTGGCTCGGGTTTCTCCAGTGCCGCGCCAAAGACCTCCTTGATTCTGCTCCAGCGCTGCGGCGTCATCGAGACCCTCCATTCTCCAGTTGGGTCTTCATCCAGGCCTTGGCCATGGCCCAGTCGCGCTTCACGGTGTGGGAGGAGATCGCCATGGCCTCGGCGGTTTCCTCCACCGAAAGGCCGCCGAAATAGCGCAGTTCGACGATACGTGCCTGCTGCGGGTCGAGTTCCGCTAGGCGAGCCAGGATTTCCTCGGTGTGGTCGGCGCCGGCGGCCCGATTGAATATCTCTTCGTCCATGGTGACAGGGATGCCGCGTTTGAGAGCGCGGCGTCCGCGGGCGTGGTCCACCAGGAGGCGGCGCACAAGCTGGGCTGCCACGCCGACGAACTGGGCGCGGTTCTGCCACTCGGCGCGGTCCTGGTCCACCAACCGGAGGAACGCCTCGTGGACCGGGGCGGTGGGCTGGAGGGTGTGACTGGCCCGTTCGTCGCGCATGCAACGGCCAGCTACGCGGCGCAACTCCCGGTAAACCACCGGCATGAGCCGCTCCAGCGCGTCCTTGCGCCCGAGCTTCAGTTCGCCCAGCAGCACGGTGACTTCACCGCGAGAATCCGCCATAGGAGCCGACCGTCCTTGCGTTTCCACTATTCTACGCCCTGATTCTCCCGTTTGTAGCCCCGATTTCGTGCCTCTTCCACGTTCCGGCCGGGAGCAGCGAAAATGAGAGCTCAGAAACTGGTGGTTGCGACGGTCTGGATGGCGGCGGTTGCGGGCCGGGTTTTGGCCAATCCAGGCCGGTGGCGGATTTCAGGGTACCTGCCTACATGGACTACGAGGGCGGTGTTGACCTCAGGGCTGCCAACCTATCGAAAGCGATCGCCTCCAGGATATTCCGGAGAATGGGCGTCGCGCTCATTTGGGTGGATTCGGGATCTTGAGCATCGATATCGGAAGAGGGACGCCGCTGACAGCGTCGGCGGAAGGCGGCCGCAACGTGATCAAACGAGCGTCGGCAGCTGGCATCCCCTATCCGGTTCGCCGCGCGACGACGAGGGTGACGTCGTCCGCCGCGGGCGCCCCCATCCTCCACTCCTCGACGGCCTGCTTGACCGCGCCGATGATGACCTCTGAGGATTCCTTCCGGCGCTGGGCCAGAATTGCCGCGAGTCGCTGGGTGCCGAACTCCTCTCCCGCGGGGTTCTCCGCTTCCGTCACCCCATCGCTGAACAGCGCGACCAGGTCACCCGGCCGCAAAGTGCGCTGCCCCTGCCGGTAGGCTATTCTCAGCGGCAGTCCCAGGACAGGGCCTCCCTCCGATAGTTCCTCGACGCTTCCATCCGCCCTCAGCAGCAACGGTGGATTGTGCCCGGCGTTGCAGTAAGTCAATTGCCCCGTGCCGGGATCCAGAACACAGAGGAACATCGTAATGAAGCGATTGCTTGGGCAGGCGCCGGCAAGGCTGCGGTTGAGGCGATCGACGAGCCCGGCTGCGTTGTCCGGATCGCCGGTCATGATGCGCACCCTGGCTTGCAGGTCCATCATCATCAGGGCCGCGGGCATGCCCTTGCCGGCAACGTCCGCCACCAGAATGATCACCCTGCCGCCGGGGAGCGGGAGGAAATCGTAGTAGTCGCCGCCGACCGTGTGGCAGGGAACGTTGTGCCCCGCGAGATCCAGGTCAGCGATTTCAGGCGCGGACGCGGGCAACCGTTGGCGCTGGATCTCCGCCGCCTGCTCCAAATCGCCTCTCATACGCTTCTCGGCTGCCTCCACCTCGGCGAGGCGGGCGTGTTCGATTCGGATGGCGGCTACGTTCGCCATCACCGTCAGCAGGTTCAGCTCGTCGCGGGTGAAGAGGCGCTCATGGTGGCAGGAATCCACGTACAACAGCCCGGTGACCCGCTCATCGGTTTGCAGCGGCACAGCCATGAACGAGCGCACTCCCCCCGCCACAATGCTCTCTCTGGCCCGCAGCACCTGGTCGTCGAGTACGTTCTGCACCAGCAGGGATGCGCGCTCGTCGAGAACTTTGTCTCTCACCGTGGTGCTGATCCGGAACTCGCCGCCGTTTGAGGCTTGCGGCGTCAGCCGCCCGCCTTCCAAAGTGAGCAGCACGCCCCGCTCCGCTCCCACCGACTCCATCGAGAGCGTGAGAATGACGGGAAAGAGTTCCGCGAGTGGGCGACCGACGACCAGTTCTCGCCCGGCACGGATCAAGGCCTGCAACGGGGTCAGCCAGCGCTCGCCAGCCGAGCCGGGAGCGGACCGGATCTCCTTGAGCGAGGTGACTGCGCTTGTTTCGGAGGTCTCCTGGGCAGCCGCTTCGAAAACGACGGTCGGGCTCGCTTGCAGCGGTTCGTAGACGATCTCTACGCGGGCGGCTTGAATCCGGTCGCCGGGGCGAAGGAGCTGTTTGCCGGCAATCTTGACGCCGTTGACCAGCGTGCCGTTCTTGCTCCCAAGATCGGCTACCGACCACTGGTCGCCCTCGCGCTCGAAAGTGAGATGCTGCCGAGACAGGCCGAAGTCCTCCGGAAATGTGAGCGGCCCGACCCCGCTCCGCCCGAGAGGCAGGCTATCGCCTTCGAGCGGCACCGTCTTCGTGCTGCCATCCGGCGTGGTGATCAACAGACTCGTCATCATCGCCACCCCTTCCCGGGCTGCGGGAACCAATCCAGGGTCCTGAGGTCGGACCCGCTCGTCTGCTCTATGGATCAATTGTACAGCAAAGACAGGCGGACTGATTCTCAAGAACCAGAGAACCGCCGAGGAGTCAATAGTTTACGGCCGATTTAGCTGTGATAGGTCCCGGTAGGTCGGCTTTGCTTCATCTATCGGGCGTTTTGGGCCTGGAAGCGACTGAGTCAATGGGTGTTACCAGCGCGCCCTAACGTTCGCGGAGCGAGGTGGGCTTCTGTCCATGTTCACCGTGTTGAGCGAGAGGGGTCGAGGTTCTCCGAGACAGTGCCCGAAACGCAGGGCAGCTAACGCTGTCGATCTTGGATGCCAGCCAAGGCGTATTGCGAAAGGGAAGGAACCGCCTGATTCGTCGGCGCGTTCTCATATGCTGACGATATCAGGTTGAGAGCTAACAAGGGTGCTATCGGAACAGCGTCGTCCAAAAGCAGCGCGACCCTAGCCACGGGGGGCCGCTTTTGTGATCGCCACGACCGGCTGATCAAGGCCTTAGCGGGTGAGCCCATTCATGCGCCGCGGGTGACTGAAGCAGTCACGCCACCTCATAAACGCCCTTGCGACTGGAGATCCGTCTTCCACTTGGGCCCGTAGTTCCCGACACGCGTCTGCGCCTGCGGCCGGCGCCGGCCGTCAATCTCCCGAGTCGCCAGGGGTTTACCGATTTCCGGCAATTCAGCAGCGAGGTACTGCCGAGCGCTTATTCGAGCGCCTTTGCCACGATCTACAACGCGCCTACGGCGTCCCCAACAGCCGCCGGTACATGCTGTCGGCTTCCGGGTCGGGCTCGACCCGGTGTTCCATGTAGAAGACCATCCAGCGGCGGGCACGGGGCGTGTCGCCGATGCGGGCGAACAACTGGCTTAGGCCGCGGGCGCAGAGAGGCTGTCCCGGAAGGTGCCGGATGTGCTCCGCGCACTGCGCCTCCATGCTGGTGAGCGCGTCCAGAGAATTCAGGGGCTCGACCCCCTGCGGCGGATGGCGCATGAAGACCACCGCCTGGGCATCCTGGTAGACCAGCTTCCATTCCTTTTGGCTGGGGTCCGAAAGGGCCGCCGGCAGCAGGTAGGTCTCTCCCGAGGTGAATTCGAACCCGTCCATGACAATGACTTGAACGCCGTACTGGTCGAGGAGTTCGTCGGCACTCTTGCCGCCGGTCGAATCGGCGTTACCGACCATGCGCCGGTAATCCAGGAACACCGATTCGTTGAGCGCGCGGCCGTCGATGAAAACCCGCTCGTGCGGCCACAGCCGCCAAATCAGGTAGCCGCCATACCCGTAGGTATTGAACATCGGGCCGGAGACGTTGTGCGCCAGCAGGAAATCGGCGGCCCCGGCGGGGTATCTCCACTCGGCGGCGTGGAACTGGAAGGCGCTGCCGCGCGCGATCAGGGCGCCCGCGCCGGCCAGCACCAGGACGGCCACCAGAAACTCCGCCAGCACCGGCACAGTCCGCTTCCAGGGGATGTAACTGGCAATCACGATGGGCCCGATGAGGCCCATCAAGATGGCATTCCGAACCACGTCGATGCCGGCGGCGGCGAAGGCCAGAAACAGCAGCCAGTCGGCCACGCGGGCCTGGCCGCGGGCCCACACGAGCGCCGCTGCCGCGGCGAACAGCACCACGCCAAACGCCTCCGGAGGCCATAGCGCCGTGTGCTGCCATTCCCACAGCGACATCTGCAAGGCGCTGTTCTGATAAGTGGACAAGATGGTAGCGGCGCGAAAGCCGTTGAGGTTCAGACCCGACGCCAGGATCGAGGCCGCGCTCACCAGCCACAGACGGCGCTCATCGGCCACCGGCCTGCCGCGCCATCGCAGAAACAGGGCCTCGGCGCACCAGGCCCCCAGCGGCGCCCAACCCAGGAAGAATCCGCCATGCAGGTTGGCCCACACCGCAAACAGGGGAGGGAGCAGCCACAGCCACCGGCGGTATTCCAGGGCGGCCATCACCAGCGCCAGCAGTAAGAAACCGATCAGGAACGGCCGGTCCGAGCGGAACCGGATCGCGATGCTCGCGGCCAGGAACGCCGCGCCCAGCGCGCGATAGAAGCCCTTGGACCGGTGAAAGGCCACCAGCCCGACGACTCCGCAGAAACCGGTAAGCAACGCCGCGCGGAATAGAACCAGCCCCGCGAACCCCCCGGCGGCGTAGACCACGTAGAAGACCACTTCCGACAGCCACTCGTGGGTCAAGTCGAAATCGCGCATGTGCTCTTCGCCCGGAAAAGCCGGCTTGCCCATGTAGGTGGTATAGGCGAACGGATCGGGAACCGGCAGCTTATGGTTCTGCCAGATGTACTGGCCGCTCTTGAGAAGCCACCAGGTATCCGGATCGGAGACTTCGGTGGAGAACCAGCCCATCAGCGCGAATGCGGAGAGCGCCAGGATGAGGGGCCGCAACCAGCGCGGCGCGGCCGCGGGCGGCTTCTTCGGAATCGGCGCCGGGCGGCTGGCGGCACGCGGGGGCATGTCAGGGCCTGGCCTCGATCCGGCGGATCAGGAAGCGGATGGCCAGAATCGCAATGCCAATCAAAATCACCGACACGGCCAGGCCCCACCGGCGAAAATCCTTCTCGCGCAGCGCCGCCTGTCCGGCTGCGAGCGTTTCCTTGGCAATGGCCATACCGGCGTCGATGGGTTTGCGCATCTCGCCAGGATCGATGGCGTGCAGGGCCAGACGGGACTTCACCAGGTTCTCGCGGCCGTCGATCAGGCGCACCTGCGCTTCGGAGACTTCCATCCCATACTCCTCGGCGCGCGTCAGCACGGTCTCGGATTGTTTCAGCGCCCGATCGAGGCCGTCGATCCACGCGGCCAGTTGCGCGGCGGTCTGGGCCGGGGCGGTTCCCGCCTCGTGGCATTCGGAACAAACCGCATCCGGGCCAACCAGCATGGCCGTGGAGGGTTGGTGGATGGCATGGTTGGAATGGCACACGATGCACCCCCCCGAGAAAACCGCCTTGTGAGCGCTCTTGTCGTACAACGCTTCGAACAGCACATGGCACGTTCCGCACACCGCCGCCACCGATTCCACTTGCGGCGGCTTGGCGCCATGGTTGCCGTGGCACGACGCGCAACTGGGCGCGGAGAGATCGCCCCGCTTGGTCATGGCCTCCCAATGCACGCTCGTCCGGTACTCTTCAAACTGGTTGGTGGGAATTTTGTACGGGGCCATTTTGAGCTTGTCGGAGTGGCAGCGCGAGCAGGTTTCGGCGACGTGCAGCGGATGAACCGGGGACATGCCGTCCTTGACCGCGCGGATGTCGTGGACGCTGTGGCAATCGATGCAGGTGGCCACGTTGGTATCGCCGGCCGCCAGGCGCTTGCCGTGAACGCTGGTCTGGTAAAGCTCGTATTGATCGACGCGTTCCGCCGGCGCGAATTTGCGCATGATGTCGGGATTGGCGTGGCAGCTCGCGCAGAATCTCGGAATGGCGGTTCGCGCCGGCTTGCCTTTGAAGCCCTTGGCTTTGCTCATGGCAATGGTGGGATCGTCGCTCGAGCGGTCGCCGCCGTGGCAATCGGCGCAACTCAGGCCGTGGGCGATATGGACGTCGTTCTTGATGAGCGTGGCGGGACCTTTCGTGCCTTCCTCCATGGCGGAGTGGCAGGTCACGCAAGAGTCCGCGGCGGAGGCGCCGCTAAGACTCCAATAGAGAAAGAAGAGGATGGCAGGCGCTCTCATTTGAGGTAACCCAGAATGGTGAAGGTGGCGAGGTAACAAATCAGGAAGACGCCCACGGCCGTGACGAGCCGGGCGCGGTGCTCGCCGTTGCGGCCGGTGGCCCAGAACGGCAGCGCTACCCATCCGGCGGCCAGCAGCCCGAATCCCAGCAGGCCCAGCAGCTCGCCTTCGAAGAACCAAACGTGGCTGGGGATGAGCTTCAGAGTGTAGAACTGCGCCAGAAAATACCATTCCGGCCGGATGCCCGCTGGGGCCGAGGCAAACGGGTCGGCCTTCAGGCCGAGCTCCCAGGGAAAGATGGCGGCCAGGGTACCGAGCACGGCCAGCACACCGTACCAGATCACCAGCTCGCGGAGGAAGAAGTTGGGGAAGAACTTCATGTGCGCGAGCTGGGAAGGGGAGACACCGCTGGGTGTGCTCATGCCGTGCTTCTGGACCAGCAGCAGATGCAGGCCGACGAGCCCGAGCGTAATCAAGGGCAGGATCATGACGTGGAAAGCGAAGAAGCGGGTCAGCGTGGCGGCGCCGACTTCTTCGCCGCCGCGCAGGAACCGGGCGGCGGCCGGACCGGCAATGGGGACGCTGGCGGCCATGTCGGTTCCCACCTTGGTGGCGAAATACGAGATCTGGTTCCACGGCAGCAGGTACCCGCTGAATCCGAAACCCAGCATCAGGCCCAGCAGCGCGATTCCTGTAAGCCAGGTGAGCTCGCGCGGGCGCCGGTACGCATGGGTGAAGACCACGCTGAACATGTGCACGAAGGCCGCCAGGATGAGCAGGTTGGCCGACCAGCTATGGATTGAGCGTATCAGCCACCCGAACTGCACGCGGGTCATGATGAAGCGCACGCTGTCGAAGGCTTCGGCGACGCTGGGCCGGTAGTAGAGCAGCAGCAGAACCCCGGTGATCACTTGGATCCCCAGCAGGAACAGGGTGATGCCGCCAAAGTAGTACCAGGCGGTGCCGGCGTGTATGGGCACCACTTTGTGGTCCGCCAGATCGCGGACCATGCGCCAGCCGGTCCGTTCATCCAACCAGTCGAGCGTTTTGTTTTTCAGGTCGGTGGCAGGCAAGTTGGTTCTCTCCGTCAGGCCCGGCGCGAAATGACAACCTGGTCGCCGCGGACCCGCACAACCAGCTCCTCGAGCGGCCTGGGCGGAGGTCCGGATTGCACCCGGCCGTTCAAGTCATAGGTGCCGTTATGGCAGGCGCACCAGATATCCCGGCGCGATTCGCGGTATTGGACGGTGCAGTTCAAATGCGTGCAAACGGCGGAAAACGCCTTCCACTCGGTGTCATTGATGCGCACCAGCAGGGCGGGCTTATTTCCGAACTTCACGATTTTTCCCGAATTGGGCTTGAGGTCCTGCGCTTTGCCCGCGTCCACTTCATTCACGGAGGCTTCCGCAACCGCGGGCGGGTTCACAAAGCGAACGACGGGATAGAAGAACGAGGCGAGCGAAGCGGCGACTCCGCCTCCCAGCAGCCACGAGACAACGGTGCGCCGGTCTTGGCGCGATTGCATTGGCGGTGCCATATCGTAGAACGGGCAAGTTCTCATCCATAGTACCGCGCGAGCCAGGATCGCGCCGCAAGTGTCAAAAAAAGCGGGGCTATGGTTGGGGCTACTCTACGGCAGGGAGTAGAGCGCCAGCTCGGGCATCGGGAAATCCTTGCGGTTGTCCGTCAGCAGCGTCAGCCCGTGGGTCAAGGCCACGGCGGCAATGGTGACATCGGCCAGGGAGAGCGTGTGCCTTTTCTTGCGCCAGCGGTTCTGTAATTCGCCGGCAAGCCGGGCGATTTCCCAGGTCACTTCATAGAACTTGAGGCTTCGCAAGAAGGCTTCCGTAAGGCTGGCTTCGTGAGGCCGCAGGCCGGCGTACACCTCCGTGACGTTGATCCCGCAGCAAGCCAGAAGATTCCGCTGAGCCAGCAATTCGTCGAGAAGCAGGTGGCGGTGCTTCTTGGCATTGACGGCGTCGACGATGACGGTGGTGTCGAGGAGAAGGGTGGCCATCAGTGGCGATCCCGGTACTGCCGGATTCGACGGAACCGGGTCTCGGATTGGGCGCGCATCTTCCGCACCCAAGCGGCCGAGCCGCGCTTCAATTCAGGGTGATCCTTATCCTTCCAGGAGCCAGCGGCGGCCTTGAGCGCCTCGCGCTGCTGGCGTCTTTGGATCTCCTCCCGGGCCACCTCGGCGAGAAACGCGCTCCGCCCGCGCTTGCCGACCAGCCTGTCTATGCCGGCCACGACATCCTCGGGCAGGATAACGTGGGCTCTCTTGGTCAATACCTTTGTCACACCCTTAGTGTGACATAGATTTGCATCCGGAGTGGGCTTACCGTTCCGCCGCCAGCACCTCTTCGGGCGACGCGGTCCCGGTGCCCTTCTTCATGATGGTGATGGAGGCCACGAGATTCCCGAAGCGGACCGCGGCGACGGGGTCGCCTGTCACTTTCAACGCGAGGGCCGCGCCTGCGGAGAAGCTGTCGCCGGCGCCGCAAATGTCCACCGGGCGTTCGACGCGGCGGGTGGGAACGGGGGCGGAGCCGCGCTCGTCCACCACCAGAGCGCCTTGGCCGCCGCGGGTGATGATGAGGAACGGCGCGGCCATGTGGCGCCGGAGCCCGGCATAATCGACACAGCCGAGCGCGCGTAGTGAGGCGGCCTCGGCTTCCTGCTGGTTGGGCTTCACCACGACGCCGCGAAACAGCTCGGCGCGCAGGCGGGAGTCCACCCAGACGAGGGTCGTTTCGGCGATCCGCGCCAGCGCCTCGCGCATGCGGGCGGTCACCACGCCGCCTTGCGCGGTTTCAGCCTGGTCCGCCACCAGAATCACGTCGTAGCCGCCCGCCACGCGCTCCAGCCGGTCCACCAACTCCCGCTCCAGTTCTTCCGGAATGGGCCGGACGTTCACGAAGTCCACGCGCGGCAGGTCCTCTTCGCCGGTCTGGTGGTTGATGAGCTTGGTGTAGGTGAAGGTGGGGACTGAGCACGCCCGTACCAGCAGGCCGGTGGAGATGCCGCGGGCGGCCAGCGCGCGTTCCAGCTCGTAACCGAAACCATCGTCGCCGGCCAGCCCCAGCACGGCCACGGCGCCGGTCCTCAAAGCCGCCAGGTTGTTGGCGATGGTGCCGCCGCCTCCGGGAGTGACTTCGGTGGCCACCACGCCGATGCGCGGAATACCGGTCTCGCGCGAGGGATCGGCCAATGCCGGCTCGTAACGGCACCAGCGGTCCAGACAGATATCGCCCACCACCAAGGCGCGCAGCTTGGGAAAGGCTGCCAGGATCTGCGCGGCCGTCATGGGGCACCGAGGGCGGGCAGGTCGGGGACCTGCCCCACGAGCAATCGCCAGAGCGCGGGCAGCGTGGCGCGATGCTCGCCGCAGAAGTAGAAGCTTTCACCGCCATCGGCCACGGTGCGGACCAGGATGGTTTTGTGCGGGCGGAAGTAGTAGCCCGGGTCGGTGTTCGGCAGCTCCCGGCGAAAGTCGCCCTGGATGGGGACCACATCGAACACCGCCGTGGTGAAGCGGCGAATCGCGCGGCCTTCCTGGCGCGCCACGTTGCGCGCCATGGCCAGCGCTTTGAGGTAGACCTCGGGGCCCATGACGGCGGAGCCGAAGTTGAGCAGCACGCCGCCCTCCAGGCGCTCGACCGCGCGGGCGAAGATGAGGAAGTCGCGGTAGCTGGCGGCGCCCAGAGCCGCGCCGTCGCAGTTGGGATGCTGGTGGATGATGTCGTAACCGATCCCCACGTGGACGGTTACGGGCACGCGGCAGCGGTAGGCGGCGGCGAAGACGGAAAGATCCCGATGGGGCCAGCCGCTGGCGTCGATCCGGCGGCCGATGTTTTCGCCCAGGCCGAGCTCGAGGCGGGCGGCTTCGCAGGCCCAGTCGTTCAGCTCGCCAGTCTCCCGCCAGAGGCCGAACTCGCCGCTGCGGATGTAGCGTTCCACACTCTCGGTGGTGGCGCCGATGCGGGCCAGCTCGTAATCGTGGATGGCCCCGGCGCCATTGACGGCGATGTGGTCGATGGCGCCGCGCTCGAGCATGTCGATGATCTGGCGGTTGACGCCGGCGCGGAGCACGTGGGCGCCCATCATGAGAATGCGGGCGGCGCCCAGCCCGCGGGCCTGCTCGAGGCGCGCAGCCACGGTGGCGAGGTCCGGATGGGAGAACGGCGGCGCCGGATCGTCGAGCGAGAGCCAGTGATCCAGGCCCAGGAGGTGTATGCGCCCGGCCAGGGGCTTCAGCGCGAGGCGCGAGCGGTCGAAGATTTCATAGAGGCTCATGGTTGAAAAGCGCCGCCAGCAGCGCATCGTGGCACAGGTAGTTGGAGATGATGTAATCGGCGCCGGCCCCCATCAACCGCCGCCGTTTCCATGGGTCGACGCTCTGGCACGCCGGCTCGTCGGTGGCCACGCCGACCGCCACTCCGCCGGCCCGCTTCACCTCCTGGATCTCAACGTAACCGTCGCCGAAACCGAGCAAGTGGTGGCCGCGCGCGCCAGCCAGTTCCATGATGCGCCGCACCAGGATGCCCTTCGAGAAGCGGGTGTAGTCGTCGAGCGCCCCGTAGACGCCGCCGTCGAAGTAGCGCGCGATGTCCAGCAGGCCGGCCTCCTCTTTGGTATAGACCTCGTCGGTGCCGCTGGCAAGGTACAGGCGAAGGCCGCGGTCCCGGAGGGTTTCGAGCAGCCGCCGCGCGCCCGGCACAAGATACTTATCGGGCGGGCAGTGGCCCCGGCGAAGCTCTTCGACGCGGCCGCGGATCACCTCCCAGAGCAGGTCCAGGTAGCGCTTCTTGTAGGCCAGCGGGTCGAGCGGAACGCCGCCGCGGCGCCGCACTTCCTCCGCGAGCGCCATCATCTGATAGACGGTCTCCTCGCCGGTGAGACGCCAGACGAACTCTTCCACCACCTGGCGCAACTGCGCTTCGGTCTCGCCGGTTTTCAGTTCGGCAAGCGCTTCCACCATCATGGGCGTCATGACGCCGAGCCAGCCGGTACGGATGAGCGAGAGGCTGCCGTCGAAATCGAAAAGCACAAACCGGGCGCGGGCCGCGGAAGCGCCCGGGCGAATGGATTCCACCATGTGCACTGCTCAAACGGTCTTCTTGCGCCGCCTGGTGAATGCCTTTTCCATCTCCACCACGCGCATTTCCTGAATACTGACTTTGGGGATGTGCAGACGCCAGCGCCCCGGCCGCACCTCGGAGTCTGCGTCGAGCTCCATCCCGATCACGACGGCTTCTTCGTTTTCATCCAGAAGGAATCCGACCTCCTGAAGCTCCACCAGGCGCGCTTGGGGGTTCTTGGAAGCGGCATCGGCGGCTTCTTCGGCTACGGCATCCTTCCAGCGAATATAAGCTAGCTTCATTTCGAGTACCGCTATCCGGGGGGCAACCGCCACCAAGGTAACATAGCCGCGCCGGTGAAGTACAATCGTGAGATTATGCGTGTTTTCCGTATCGCTTTGGCAGCGCTGGCGTGGCTGCCGCTATATGGACAGAACCCGGTGCGCCTGCGCGTCGACGCTACCGACGCGCCACGCCGGCTGTTCCATGTCCGGATGACCATTCCCGCCCGGCCGGGCCCCATGACGCTGCTTTATCCGGAATGGATTCCGGGCGAGCACATGCCCAGCGGGCCGATTGCCAATCTGGTCGGGCTGAAGATCCAGGCGGGCGGCCAACCGGTTGCCTGGAGGCGCGACAGCGTCAACATGTATGCGTTTCACATCGAAGTTCCGGCGGGAGCGGCGTCGGTCGACGCCAGCTTCGATTTCATCTCGCCGCCGGAGGAAGGCGGCTACTCGTCGGGAAGCTCGGCCACCAGCGAGCTGGCGGTGCTCAACTGGAACCAGCTCGTGCTGTATCCCCAGGGCGCGCAGGCCGACAGCCTGCAATATCAGGCCACTCTGCGCGTGCCCAGCTCGTGGCGATATGGAACCGCGCTGCCGGTCGCGCGCGAGTCCGCGAGTGAGATCGAGTTTCAGCCGGCGCCGCTCACCACGCTCATCGATTCGCCGCTACTTGCCGGCGCCCACTTCCGTACGGTCGAGCTGGGCACGGATCGCGGCGCCCCGCACTACCTGCATCTGGCCGGCGACAGCGACCGCGCAGTCGAGATCAGCCCCGAGCTGGCGGACGAGTACAAGAACCTGGTTGCGGAAACCGGCGCGCTGTTCGGTTCGCGCCACTACCGGGATTATCACTTCCTGTTCACCCTCAGCGACCACGTGGCGCACTTCGGCCTGGAGCACCACGAATCGAGCGACGACCGCCTGGGCGAGCGCACGCTGGTGGACCCCGGTCCGCGAAAGCTCTCCGGCACCCTGCTGCCGCACGAGTTCGTGCACTCCTGGAACGGAAAGTATCGCCGGCCCATGGGGCTCACCTCGGGCGGCGCCGATGGCGGCTACGATACGCCCATGAAGGGCGACCTGTTGTGGGTTTACGAGGGGCTGACGAATTACCTGGGCGAAATTCTGGCGCCGCGGAGCGGGCTGTGGACCCCGGAAGACTTCCGCGAATCGCTGGCCACGGACGCCGCGGCCCTCGACACCAAGTACGGCCGCACCTGGCGTCCGCTGGAGGACACAGCCGTGGCGGCGCAAACGCTCTACGAGGCGGGGAACGATTACGCGGATTATCGCCGAACCGTGGACTACTACCCCGAGGGCACGCTGATCTGGCTGGACGCCGATGTCTTGATCCGGCAGCTCAGCAGGGGCGCCAGGTCGCTGGACGATTTCTGCCGCGCCTTCGAAGGAGGCCCCGGCGGAGCGCCGGCCATGAAGCCGTACAATTTCGAGGACGTGGTAGCCGCGCTGAACTCAGTCCAGCCCTACGATTGGGCGAGTTTCCTGAATGGCCGCCTGCGCTCGACGGAGCCGCACGCGCCGCTAGGGGGCATCGAGCACTCCGGTTGGAAGCTGGTTTACGACGGCAAGCGGTCGGAGTTTTTGAAAGACGAAGAAGCGGAACAGAAGACGATCGATCTCAGCTATTCGCTGGGCCTCAAGGTCAAGGAAGACGGCGCGGTCATCGATATCGCCTACGGCGGCCCGGCCCAAAGAGCTGGGATCGCGCCCGCCGTCACCATCGTTGCCGTGAACAACCGGCAGTTCACGCCCACGGTGTTGCGTGAAGCTGTCGCGGCGACTACAGCCGCGACGAAGCCGCTGGAGCTGCTGATCAAGACTGGCGAGTACTACGAAACGCACCGGATCGACTATCACGGCGGCGAAAGATACCCGCACCTGGTGCGCGACCCCGCGGTTCCGGACCTGCTGTCGGAGATTCTCAAGCCGCTGGCGGAAAAAGGGGTCAGACGCATTTTTCTCCACGAATAATGCGTCTGACCCCTTTTTCTGCGTCACTTCTTCCGGATCACGATTCTGCCGTTGAAGGACTGGAAGCTCACTTCCGGGCCACCCCCGTTGATCTCGCCGTAGATTGTTCCATCGGTTCGCAGCCGGAACTTTCCATCGGGCGTGTTGTTCTTCTCCGTGATCGGATGGGAGCCGGTGATCTTGATGTCGAAGTCGCTGAGAACATCTCCGTGATTGGTTTTGAGCTTGATGTTGGCTTTGAGGTCGGCCGGGAACGTGACGTCGATGGGGCCGTTGAAGGTGCTGAACGACATCGGCTTGGCCGGGTCGATGCGATCCATGGCAACCTTCAGGGCGCCGTTGAAAGCATTGGCCACCACCGTTCCCGAAACATTGGCCAGGGTGATCTGGCCATTGTGGCTGCTGGCATCGATTTCGCCGTGAACGCCCTCCACCGCGATGTTTCCGTTGTGGCTCTTGAGATTGAGCGAGGTATCGGCGGGCACGGTGATCGCCACATGAGCCGTTCCGCCGGGGTGGGTGCGGACGGTGACGACATTGTCCTCTTTCACGACGTCGGCGCCAGGCTCCACGATCACTTCCTTGCCGCTGTAGGTCTTCACCGTGATCGAGCCATTGTGCACGGTGGCGTTCACCACCACGCGGCCGCCCGTGGATTCCTGCGCGCAGGCGATCGCGCAAACAGTTAGCACCAAGCTGGCAAGGACCGAGGATGGTTTCATAGAGCCTTCGAATGCAGGCGGATGCTGCCGTTGAACGTGTCGAACGACAGTTCCGGCCCGCCTTTACCGGTGCGGCCCGCGGTCATCCGGTGGCTTGACCGGTAGATAAACTTTCCATTCTTGCTCTCGCCACTGGAGAGAGCGTTGACCTCGAAATCCGTATAGATGGCGCCGTGGAAGGTCTTGAAGTGCAAGTCCGCGTCCAAAGTGGGCTGGAAATAAACGTCCACCGAGCCGTTAAAGGTTTTGAAGTGCGTCTCGCGCGCGGGGTTCTTGCTGAACGCGACTTTGACCTTCCCATTGAAGGTTTCTACCGCACCCGACCCGGATACGTCTTCCATGTCGATTCCGCCGTTGAAGCCGTGGATGTCGAAATCGCCGGCGGTCTTCTTGACCTCGATCTCCTGATTGAAGCCCTTGAGAACCAGCTCCGTATCGGAAGGCACCTGAATCTCGAAGTCGAAGTCCACGTGGTAACCGTAGTACCGGTCGCCGCCGCCGTGGTTGCGGAATGGCCCGTCCTCATAAAGGCGGACGAAGTTGCCCTGCTGCGACATATCCAGCTTGACGTCGCGCTGGGCTTCGGCCATGGCTTCATTGGACTCGGCGCGGATGTGCTTCTCGACCGTCACCTGGACCTCTTTTCCGCCGTATCCGTTGACGTGGATGAAGCCGTTCATGTTGTCCACCAGCAGCTTCTTCGCGTTGGAAGCGCTCGAAACGTCAAACGAGCGGTGGATGGTTTCGCGATTTTCAAATTTCCAATTCCTCTCGTCGCGCTGGCCCCAGGCCAGAGCGGGGAGCAGAATCAGCGTCATGAATGCCAGCGGTTTCACTGGGACACCTCCATTCTTTGTATGGCCCAGGCGGCGTGCTGCCGGACTTGGTTGTCGGCCTGCGCATCCTGGGCGAGCTTGCGCAGCGCGGGAGCGGCTTCTTTGTCGTTCAACTGCACCAGCAGATCGATCAAAGCGATTTGAACCAGGGGCGAATCCTGCACCGGGACGGCATTCGCCAGCGCTCCGCGGATCCGCGGATTGGCGGCGTACTTCTCCAGCGCATCCACCGCCGATAACCGGACGTTCACGTTGGAATCGTGGTTCACGGCGTAAAGAAGCGCCTGCTCCACCTGTGCGTCGGGCTGCGCCAGTTGGTAGCTGTAAGTGACGCCGCGCAGCCGCGAGCTGGGCGATTGCTCCTGCAAGAGAGACAAAGTCACCAATTGCCGCAGGCTTTCCACCTGTCCTCTCAACTGCGCAACCTCGGGGCCGGCGCCGCGGGGCTCGGCCACATAGCGTCCCAGGAACACGCCCACCATCAAGAGCGCAAGAGCCAAACCTGCCTGCCACCACCTGTGGGGCATGTGGGGCAGCCGGAACGGCCCGCAACCGGGGTCCCCGACCTGCCCCGCCGAGCCCGAAGCCCGCCCCGCCTGGTAAGCCTCGAGCACTTCCAGGAAGCGGCTCCGCATGGCGGGGTCCGGTTCGAGTTCGGGCAGCGATCCCATTCCTCTCCACACGGCATTCAGCTCCGCCAGTTCGGCGCGGCAGGCGGGGCAGGTTTCCAGGTGCGCGACCAATCTCTCTCGCGCGGCATGGTCCAGGCGGCCGGCCAGGCATTCCGGAATCTGCTCTCGAATTCGTTCGCAAATCATGACGCTCGTTCTCCACACAGCGCGAAAAAGCGGTCGCTCAACTCGCGCAGCGCCCGGTAGACCCGCACCTTGACCGCGCCTGTCTCGCATTTCAGGACGGAGGCGATCTCTTCGTACTTCAAATCCAGAAACCGGCTCATGATGAGCACTTCTCTCTTTTCGGGCGGCATGGCCGCCAGGGCGCGGCGCAGGAGCGCGGCCTCCTGCCGGCTCTGCGCCTGGAGATCCGGCGGCGCGCCGGGGCTGCGCACGTCCCAGCCGCGCTCCGGCATGGCAACCTCGGGTTTGTGGCGGACCGCGTGATCCATATGAACGTTGCGTCCCACCTGAAACATCCAGGCGCAAAACCGTGTCCCCGGCTGGTACGTATGCCGGTACTTCAAGATACGGAAGAAGACTTCCTGCACCAGGTCCTCGCTGACCGCGCGGTTCGAGGTCAGGTGCAGAAAGTAGCGAAACAGCGCCCGGTGGTGGCGATCGAAAAGTAATTCCAGCTTTTCGACGTCGCCCGCCCGGACGTCCAGCATTACCTGTTCGTCCTCCACTTGCCTCCGCTTACGTAATGGAATACTGGCGAAACGGAAAAAGGTTACGCGAAACTTCACACCTGTGCCGGACAGGCTACAACAAGAACGGCGCGGGGGTGCCCCCTGGGCCCTGCGCCGCCGGCCGGCGTTGAGGCACAATAGAAGGGCAGGGAACAGTAAAGGGCGTCTTGGACCGACTCGTGCATCGGGGGTCTGCCGTCAGCCCGGTTCGCCGGCGAATCTGAACTTGATGAGGCGTACGTGAAGAATTCTCT
>JBEKSR010000086.1:0-22807 GCA_049516835.1 Bryobacteraceae bacterium | reverse complement strand
ACGCCACTCGATATACACCGCCGGAATAGCGCAAAAGCGTCTTCGCATGTCTGGTCCATACAACTGAAACATAAATCAGGATTTATGTCTTGGCCAGAAATTATTTAAGTGGCATTGGGCGGCACCGCCTGCCCCACCAAGCCTTCGGAATCGCGGACGCGGAACGACTGCCATCGCTCGGAATACGCACATGACCAGGCGCAAAAAAAGGGGCCGGTTTCCCGGCCCCTTGGAACTTGCAGATTCGATCGATTAGAAGGTGAAGCGAACGGCCAGGCGCATATTGCGGGCCGTCTGCCACAGATTCGGCATCCCGTAACGGTTTGCCAGGGTCAGCTTGCTCACCACGCCGGCAAAGGCTCCCGTGCCGTTTATGGCATCGATGTAGTTGTAACCGTTCATCACCTTGCCCCAGTCGACCTGCGGATCGCCGGAGAAGCGGGACGCCCGCGTAGGGCTGACGAGTTGATTGGTGTTGACCATAAACTCGTAGACCGCCTCGGTGGCGCGCTGATTGAACAGGTTGAAGAAATTAGCCTCGAACGAGATCCGCTGGCCCTCTTTGATTACGATCTCATGGCGCAAGTTGAAATCGGTCTGGATCAGTGGGTCGGTGCGCGCATCATGGATCACGTCGCCCTTGACGACGTCGCCATTAGCGGCACGGCTCAATTGCACCCAATTGCCGCGGCCTTCGGCCCACTGGCAAGCCGAGGAGCTACCGACCACGGCCAGGCAGGAACTGAGCGACGTCCCTTGGTAAGCGGTTTGGATTACGCCAAAGTTGGTCTCCATCCCCTTCCACCGCAGCCGGTAGTAGGCATAGCCGTTGGCGGTGTGCGGACGGTCGGTAGACAGCGGGCCATCGTCGATCTGGCCGCTGGGAAGATAGGTCATGGTCGGCAGGTCGAACAGACGGCTGTTGTTGGGCGCATGGCGGCCGAACGTTCCATCGGTGGGGTCGGTGTTGGTCAAGCCCGGGTAATTGCCCCTCAGCTTGCTGTAGGTATAGCTAACCGATCCGAACCATTTGCCGGCGCCGGGTCTTCTGGCCAGGCGGAACTCGGCGCCGTCATAGCGGCGCGTGGCCTTAACCACCGGCGGGCACTCCGCGCAGAACGGCACGGTGGTCAAGTAGTTGTTGCCGTTGGCGTCGGGAATGACCACCGGGCGATGCAGCACGTCGGCGATGGTGCTGCCGGGGTTGCCAATATAGAAGCCCAGGTTGTCGGTGATCGCCATGTCCTCAATGGCCTCATCGAGGCGTTTGCGCGCATACCGGAAAGTCAGGGCCCAAGTGGGATTCAGCGCCCAGTCGGCGCCAGTGACAAACTCATGCCCCTTCATGGGCTTCATGGTCGGGGAGATGGCCGGGTCGCGGGTATCGGCCTTGGTGGCGCGCCAGTCCACGTTCTCGATGAAACGGCCCACCGTCACGCCGGGCGCCGGACCGCTGGCCGGGCAACCGCCGCCGAGGGGATAGGTGGGAGTGATCTTGGTGTAGTCCGCATCGTCCATGGCGTACACGCAGTTGTGCCAGTAGTCGCTGCCGAAGGAGCCACGGGCCAAGCCCAGCTTCATGATGTCGTAGAACTGGCCGTAGCTGGCATAGACCTTGAGCTTGCCGTTGTGCAACAAGTCATAGGCGCCGCCCAGCCGGGGGGCCATTTTGTCGCCCCAGCCGAACTTCACCGTGGGGAAACGAACCGGATCGAAGGGAGGCTGTGTTTCCTGATCCAAACGGAGACCCAGGTTCAGGGTGAGATAGCGGCCGACCTGCCAACCGTCCTGGATGTAGAAAGCCTGCGCCGATTGCTGGTCCGAACCGGTGTTGACCACACCGGTGCCCACTATGAAGTACCCATACCGGCCCTGGCAGGTCGATACACCGTAGGTCGCCTTATTCTGCGCCATGATCGCGTCGCAGGCCGTGGTGCTGGTGACGGGCGCATAGTTGTTGTTGCCAAGGAAGAGGTTGACGGCGCCGCCTTGGTAGGTCCTCAGAACCTCATCGGATTGCGTTGACCGGAAGTACCCCGTCTTGAACGTGTGGGTGCCGCCGAAGTGGACGAAGTACGAGCCATCCACGTTGAGGCCCTTGCGTTTGTAAGCGTCGTACGAGGTGGCCAGGTTGCTCGGGATATTGGCATAACCCGAATTGTTGAACGAGGACGAGGGGAACGGCTGGCCTGCCAGGTCGACGGTGGACGCGTTGACCGTGGTCTGGTATGCATAGCGGGTTCCGACCGGGGTTCCGCGCGCCTCGGTGTTGTTGAAGAAGTACCCGTAGCGGGCGCTGACCACCAGTTTGGCCGTTGGCGTCCAGTCGCCCCCAAATGTCCAAATCGAGAGAGGATTGACTGAGCCGGCATCGGCACGCAGCGTGTTGGGGTCGGTAGTCCGGCTGGTGTTCACAAAACCGGCCGGGCTGTCCGCACCGCTGAGCGTTCCGGTCTGGCGGAAGTAGCCGGTGTCCCAGGAGGCGAATAGGCGCAACGCGTTGGTTACGCCGTAGTCCAGCCGGTCATAGGCGTTGTGCGTGGTTGTGGTAGATGTCAGATTGCGGGGACCGGGGTTTGCGCTTATGAAAGTGGTCAGGCGCCGTGTGGTACTGATGCTCGGGATATAGCTGCTGAAGATCCACAGCTTGTTCTTCCACAACGGGCCGCGGACCTCGTAGCCAGGGTCGACGGTGACGTTTTGGTCTTTGTTGGCCATGTAGTACTCGGGGATGGCGTCCATCCGGGTGGTTGAGTTGAAGGACGGCAGGGTCGGGTTGGTCGTCAGGGCGCGGTCCGTATTGTTGGCGTTGAACGCGTTGCTTTGCAGGTAGGTCAACAGCGCTCCGTGCCACTCGTTGGAACCCCTCTTGGGAACCACGTTAATGACTCCACCCAGGGCGCCGCCGAACTCGGCCTCGAAGCTGCTGGTCTTGACCTGGACCTCGTCAATGAACTCCATCTGGTAGTTCTTACCCACGCCGCCGTTCTGGATCTGGGTGACGTTCACGCCATCCACCAGGAACACGTTTTCTCCGTCGCTGGCGCCATCGATCTGGTAGCCCGTGCCGGCGGAGGCAGAGCTGCCGCTAGTGCTGCCACTCTGCAGCGCTTCCGCGCGCGCACCGGGAGCCATGGGAATGAGCGTTTGGAAGGAGCGCCCCTTGGGAAGGTTGTCGAAGACCTGTTGCTGCATGGCCACCGAAACCTTGCTCTGGGTTGTGTCCACCATGGAAGCCGCGCCGGCGACTTCTATGGTCTCCGTCAGCGCGCCCACCTCGAGCTGCACATCGACACTGGGCAGGCGGCCAACCGCCAAGTCGATGCCCATCTGCTTAAAGGTGCGAAATCCGGCCGCAGTCACCGTCAGGTTGTACTGGCCCGGGGGGAGGGCGGCGAAACGGTAGTTGCCCGCACCATCGGTCTGAACTTTCCTGATTCCGATCAGCGCGGGGCCGGAAATCTCGACGGCCGCGTTGCCGATCACACTGCCGGAAGGATCCCTGACAGTTCCCTGAAGTCCCGCCGTCGTTTCCTGTGCGAGCGCGCACGGCAGGATCAAGAGCGCGATCAGCGCCACCGCCAGCACCAGCCACTTTCCTGTGTGAGAACGATTCATATGCCTCCTAGCAAATACGGGATCGAGAGGCACCACTCATCTATCAGACGATGTCCCGGCCTCGACTGGCGAGCAAACACGCCTCGCCCGACCGGCGCTCAACTTCCAGTGTGAGTCCCGATCACCCGATCAGATCGATTATGCATGGTTTTCTCCTTTGAGGCAAGCATCTTTGGACTTTCAGGGCTAAAAATGTCGATTTGACCCCCAACCACCGGGTTGCAACCCTACATTTGTCGGAGCCGGTCCCGGGGGGTGCCAACAAAAAGCCGGGGAGCTTTCGGGCGCCCCGGCTTGAGATCGCTGCGTTTGTCTCTGTCTACCAGAGGAACTTCGCAACCACCTGCATCACGCGCGAACTGCTGCTGAAAGCCTTCTCCGGGTTATTGAAATTGACGTTGATGACGCTGGTGTACGAGGTGCTGCCGGCGGTGCTGATGCGTCCCACATCGTCGAGCGAGCCAGGAATAAACTGGGGATGATTGAACAGGTTATAGGCCTCGCCGGACAGCTCCGTGTGCGCCTTCTCGCCGATATGGAACCGCTTGATCAACGTGAAATCGAGGTTGCCGATCGGGCGGGTCGGTTCGGTGTTGCGGCCGGCGGTGGCGATTGCGCCGTATCCCGCTTCAATGTAGCGGGCGTTGGGATTGACGGGCACCCAGGCGACTACCGTGTTGAGCAGGGTTGTGCCGGAGCCGGGGATATTGATGCGATTCCCGCTCCGGTCCAAACCGTAGACCGCGCTGCCGGTGCCGGCCACGCCGGCGGGGTTCAGGATGGTGCGGCCGCCCGCGGTATCCAAATTGAAGTTGGAGTCGATAGTACTGGCAACCGTGAAGTACTACGGCGATTCGAAAATCAGCGCCGGAGACGCCTGCCAGTTGCCGCTGATGTTCTTGTAGAACCAGTTCTTGCTGTCCTTGAAGAACGGCACATCGTAGACGCCGGAGAGGGTAAGGCGCTGGCGGCGATCCAGCGCCAAAGCCGCCTTTTCAGGCGTCAGGTTGCCGAAATCCTGCACGCGGCGCTGGCTCATCGCGCTTCTATGGTCTGGACGGCGTTACGCAGACGTGCACCATCGCCGCGTACGACCCGCTCCGCGGAGGTCCATTCTTCCAGCTCGATGTGCGGCTGTCGAAGAATATCAATTTCATCTTTTCGATGGACTTCGACGCCAGGCCCTGAATGGCGCAGGCGCTGGTGTGATCCATGGGATCGCCGATCGAGCCGTACTCGTCGATTTCGCGCGCGCTCATAGGCGCGAACCACACCGCCGCGTTTCAGGCAAATTCCGGTGATGACTTCGCCCGCGCCCCGTGAAGGCCGGCGCCCGGTTCGCGAGCGCCGGCCGATTCCCTGCCAGTGCGGCGGCTAGAAAGTCACCTTGGCGGTGATTTGGGCTACGCGCACGGAAGAGTCGAAGCCCAGGAAGCTGCCGTAAGGGCTGGTCGGTGCATTGGCCATCTCCGAGATCAGACCGAAGGTCGCGTCGCCCAACCCGTTATCCGGCAAACCGAAATTCGGATGGTTGAGCACGTTGAAGGCCTGAAGCCCGATGCCCAGGGTGGCGCATTCGCATATCTTGAAGTTGCGGTATATGTTCAGGTCCATATCGAAGAAATGCGGCCCGCGGAGCTGGTTGCGCGTCTGCGGCGACCAGGCCGTGAAGTAGTCGATCACGGAGCTGTCGAGGTAGGCGCTGGCGTTGATACAGGGGGTCGCGATCCCGGGATCCCCGGCGGCGCCCGCGCCGCAACCGCTGGGCTGGCCCCAACCCTTGCCTAACGGCGTGGCAAAAAGCGCGCCGCCGCCGTTGCCCAGAGCGGTGTTGTTGTCGCCTACGGAAAATGGCAGCCCGGACCGCCAGAAGAGCTTGCCGGAGAACTGCCAGTTGTTGAGCACGTGGTTCCACAAGGTGTTGCCGAGGTGTACGGTCGGATTGATCACGAAGTCGGCGGACAGGTTATTGCGGATGTCGTAGTCGGAGTTGCCGTAGTTATCGGCGCGCAAGCTGAGCGGATTGATCTGGCCCTGGACGGAGTCTCCATAGGTGAAGAAGCAGCCGTTGGAGCACTCATCCAGGTTGTGCGCCCAGGTGTAGTTGATATGGCCCGAAACCCAGTTGGCAAAACGCTTGGTGAGGGTGACGCTCAGACCATTGTAATTGGAAACCGCGCCATTCTGGAACTGGGTGACGGTTCCGTAGTTGGGAACCGGGAGATTCGCGGCTACTCCCTTCACGCCTGGGTACAGACCGTACTGGTCGTAGGCGTTGGGCCATGCGTTGGAATACAACAGGCGAATGCCATGGTTGCCGACGTAGTTCACGGTGAGCATCAGATCGTTGCGCAGTTGCCGCTGGACCTGCAGGTTCCATTCCTGATACTGGGGAGCGTGCAGCTTCCCATATAGGGACGTGAAGGCCGGCGCGGTGAAGATCGACCCCAGCTTCGTGAGCGCGCTTGAGATCTGGGTGTACGTCTGCTGAATGTTGAAGGCGTTGGCGGAGGCGCGGAACGTGGCGAGGCCGCCGGCGGGATCGAAGGGCAACACACCGGCGGTGGGACGAACGCGGATGTTGACCGCTACCGGCGGGTCGGCGAGGAGGTCGTCCACCCCGCCGGCGGGAGGCGAATCGTGGAAGATGCCGATGCCGCCGCTGACGACGGTCCTGTGCTCGCCTCCGCCCGGAGACCAGCTAAAGCCGATGCGCGGTGACCAGTTGACCGCGTCGATGCCCTGAAAGGCCTGGTTCTGGTTGTAGTTGATGTCGCTCGAATAGGGCACGCTGCCGGGATTGGCGCTGGTGAAGCTGGGCAGCGCACTGGTGGCGGTCTTGAAATTGGCGAAGCAGTTGAAATTGCAGACCGGGTTAGAGCTGCGCTCGACGCGCAGCGCCAGCGTCAGTTTCAGGTTGGAGGACACGTTCCACTCGTCCTGCCCGTAGAGACCAAGGCCCCACATGGCGATGGGAACGTCGCTGGCCAGGTTCAAGGACTGACGGTATTGGTAAGCCACACCGTTCACGAAATTCTGCAAGCCGGCGCTGACATAACCGAAGTAGACGCCCGGACTGTTGAAGAAAAAGTTGTGATCGCTCACGTCGTAGCGCCGGAAATTGGCGCCGAACTTGAAGTTGTGGCTCCCGCGGTTGACCGCGAAATCGTCGATGAACTGGTACTGCGTGATGTTCCGGCCCTGGGGAAAGGAAGTCTGGGCATTGAAGCCGGTGAAGGGCACAGCCCCCGAATCTATGATGCGGTAGGGGAAGGTGCTGGCCACCAGTTGGGGATTCTGCGCGAACTGGGCCACGTAGTGGCTGAGAGCGGCGGTGAAGGAGTTCGTCGCCCGGGCGCCGAAGATGTGCGTTTCCTGGAACTGTGTGTCCCACGCAGGCTGGATCGAGATCGCGTTGAAGTTCGCGTTGATCGCGTCGATAGTGGTGGGCTGCGTTCCCTTGTCCGCCTTGTAGCGGAAGAAAGCGTTGTCGTTGCTGCCGAACTTCTGGTCCACACGGCCGCTCACGATGTATTCGGAACCAAGAGCCGTCCCCGACGACTGCGACTTGGCCGCGCAAGACGTGGTGGCCGGATTGTAGCCCGGCAGAACCACCGACTTGCAGTAGCTGCTGTTGGCAATGGGCACGGCGGCGCTGGCGCCAGGAGAGTTCAGCCACAAGTTCATCATGGTCTTGTAGGCGCTAGCCTCGTTGGGCTGCAAAGCCTGGACGTTGGCCTCAACGGCGCTGGCGAAAGCCGGAGTCGGAATAGTATTGGAAAAGACGTTGGGCAGAACGAAGCGGAGTCCCTCGGTATCAACGAAGAAAAACGTCGAATTCTTGCGGACGGGGCCGCCCACGGATGCCGCCCACTGGTTGTCGTTCGAGAAAGGCCTGCTGACGCCGTAGTAATTGTTGAACCAGTCGTTGGAGTTCATGGCGCGGCCGTTCCACCAATAGACCGCATTGCCGTGAAATTCGTTGGTGCCGGACTTGGTCACATAGGTCACCTGTGCCCCCTCAAGCTGCCCGTATTGGCCGGCGTAGGCATTGGCGACGACCGTGGCTTCCTGCAACTCATTCTGGCCGATGGTGAGGTTGGAGGCGCCGGAATTGTTGATGTTGAAATACGGGTCCATGTCGTTCTCACCGTTGACGGTGAAGAGATTCGACGTGGCGGGCAGCCCGTTGACGGTGAAATTGCCATAGCCCCCGGTGGTGTTGACCACCGCGCCCGGAACGGTGAACGCGATGTTGGTAATGTCTCCGCCGGCGCTGGGCAGCTGCTGCAGTTGCTCCGGCGTAAACGGCGTGTTCATGCTGGGTTGCGGATTCAGCAGCAGAGCCATGGCCGAGACCTCGACGGTCTGCATGGCCTGACCGACCTCGAGCGTCAGGTCGGCGGTGACGGCCGCGCCGACCGCTACGTCCACATGCTGTTCGCTCTTCTGGAATCCGGTCTGAGACACGCTGACCAGATAGTGGCCCGGTTTCAGCAGGCGAAAACGATACTCCCCGGCCTGACCCGTGGCGCCCGTTTGAGTCGCGCCGGTATCCAGGCTCTTCAGGGTGACGCTGGCATTCGGGACCACCGCGCCGCTGGGATCCTTAACGGATCCGATGATGTCGCCGGTCGTCAGGGACTGTGCCAGCATGACCGGCGCAAGCAGAGCGAAACAGGCCAACAAGCAGAGGAGCTGCCATCTCGCTTTAAGTAGTGTCGGAACTAGATTTTTCATATTCTCCTCCTAGCGGAAAGTCGATTGACGAAAGAGCAACTACCCTTCCACTTGCACCTCACGCTTATTCTATTGATAAATAAGGCTTTTTCAACGGATCCGCGGTGTCTTCCTGGAGCAAGATCCATGGCGCCACTTCACGGAAGAGCCGCCGGCTGCCGGGAACATCGTGTAACCTATTGTTAACTTTGAGGTTACAGGATTATGAGATTCTGAACACCCGGATATGGATTGCGGAATGCAAGACGGTGTCAAAGCAGACGTTAAGCACCAGAAGATACATTTGCTGCGCTGTCGAGCATGCCCGGCACACAAGAAGGGCGCAACGCCCATGAGGAGCGTTGCGCCCGAAAAAGTTCGATTCAGTTCGGAGCTAGAAAGTGATCTTCGCGCCGAGCTGGATGTTGCGGTTGCCGTTGAAGGAACCCGTGACGTACGCATCCGAGGAAACATCCAAGGTGGTTGCGTCGACGCTGAACTTCGCGTGGTTGAAAGTGTTGTACATTTCCAGCCGGAGTTGCAGCGCCACGCGCTCACTCAACTTGTTGTTCTTGTAGAAGCCCAGGTCCAGGTTCCAGGTGCCCGGCGTGTACAGCGTGTTGCGCGCCAGCAGGTTGCTCGGGAACGGCCCGAAATCGCTGAGGTTGGTCTTCGGATTCGCCCAAGTGCCGATCGCAAACTTGGACGGGCTGAGCGAATAGAAGTTGTAGACGTCCGGGGTGCTGGTCGCCATATTGGTCACTCCCGTGCCGGGGAGAGCGGTGAGGGCCTGCGCGCGCGTGCAATAGGTGTAGTCGTTGCTGCAGTCGTAAAGCGATACCGGGCCACCCGTGTGCGCCGTGAAAATCGGGGCGAACTCCCAGCCGCCGAGGATCTTATCAGTGAGGCTGTTGCCTTTAAACAGCGGCACATTCCAGGTTCCCGAAATCACCATGCGGTGGCGAACGTCGAAATCGGCGTTGCCGCGGTCCAGCATGGGATTGTAAGGATCCATGAACCCCAGCTCGTAGTCGCCCGTCGCGCCGGCGCTGAACGTGCTGCTCAGGTTGTCGATGGCGTGGGACCAGGTGTAGTTGGCATCAAGCGTGACGCCGGTCTTGGCGACGTTCCTGAGCAGGACGCGCCCGATCAGGGCGTTGTAATTGGAAATACCGCCGTTGCCGCGCCAGTTGATGTTCCCGTATTGCGGGTTCAACCGGGCCGTGCAGTTTCCGAAGTCTCCCGGTCCGCCCGAACCCGGCGTGCAGGGCACTCCGTTGTACATGTTGCCGGCGCTGATCTTGTTGTAGCTGTTGATGGCGTACAGATTCTCACCCATGGAACCCGAGTACGACACGCTGCCCAGGACCGCGGGGGTGAACTGGTGCTCCAGGGCGGCGCTGAACTGGTGCGCGTAGGCCTGCTTGATGTGGGGGTCCACGGCGCGCAGAGTAACCGCCCCGAGGACCTTGCTGCCGCTGCTCCCGGAGAGCGGCCCAACGTTGCTCACGGAAACGGGGATGGTCGGCAGGTCCACACCGGCCACCAGTCCCAGCACCGCGTAAGCCGGCGGGTTCTGAATGACGTTGAAGGTGACGTTGCCGAAATTGCGCTCGTAGCCCATGCCCCAGCCGGCGCGCACGCTGGTCTTGCCATCGCCTTTGACGTCCCAGGCGATGCCAATGCGCGGACCGAAGTTCTTGTTGCCCGGGACCCACAGGCCGCCCACCGGGCTGTTGGAACCGATCTGCACGGAACCGGAGGCAATCTGCTGCTGGATGGTCGAGCCGGACCCCAGATAGTAGTTCGAGTCGAGCTGGCCGTGCTTGTTGTGCTGCGTACCGTAGTACTCATACCGCAGGCCCAGGTTCAGGCTTATGTTCCTCGATATCTTCCAGGTGTCCTGGGCGTACAAAGCAGCTTCGTTATACCGGTTGCTGCGCGTGAAGTCCGGGGGACCCACAGGCAGGGTCACCGTGCCGCCGGGGAACTTGCCCTGCGGATTGATGGCCGCGTTGAACGAGTAGAGCTGGCCGTTGATTAGGTTATCGAAGGCCTTGCCCTTGTTGGTTCCCAGGGTCTCCACGGCTTCCTCGTAGGCGCCGAACATGCGGTTGTCGCGCATGTATTCATACTGGCCGCCGAACCGGAAATTATGCTTGCCCAGGACCTTGCTGACATCCTCCGCGACCACCGCGAAGTTCTGCGGGCCGCCGAAGGGGATGGCGCTGCCGGGGTTCCACGGAAGATAGCCGGGGAAGGTGATCAGATAGCCCAGCAACGACTGCGCGCCCGACTCCATGTAGAGAGTCGGCCCCACCGGCGCAGTGCCCAGCGGCTGCGTGTCGTTCTGCCGGTTGAAGCTGAGCCGCGTCTGGCTAACCAAGGTCGGGCTGAACGAGTGAGTCATCGACAGCGTGATATGGTTGTTGACATTGGTAACGCCGGTGTCGTAACCCGCGTACGGGCTGGAGGCATTCGTGCCGGCGAACTCATTGTCGTTCTGCAAGGCGTACTTGAAAGACATCTGCGTCCGGTCGCTCATGTTGTAGTCCACGTTGCCGACTATCTCGTACTGGTTCCGTGGGTTGCCGCCTCCCGCGTCGACCGGGATATTGTATGTGACCTGATTGAACATCGGCGTGGTGCCCGAGAGCGACGCGCACGGCCCGCCGGTGGCGCCTCCGGAGCAAGGGTTGGAGCCCCCCGCGACCAACTGGTTCTTCGTAAAGGTATTCAGAACCGTGGCATCGGGCCGCAGTTTGCCATACGCGGCGAAGAAGGCCTGCGAGGCCGGCGCCATGGCGCTGATGAACTGCGACGCGGGAACCATGTTGGTCTGGGGCGCAGAGCTGCGGATGCGCAGCCACTCGGTGTTCTGGAAGAAGAACAGCTTGTTCTTCTTGACCGGCCCGCCGATCGAGTAACCGAAGTTGTTGCGATCGTAGATGCCTTTCGCCAGGCCATTGGCGTTGTTATAGAAGCTGTTCGACGCCAGGGCCGAAACGCGGTTGAACTCGTATGCCGAGCCGTGGAACTCGTTGGTGCCCGACTTGGTCACCACGTTCACCACGCCGCCCGAGGCGCGCCCCACTTCCGCCGTGTAGTTGCTCGTCAAAACGCTGTATTCCTGAACCGAATCCATGGGAACCGCTTGGCCGATGCCCGCCCCGAATTCGTCGTTGTTCGCCACGCCGTCCAGCATGATGTTGGTGCTGGCCGAGCGCATACCGTTAATCGCATAACCCACGCCGCGGCCGTCGGGGTCGTTCGGCGAGATGTTCGGAACCGAGGCCACCAGGGCGTACACATCGCGGTTCACCGACGGCAGTTCCATTACCGACTGGGTGTTGATCGTGCTGCCGAGCGTCTGCGACTCGGTGTTGACCTGCACCCCGGACGCCGCAACCTCGACGACGGTGGACACGTTGCCGACCTCGAGATGCGTATCCACGCCGACCTTGGCGCCGACCGCGACCGCCACCTGGCGCTTCTGCGTGGCAAAGCCGGCCGCCGAAACCGTCAGCTCGTACTCGCCCGGCGCAAGGTTCGAAACCACGTACACGCCGGCGTTGGTCGATGTGGTGGTGCGGGTCGCGCCAGTCGCGACGTTCTTGGCCGTGACATTGGCATTCGGAACGACGGCGCCCGCCGGATCGAAGACCGTTCCAGTGATTTGGCCGGTTTCCGTCTGAGCGTAAACGGCTACCACGAGCAGCAACGCCAAGGCCAGCAGTAGCCACTTTCCTGTGTGAGAACGATTCATATGCCTCCTAAGCAATTATGTGACCGGGAGGCACAACCCTGTAGGTGTGCACCCCAGTCACCCAATGTAGTCATTATGCATGGTTTTTCTCCTTGAGGCAAGCAACTCTGGACTTTCCGAGCAAAAAAGTCGATTTGCGCCACAACCGCCCTTGCCACCCTATATTTCCCGGTACACCAGGGCCACGGGCAGACCCACTACGTTGAAGTAGCAGCCGTCGATTCTTTCGATGAATTTCGACGCCAGGCCCTGAATGGCGTAGGCGCCGGCTTTGTCCATGGGCTCGCCGCTGGCGACGTATTCTTCGATTTCGCGCGCGCTCATGGGGGCGAACCATACCTTCGTCACGGCACAGTTTCGAGCCACTTGGGCGCCGCGTTTCAGGCAGATTCCGGTGATGACTTCGTGCTGCCGCCCGGAAAGCCGCGCCAGCATGCGCCGCGCGCCGGCGGCATCGGCGGGCTTGCCCAGCATTTCACCGTCGATGACCACCGTGGTGTCGGCGCCCAGCACGGTCTCGTCCGGACCCGCGGGCACGGCCAGCGCCTTCAGTTCCGCCAGCCGCACGACGTAATCTTCGGGCCTCTCGCCCGCCAGCGGCGTTTCATCGACCGCGGCCACCCGGACAGTGAACGGAATCCCCGCCTGGCGAAGAATCTCGCTACGCTGCGGAGACTGGGAAGCAAGCACGAGCATCCTCCCATGCTACTGGAAACCGTGGGGCAGACGGTCGTTTCTTGTCGTCTGCCAACCCGCTACTGCCGGTCGTAGACCACCTTGATCTTCTCGTTGGTAGACAGCGTGGTCGCAGTCTCCGTGAGCGTCTTACCGTTGGCGGAAACCGAAAATACGCTGGTGAAGAGCGCTTTGCCGTTTTGCTTCTCCGACATCTCGAAGGAGCGCGGCCCGGTCTTCTTGACCGCCAGCGTAAATCCCGGAGGCACCGTGGGGCCCGTCGCTGGGTAGTCCTTGCCGTCGAACTTGGCGTTGCAGCTCACGTCATAATCGACAATCTTCAAGGCGAGCCCGTCGCCCTCAAATGGGGCCAGCTCCATCAGGTTCGGCGAAGTGACTTTGACTTGCGTGCTCTTCCATTTGCCCGGAAGGCCCGGCCCGCCGGAAACACGCTGATTGACGCTGGTGTCCTCGAAAGGCTCTCCGTTAGGCTTGGTGCCTTTCGAGGTGATCGTCAGAGTCTTGCCGTCCGCGGACAGCTTGGTCGTGTCCGTGCTGAGCACCTTGCCGTTGAGCTTGTCGGTGGTCTCCCACGTGTTGGCGTCGATCTGCTTCCACGCGGCGGTCTGGCCGTACAGAGCGGGATAGTCCTCGCCATCCACCTTGAACGTGTAGGACTGCCCCTCGGCGGTGAACTGCATCTCGCCGGAGGCGTTTTGCGCGAATGTCACGGCTGTCCCCGTGAACTTGCTCTTCGCGGGATTGAGCTTCCACTTGCCGGCGTAAGGCAAATCGGCGGCTGCCAGCATGCCGCCGGCAGCCAGAGCCAGCAGGAACAAGTTGCGAACTCGAAACTGCATCATGTTTCTTACCCCTTCGGAGAGATTATGCCGGTTTGCCGGCGCTTCCGCAATGGCCATGATAAAATAGTCCAGCCGAATCACATGGAACGCGCCAGCAAACTGATCCGCGGATTGAGGCTGTCCGGCGATGTGCTCAGCGCCGAGGATCTGGCCTGCGCCGTATGGCCCCAGGCCGTCGGCAAGAGGATCGCCGCGCATACGCGCGCCTCCCGCATGGTGCGCACCCGCCTCATCGTCGAGGTGGAAGATCACATCTGGCAGCGCCAGTTGTTCTCCCTGACTCCCCACATCCTGGGCAACCTGGAAAAGAGCGTTGGAGGCGGCTTGGTGGAAGATCTGGAGTTCCGCGTTGTGCCCCGGCGGCGCGAGCCGCAGCGCGCCGCGCAGGCGGTTCCCGCCCTCTTGCCCGACGAGGCCGACGGCATCGACGACCCGGTCCTGCGCGGCATCTACAAAGCATCCCGGAAGAAGGCGCGGGCGTGAAGATCACGGAACAAGAAGTCCGGTACGTGGCCGGCCTGGCCAACCTGAAGCTGACCGACGCCGAAGTGGCCCGGTTCCAGGCGGACCTGGACGGCATCCTCGAGCACATCGGCAAGCTCAACGAGATCGATACCAGCAACGTCGAGCCGATGGCGCAGGTGCTGTACGACGCCGAAGACACGGCTACGTTGCGGGCGGACGCGCCGGCGCCGACGCTGGGCGGCCAGGCGGCCTTGGCCAACGCTCCTCAACCCGGCGCCGGGTATTTCAAGGTGCCCAAAGTCATCGAACGCTGACCCATGGACATCCCCTCTCTAACTGTCGCCCGCGTGAGAGAAGGCTTGCTCGCGCGCCGCTTCAGCGCCGCCGAACTGGCCGCCGAGGCCCTGCGCTACGCCCAAGCCGAGAACCCCAAGACCAATGCGTATCTGCACTTTTCGCCCGAGCGCGCCCTCGCCGCGGCGAAACGCGTGGATGAGCAAATCGCGCGCGGCCAAGATCCCGGGCCGCTGGCCGGCGTCCCGGTGGCGGTCAAGGACGTCATCCTCACCAAGGGCGTCCGCACCACCTGCGGCTCGAAGCTCCTGGCCCACTACGTTCCGCCCTATGATGCCACCGCGGTGGTGCGGCTGGAGCAGGCCGGCGGCGTCATCATCGGTAAAACCAACTGCGACGAATTCGCCATGGGGTCCTCCACCGAGAACTCGGCCTTCGGCCCGGTGCGCAACCCGGTGGCGCCGGACCGCGTGCCCGGCGGTTCGAGCGGCGGCTCCGCGGCGGCGGTCGCGCAAGGCACGGCAGTGGTGGCGCTCGGCTCCGATACCGGCGGCTCCATCCGCCAGCCGGCCTCGTTCTGCGGGGTGGTGGGCGTGACCCCCACTTACGGGCGCGTCTCGCGCTACGGCCTCACGGCGTTCGCCAGCTCGCTCGACCACATCGGCCCGTTCAGCCGCTCGGTGAAGGATTCCGCGACACTTCTGGGCGTAATCGCCGGCCGCGACCCCCGCGATTCCACCTCGGCTGACGCTCCCGTGCCGGATTACACCGCCCTGCTCGACGGAAACGTAAAAGGGTTGAAGCTCGGGCTGCCCCGCGAGTATCTAAAAGAATTGATGAGCGAAACCGGCGACCTGATCTCGCGCGGCGTGGACACGCTCCGAAGTCTGGGCTGCCAGGTCCGTGAAATCAGTTTGCCCTCGACCGATTACGCCATCGCGTGCTATTACATCATCTGCACGGCCGAGGCCAGCTCCAACCTGGCCCGGTACGATGGAGTCAGGTATACCTTCCGCTCGGAGATGTCGGACACGCTTTCGGATATGTATCGCAATACCCGCGGCGAGGGGTTTGGCGCAGAGTGCAAACGCCGCATCATGCTGGGGACTTACGTGCTCAGCGCGGGCTATTACGACGCGTACTATCTGAAAGCGCAGAGAGTGCGCGCCCTGATCGCGCGCGATTTTGCGAATGCGTTTCAGGAGGTGGATGCCATCGTGGCGCCGGTTTCGCCGTTCCCGGCCTTCAAGCTGGGCGAGAAGGTGGACGACCCGCTGGCCATGTACCTCTCGGATATTTACACCATCACCGGCGATTTGGCGGGCATTCCGTGCATGAGCGTGCCGTGCGGAACCACCGCCGGGGGATTGCCGGTAGGGATGCAGATTTTGACCAGGCACTTCGACGAGACCACCATGTTCCGGCTCGCCGATGCCTTTGAACAAGCTCAGAGGGGATAAAGGAGATCGCTATGTCTTTCACACTTCCACAGGTGGGGTATGCCTTCGATGCGCTGGAGCCTTACATCGACAAAATGACGATGGAGATCCACCACGGCAAACACCATAACGCCTACGTCACCAACTTGAACAAAGCACTGGAATCGGCCCCCGCCCTGGCGGGCAAGACCGTCGAGGAACTGCTGGCCTCGAACTGCGCCATTGTTCCCGAGAACATCCGCACCGCGGTGCGCAACAACGGCGGCGGCCACATCAATCACTCGATGTTCTGGAAGATCATGGGACCGGGCCCAGAGGGCGCCCCCGGAGGGTCGCCGGTGGGCAACGTGGCCCAAGCCATCGTCGGGACCTTCGGCAGTTTCGAGAGTTTCAAGGAAAAGTTCAACCAAGCCGCGGCCACCCGCTTCGGCTCCGGCTGGGCTTGGCTGCTGAAGTCCGGCGGGAAACTAGAGATTTCTTCCACCGCCAACCAGGACAGTCCCGTGATGGAGGGCAAATGCGCCGTCATGGGCCTGGACGTGTGGGAGCACGCCTACTACCTGAAGTATCAGAACCGCCGCCCGGACTACATTTCCGCGTGGTGGAACGTAGTGAACTGGAAAGCCATCGAAGATCGTTTCAACGCGGGCAAATAGTGTGGGGCAGATTTTCAATCTGCGGCCGATTGTCAATCGGCCTGGCGCTGGACCATAGAAACTCTTCTGGCGTGCTCACCAGCCCGGCCTTCACCGGATTCATCTCAATATAGTCGGCGATCCGCTGAAACTCGGCGTCGTTGCGAACCAGCCGATCATAGCTCTCGTCCTGCCAGAACGGCTGCCCGGTGAGTCCCAGAATTCGGTTTGCTTCCCGGGCCGTGAATCTCTTGAGCGATTGCGTAACCTTGGAAACGTCCACCAACGGAGTCATCAGGAGATGAACGTGGTTCGGCATCACGACATAGGTATGGAGTTGGTAGTGTCGCATGTCCCGCTCTTCATAGTGGATGGCTTTGACTACCATCTTGGCGAACTCCGGCTGGCGAAGGTACAGCAGACCCGTGCGAGTGGTGTCGAGAAGGCGGTCCATCGCCAGGAAGGCTTGGCCGGAGGTGGTTGGTGGGGGGAAGGTGCGATTTGGCGGGAGGCTGCCATGCAAGCGCCAGGTGAGGAAGATGGGCTGTCCGATGGAGTGATAGTGCGGTAGCCTGCGACTGTGGAAAGTGGGCACGAATGGGAAGTGGGCTGCAATAGGGAATACTCTCAGCAATGTCGGCAGGGCCGATTGAAAATCGGCCGCAGATTACAAATCTGCCCCACAAATCAGCAGCGCCCAGTTTCCTTTTTGCCGGACCTCGCGCGCGGGCGGCAGCGTCGCCTTCATCCGCTCCACTTCGTGAAGCTCGAAGCCGCTGGCCAGCAGCACGCCGCCCGGCCGCAGCACGCGCACGAGGTCGGGCGCAAGCTCGACGATGGCCTCCGGGCTGATGTTCGCCACCACCAGGTCGCACGAGCCGGCCGCCACGGCGTCCACCGATCCCACAAATCCATCGCCCGCGATCTCCACCGCTACCGGGTCCTTATCGCAGGCGTAGACCTTCCCCGCCCCCAGCAGCTTGGCCGCCCGCGCCAGAATGCCGGAGCCGGTGCCTGCGTCCAGCACGCGCATGCCCGGCTTCAAAAACTCCTCCAGCGCCTCCATCGACAACTGCGTGGTTTCGTGAACGCCCGTGCCGAACGCCATCCCCGGATTGACGGTGATGCGGAACCGTCCCGGCGGCGCGGGATCGTCGCGCCATTCGGGCGCCAGAAAGAACCGTGCGCCCACCTCCATCGGCTGAAGCAGGTCGCGCGCCCGCTGCACCCAGTCGCGCTGCTCCTCCACACGGTAGCTCGCGCCGGGAAAGAGTTCGAACAGCGCGTCGCGCTCGGCGCCATCGTCGAAGAACGCGCGCACATGCCGGGCATCCATCTCGACCATGCCCGCCGACCCCTGCTCCCACAGCTCGGCGATCAGCAGGTCGCGGTCGTCCGCATCGCATTCGATTTCAAGAGAGAACATTGTTATCGTTGAATTACAGCCCAAAATGAAGCTACAAGGTATTTTCCCACCAATCGCCACGCCGTTCGATCACAACGGCGACATCTACCCCGCCAAAGTCCGGCACAACGTGGAGAAGTGGAACCGCACCGCGCTCTCCGGCTACGTCGTGATGGGGTCCACCGGCGAAAGCGTCATGCTCACCCCCGACGAGAAGTACACCATGTGGGAGCTGGTGGCCCACCACGCCGCGCCGGAAAAGCTGCTCATCGCCGGCACCGGCATGGAAGGCGTGCGCGAGACGGTGGCTCTCACCAATCGCGCCGCCGAAATGGGCTACAAGGCCGCCATGGTGCGGACGCCGCATTACTACAAGAACCTGGTCAACCGCGCCGACGCCCAGGCGCTCTACTTCCGCGCGGTGGCCGATCAATCGCGCATCCCGCTGATCATTTACAACTGGCCGCAGGCCACCGGCGTGGATATTCCGGTGGAGGCCGTGGTGGCGCTCTCCGAGCACCCCAACGTCATCGCCATCAAGGAAAGCTCCGGCAACCTGGAAAAGGTGATGCAGATGATCCGCGAAGTGAAGCACGGCTTCCAGGTGCTGGTAGGCTCCGCGCCGACGCTGTGGCCCTCGCTGCTGATGGGCGCGTGCGGCGCCATCCTGGCCTATGCCAACGCCGCGCCCTATTCGGTCATTGCCATCTGGGAGGCGTACCGCACGCGCGAAGAGGCCGCCGGTCTGGACTGGCAGAACCGCATCGGCCGCCCCTCCGCCCTGGTGACCACCAAGTACGGCATCCCCGGCCTGAAGTACGCCATGGATTTGAACGGCTACTACGGAGGCCCGCCGCGCCTGCCGCTGGTAGTGCCCACGCCGGAAGCCAGGAAAGAGATTGAAGAAGCGTTCAAAGATCTGAAAGGTTAGCGCCGTAGCCTGGCCACTCGCCGCACCGCTCCCGCGCACTCCTCCACTCGCATCGCGTAAGACGCGCCGAAGTACACCACTCCGTACGTCCCCAGAATGGCCACCGCCGCCACAATCGGGTCCCGGTGCCCTATGCCGAACTTCACCGCCCACGCCGCCAACGCGGCCACCGCCGCCGAGCTCCATAACTTCGCCATCAGCGCCGCCGCGAGGCCGGTCCGCCCGATGCGCCCGTTCAGCGTCCTGCGCAGCAGCAGGAACTCCACCCATCCCGCCACGCCCGCCGAGGCCGTCAGTCCCGCGGCGCCCCAGCGCGGATCGATCCCGATCCATATGGGTAGCGGAATCGAGCACAGGTAGCCCAGCCCGGTGGTGAGCGCCACGCGCACCACCGCGTACCGCAGCGGCGTTCGCGTGTCGCGGAGCGCGTAATAGGTGGACGAATACAACCGCCCCAGCGTCGACGCCAGCAGGCCCACCGCCGAGCCGGCCAGAATTCCCCACACGTAGACCGAGTCGTTGTGCTTGAAATTCCCCGTCTGATACAGCCCCGCCGTCACCACGTCGCCCAGCGCCAGCAACGCCATGGCCGAGGGCACCACGAAAAACGCGATCTGCCGCAGCCCTGCGTCCAGCCGCTTCCGAAGTTGCGCGCCCACCTCCGCCTGGTCGCCCAGGGCGCTCGACATGGCTGGCAACTCCGCCGCCGACACCGCCATCCCGAACAGGCTCACCGGCAGCGTGTTGATCGACTGCGCATTGGTCAGCCCCGCCACCGCGCCCTCGCCCAGCTTGCTGGCCAGCAACTGGTCCACGTATCCGCTGATCTGCACCACGCCCCGGCTGACGAACACGGGAGCAAAGTTGCGCATTACCTCGCGCACGTGCCCCGCGCGCGTGTCGAGGCGCAATCGCAGCTTCCGCGTCAGCCGCAGCACCACCGGCAATTGCACCCCGAATTGCAGCCCGCTGCCGATCACCGAACCCCACGCCAGGTTGACTGCCAGCGCGCTCTGAGCGAGGCCCCCGTAGATCGCCAGCGTGGCGATCATGGCCGCGTTCCAGATCACCGGCGCCGTGTAGGAGAGGAGAAACTTGCGATGGCTGTTCAAAATCCCCAGGCACCACGCCGAGCAGACCAGCAGGCCCGCGCCCGGAAACAGGATGCGCACCAGCCGGATGGTCAGCTCGCGTTTGGCGCCGTGAAAGCCCGGCGCAATGGCGTAGATCAGGTACGGCGTGGCCAGCACGCCCACCAGCACCAGCACCGACGTGGCGAGCGCCAGAATTGCGCCCACCGCGCCCGCCACACGCCCCGATTCTTCCTCGTCGCCCTCCGCCAGCAGGCGCGCGTACACCGGAATAAAAGAGGCCGAAAGCACCCCTTCGCCGAACAGGTTCTGCAGGAAATTCGGAATCCGGAAGGCCGCGTTGAACGCGTCCGCCGCGTCCGACAGCCCGAAATAGTACCCGAAGACGCGCTGCCGCACCAGCCCCACGATGCGGCTCACCAGAATGCCCGCGGCTACCAGAAACGCATGCCGGCCCGTGCGTTCGCGCTGCGCAGGCGGTTTCACCAGCTCAGCTTCTCCAGCACCGCGTTGGCCACTTCTTCCGTGCTGCTGGTCCCGCCGAGATCGGGCGTGCGCACCTGGCCCTCCGCCAACACCGCGGCCACCGCCGCTTCCACCGCGCGCGCCGCCTCGGCCATCTCGAGATGATCGAGCATCATGGCCGCGCTCAGAATCGTCGCCAGCGGATTGACTAGACCCTTCCCGGCGATGTCCGGCGCCGAGCCATGCACCGGCTCGAACATCGAGGGGAACCGCCGCAGCGGATCGAGGTTCGCCGAGGCCGCCAGGCCCATGCTCCCGACGATGATGGCGGAAATGTCGCTGAGGATATCGCAGAACAGGTTCGACCCCACCACCACATCGAAGCTCTGCGGCCGGCGAATGAAATTCATGGCCGCCGCATCCACCAGCAGCGACTCGGTCTCGACGCCCGGATACTGCGCCGCCACTTCCTGAAACACGCGGTCCCACAGCACCATGCTGTAGCCCTGCGCGTTGGACTTGGTGACCGACGTCACGCGCCTCTTCTTATTGCGCTTCACCGCCAGCTCAAACGCGAACCGCACCACGCGCTCGATGCCCCGCCGCGTGAATACCGAGGTCTGAATGGCGATCTCTTCCGGCTGGTACTGGTAGACGAACCCGCCCACCTGCGTATACTCGCCCTCCGTGTTCTCCCGCACCACCACCAAATCGATGTCGCCGCCCTTGTATCCCGCGAGCGGCGATGCGACGCCCGGATGGAGATACGCCGGCCGCACGTTGGCGTACTGGTCGAACGCCCGGCGGATGGGCAGCAGCAGCCCGTTGAGCGTGGTGTGGTCGGGGATTTCCGGATGCCCCACGGCGCCCAGCAGGATGGCGTCGCAAGGTTGCAGCAGGTCGATGGCCCCGGCGGGCATCATGCGCCCCCAGCGGAAGAAATGCTCCGCGCCCCATTCGAAATCCTGAAACGCGAAGGTCACGTCGTGTTTCCGGGCGATCTTTTCCAGAACGCGCCTGGCTTGGGGAACGACTTCGGGGCCGACGCCGTCGCCGGCGATCACTGCGATGGTGAATGTCTTCATGGGCTCGAAGACAATTCTAGCCCGGATTTCTCACGGGTGAGGGTCTTCGTCCTGGGGAAACGCTGCGAAAACCTGGGGACTGACGACTCTGTCCCAAGGCGCGTAGCCTCCCTCGAACCAACACGCTGTCCCTCTGCGCCGCGTGGACAGAGCCGTCTGTCCCCAGGTTTTCGCTCCGCCCGAGGATCCCCGCTTTCTTCCGTGTGAGAAATCCCGGCTAGCGCCCTATACTGGAAGGAGCATGGACGAGCCGATGGAACCGCCGCCGGAAGCGGCGGAATACCCCTACGACGGCAGCGGTGTGGACGTGACGCTTATCCGCTGGATGCTGGGCATGACTCCGGCTGAGCGCCTTCAGGTTCTGCAATCGTTCGTCGATGCCACATGGAAGGCGCGAGGCGCCAATGACGAAACCTGATTTCGGTTGCCTGCTCCGAATCCTCGCGGAACACGGCGTGGACTTCCTCGTCGTTGGGGGAGTCGGCGCCGTCCTGCAGGGCGCTTCTGTGAGCACGTTCGATTTGGACATCGTGCATTCCATGGAACCGGCCAACATCACGCGCCTGCTGGCCGCTTTGGGTGATTTGGACGCCTGCTATCGGGCACAACCCGATAAGCGGCTTCGCCCGAGTCAAACGCATCTCTCCTCTCCGGGACATCAGTTTCTCATGACGCGCTTCGGGCCGTTGGATGTCCTGGGCTCGATAGGCAAAGGACGCCGCTACCAGGATCTTCTGCCGCATGCCGCGGAAATGACGATTGAAGGTGGTATCCGAATACGCGTCCTGAATCTGGAGACGCAGATCGCGGTAAAGGAGGAAATCGGTCAAGAAAAGGATCTGGCCGCTCTACCGCTCCTCCGCCGCGCACTCGAAGAATCGCGCCGGAAGCACGGCGCGCAATAAGAAAAGCCCGATCTCGCGATCGGGCTTTCATGATAATCCGGGCAACTTCCTACTCTCCCACACACTTGCGCGCGCAGTACCATCGGGGCTGAGAGGCTTAACTGCCGTGTTCGGGATGGGAACGGGTGGGTCCCTCTCGCTATGGTCACCCAGAAACTGGCGACATGAGCCGTACTGGCTCTTTGACTGAATATTGACGGGCGCGTTCGGAAAGCAGCGCAGCGTTGTGTGCGCAGTAAATTTTATGGTCAAGCCGAACGGGCGATTAGTAACGGTAAGCTCAACCGGTTACCCGGCTTCCACATCCGTCCTATCAAACAGGTAGTCTTCCTGTGCCCTTCAAAGCTTACGCTTGGGAGATCTCATCTTGGGGAAGGTTTCACGCTTATATGCCTTCAGCGTTTATCCTGACCGAACTTCGCTACCCAGCGATGCCCCTGGCGGGACAACT
>JBEKSR010000085.1:0-22860 GCA_049516835.1 Bryobacteraceae bacterium | reverse complement strand
CCACCGTAACGGTATCATCCCAGCATCCGACGATGAGTTGATCGTCGCGCCGGCCTCGATCCGCCGCGATTGGGGCTCACGCGGTATCTCGGCCCAGCCAATTCTTTCTCACGTCCCGCGTCTTCGCGGTGAAATTGGCTTTGTTCCTCAGCCGCACCCCCAGCCGTCCCGCCCAACGGTGGCGTACTATCGATTCATGACCCGAACCGCGCTGCTTTTGGCCGCCATCACTGTCGCCGCCGGTGCGCCCGCCGCCCCCGCTCCGCCGGAATCCGACGCCATGCCTAAAATGCTGCTGCGCCAGGGGTGGGCCATTCAGTCTTCGGCCGAGGTGCGCGAGACCGGGGACACCCTTTCCACCCCGGCGTTTCAGCCGCGCGGATGGTATCGCGCCACCCTCCCCTCCACGGTCCTCAGCGCGCTCGTCGAGAGCCATGTCTACCCCGACCCCTACTTCGGCATGAACTTGCGGTCCATCTCCGGCGCGTCGTACCCCATTGCCATGAACTTCTCCAACCTGCCTATGCCGCCGGAGAGCCCCTTTCGCCACTCCTGGTGGTACCGCACCGATTTCAAACTATCCGCCGGCTACCAGGGCAAGACGGTTTGGCTTTGTTTCGATGGCATCAACTTCCGCGCCAACGTCTGGCTCAATGGCCGCCAGATCGCTTCCGCCGACAAAATGGCGGGCGCCTGGCGGCTGTTCGAGTTCGACGTGACCGCCGCGGCCAAGCCCGGCGACACCAACTCGCTGGCCATCGAGGTCTTCCCGTCCTTGCCGCACGATCTCGCCATCACTTTCGTCGATTGGAACCCGCAGCCGCCCGACAAGAACATGGGCCTGTGGCGCGATGTTTATGTCGCCGCCACCGGTCCGGTGGCCGTGCGCTTCCCGGCAGTCGCGACGCGCCTCAACCTGCCCGCCAACGATCTTGCCCAGCTCACCGTGAAGGCCGAGTTGAAGAACGAAGCCAATCGGGCGGTGGATGGCGTGCTGAAGGGCAAGATCGAAGGCCTCGAGTTCTCCCAGCCGGTGCGGCTCGAAGCTGGCGAGACGCGCACCGTCCGCTTCACGCCGGAAAGATTCCCGCAACTCAAGCTGGCGCATCCGCGGCTATGGTGGCCCGCGCAGGCCGGCCCGCAGAATCTCTATCCGCTCGATGTGCAGTTCGAGGTGAACGGCCGGATCTCCGATTCCAGCCACATCGACTTCGGCATCCGCGAAGTCACCTCCGAAATCGACGGCCAGGGCCATCGCCTGTTCCACATCAACGGCAAGAACATTCTCATACGCGGCGCCGGCTACACGTTCGACATGCTCCTGCGCGGGACGCCGGAGCGGCAGGAAGCCGAGCTGCGCTATGTCCGCGACATGAACCTCAATGCCGTGCGCTTCGAAGGCAAGCTGGAAGACGACCACTTCCTGGAGTTGTGCGACCGGTACGGCATCCTGGTTCTGGCGGGCTGGTGCTGCTGCGACCACTGGGAGCAGTGGCCGCAGTGGGACCAGGAAGACGAGACCATCGCCGCCGCGTCTCTGCGCGATCAGCTCCGCCGTCTCGCGCGCCATCCGGCGGTCTTCGACTGGCTCTACGGCAGCGACAATCCGCCGCCGCCCACGATCGAGAAGCTGTACCTCGGCATCATCCAGGAAACGGAGTGGCCCAACCCCCACCAGTCCTCCGCCACCGGGAAGCCGACTGCCATCGCCGGTCCGACCGGCCTCAAGATGACCGGACCCTACGAGTACGTGGCGCCTTCCTACTGGCTGCTGGACTCGACCCGCGGCGGAGCGCACGGCTTCAATACCGAGACCAGCCCCGGGCCGGCGCCGCCACCCATCGAAAGCCTGCGCCGCATGTTGCCCGGAGAGCATCTCTGGCCCATCGACTCCTGGTGGAACTACCATGCCGGCGGCGGGGCGTTCGAGGACATTCACGTATTCACCGAGGCCCTCAACGCCCGTTATGGCGCGGCGAGCTCGCTCGAGGACTACACCCGCAAAGCGCAGGTGATGGCCTATGAGGGCCACCGCGCGATGTTCGAGGCCTTCGGCCGCAACAAGTACACCGCGACCGGCGTGATCCAGTGGATGCTGAACAACGCCTGGCCCGGCCTCATCTGGCACCTGTACGATTGGTATCTTCGCCCCGGTGGATCGTACTTCGGCGCCAAGAAGGCGTGCGAGCCGCTGCATGTACAGTACTCGTACGACGACCGTTCGGTGGTGGTGGTCAACTCCTATTACCGGCCCTTCGCCAACATGAAGGTGGCAGCCAGGGTATACAACCTCGACATGGCCGGGAAGTTTTCCCGGGAGGCCAAGGTCGACGTCGCCGAAGACAGCAGCACGCGCGTGTTCACCTTGCCGGAAATCGGCGGCCTCAGCTCCACCTATTTTGTAAGCCTGGTGCTCGAGTATCCGTCCGGCGCCCCGGTCGGCAGAAACTTCTACTGGCTCTCGACCAAGCCCGAAACGCTGGATTGGGACAAGTCCACCTGGTATCACACCCCGACTAAGACGTTCGCCGATTACACCGCCCTCAACAGCCTGCCGCGGGTGGATTTGAAGGCGGCCGCGAAGACCGAAGAGCGGGGAACCGATCGCGTCACCACGGTCACGGTGGCCAATCCGGGCAAGACCATCGCCTTCGCGGTTCGCCTGTTGGTGAAGAAAGGCGCGGAGGGCGACGAGGTGCTGCCGGTTCTTTGGGAGGACAATTACTTCCCATTGCTGCCTGGAGAGAGCCGCCAGGTCGCGGCCACTTATCGCGCCAGCGATCTTGGCAGAGCCGCGCCGGTGGTGGAGGTGGACGGCTGGAACGTGAAGGCCACGCCCGCGCCGTGAGCGGGCGGGCCACACCTGTGCGCGCAACTTGTTATACTCGCGTTCTGGTTGCGATGATTGCCAGGTCCGACGCCGCCGGGCGCCACGCATAATCATGCCGACTCCTACTAAATCTCCGGTTCGCCTGAAGGACATCGCGCGTGACCTCAATGTATCCGTCATGACCGTCTCGAAAGTGGTCCGCGCGTGCGCCGATGTCGGACCGGAAACGCGCAAGCGCGTGCTGGCCCGCATTAAAGAACTCAACTATCAGCCCAACTGGGTGGCCCGCAGCCTGGCCGCGCGCCGCACTTTCATGATCGGGCTGATTGTTCCCGACCTGATGCACTCCTTCTTCGCGGAAATCGCCAAGGGCATCTCCGCAGCCATTCGCCCGCTCGGTTACGACGTGGTGATCTGCAATTCGGAAGAGGACTGCGCCTTCGAATCGAGCGAAGTCGACCGTCTCCTGGCGCGGCAGGTGGATGGGCTGATCCTGGCTTCCGCGCAGCCGCCTTCCTGGACCGACGTTTTCGACCGCATCGAAGCGCGCGGCGTGCCGTATGTTCTGATCGACCGGCGATTCGCCAATGTGCGCGCGCCCTATGTCGGCGCCGACGATGAAGCCATCGGCCGTCTGGCCACCACGCACCTCATCGAACGGGGCTGCCGCCGGATCGCGCACATCGCCGGCCCGCCGCTTACACCGGGTGTGGGCCGCCTGAAAGGCTATCGCGAGGCGCTGGCCGAGGCCGGCCTCACCGTCTCCGATTCGTACGTGGTGAACGCCAACGACGATGCCACCGGCTACCAGGCCGCGCGCCGTCTGCTGGAGCTCGATCCGCGTCCGGACGGCGTCTTCGGCTACAACGATCCCACCGCCATCGGCGCCATGAAGGCCATCCTGGAGGCCGGCGTCGGCATCCCCGGGGCGATCAAAGTCATCGGTGTCGGCAACGTGCACTATTCGGACCTGATACGCGTGCCGCTCTCCACCATAGATCAGGGCAGCGCCACCATCGGGCAGCAGGCCGCCGAAATCCTGATGAAGACCATTGGCTCGAAGCGGCGCCGGCAGCCTCGCACGGTGATCATCGAACCCACCCTCATCGTGCGCGAATCCACCTGCGGCTAAGTTACCTGGCTACGTGAGCATATTTCTCGAAACGGGCCGCGGATGGCAGCCGTTCCATCGATTGATAGCGTGTACGCCCAATATGTGAATCCGCAATGCGTCCGGTTGCTCAACCTGTTGCAGATGAATGCGCGCTACGAGCGCTGTTAGGGCAGCGAGGGCGGCGCTTCGGTACACCGGTGGGTGAGATCTCACCGTTCGATTCCCTGACCAATGGCCTGGCCCTCGGCTGGCGCATATTTGCCCTATGATGGAATCAGTGCGTTTGATTGCTCCGCAACTGGCGTGCGCCGCAATGCTGGCGGCGGCGTCCTCGATTCCCGCCGAGGACACGGTCCTTCAGATCGACCCGTCGCAAACCAAGGTGGAGTTTACGCTGGCCGATGTGCTGCACACGGTTCACGGAAGCTTTCTGCTGAAACGCGGCAACCTCCGTTTCGACGCCGCCACCGGCAGGGCCTCGGGCGAGCTGGTGGTGGACGCCGCGAGCGGCCAGAGCGGCAACGGCGCGCGCGACCGGAACATGCACAAGAACGTTCTGGAGAGCGACCGCTATCCCGAAATCGTCTTCCGCCCCGACCGCGTGGAAGGCAAGGTGGCGCTCGAGGGCGCGTCGCAGGTGGCGCTGCACGGCATGTTTTCCATACACGGCGCCGAGCACGAACTCACGCTGCCAGTGAAAGTGGAAGCCGCCGACGGGCAGTACACCACCGCCATCACCTTCAGCGTGCCCTATGTGCAATGGGGCATGAAGAACCCCAGCACTTTGTTCCTGCGCGTGAGCAACAAGGTGGAAATCAGTATACACACCGTGGCGCGCGCGGCCCGGTAGCTACCTGAGTTTCTCAAAGAACTCCCGGAGCAGTTCCACGCATTCCACCGCGAGCACGTTCTCGACCACCTCGACGCGATGGTTGAGCAAGTCCGAATCGGCGATCTGGAATTTGCTGCGCACGCCGCCGAAGCGCAGGTCGCGGGCGCCGAATACCAGGCGGCCCACGCGCGCCGCCACCAGCGCGCCGGCGCACATGGCGCACGGCTCGAGCGTCGAGTAGAGCGTGGCGCCTTCCAGCCGGTAGTTCCCGATCCGCGCCGCGGCTTCGCGCAAGGCCAGGATCTCGGCGTGCGCAGTGGGATCGTGGCGGGCAACCGGCGAGTTCCATCCGCGGCCCACGATTTCGCCGGCCATCGCGACCACCGCGCCTACCGGCACTTCGCCCGAGTCCGCGCCTGCGCGCGCCAGGCGCAGCGCCTCCCGCATGAACTGTTCGTCAATGGCGGAAATGTCGCACCCCCGTGAACACCATGGCCACCCCCAACCGGTCGGCCGCGGCAATCACTTCCCCATCGCGAATCGACCCGCCCGGCTGGATGAACGCCGTGGCGCCGTGTTTGACCGCTTCCTCCACTCCATCGGGAAAGGGGAAGTAAGCGTCGGACGCCACCACCGTGCCCGCTAGCGGCAGCACCGCCTTCATGGCGCCAATTTTGACCGAATCCACGCGGCTCATCTGGCCGGCGCCCACAGCCACCTCCTGCCCCGGCCGCGCGTAGACGATGGCGTTCGATTTCACGTGCTTGGCCACCTTCCAGGCGAACTCCAGCGCCTGCCACTCTTCGTCCGAGGGCGCGCGCCTGGTCTTGACCACCGCCGCCGCGCGATCGAGGCTGGCGTCATCGGCGGTCTGCGCCAGAAACCCGCCGGAGACCGACTTCACCACCAGCGGATCGGAGCCTGGCGTCACGCGCATCAGGCGCAGATTCTTCTTCGCTCGCAAGACCGCCAGCGCTTCCGGCGAGTAATCCGGCGCGGCAATCGCCTCGATGAAGGTCTTGGCGACTTCGCGCGCGGTCTCTTCATCCACCGCGCCGTTGAACCCGATCACCCCGCCGTAGGCCGAGAGCGGGTCGCACTCGAAAGCCTTGCGGTAGGCCTCCGCCAGCGAGCCCTGCTCGGCGCACCCGCACGGATTGGTGTGCTTGACGATGGCCGCGGCCGGCGACGAAAACTCGATCGCCAGTTGCCACGCCGCGTCCAGGTCCACCAGGTTGTTGTACGAGAGTTCCTTGCCATGCAACTGCTCCGCCCCCGCGATGCCCTGGCCGCGTCTTCCGTAGAGCGCCGCCGCCTGGTGCGGATTCTCGCCGTATCGCAGGTCCATGAGCTTGGGCGCGCTCAGGCTCAGATGGGGCGGCAGGGGGTTGGCGGAATCCACTTGTTCCAGGCGCGCGCCGATGGCGGCGTCGTAATCCGCGGTGGTGCGAAAGGCCTTCTTCGCGAGGCGCCACCGGGTCTCGAGCGACAGCCCGTCCTTCCGCATCTCCTCGATGACGGCGCCATAATCCGCCGGCGACACCACCACGGCGACATCCTGGTAGTTTTTGGCCGCCGCGCGGATCATGGCCGGCCCGCCGATATCGATGTTCTCGATAAGATCCTCGAGCCGCGCGCCGGCTTTCGCCGCGACGTCTTCGAAGCGGTAGAGATTGACCACCACCATATCGATGGGCGCAATCCCATGCTCTTCGATGGCGCGGCGATGCGCGGCATTGGAGCGGACGGCCAGAATTCCGCCCGCTATCTTCGGGTGCAGGGTCTTGACGCGCCCGTCGAGCATTTCGGGGAAGCCGGTGACTTCGGCCACGTCCTTGACGGGAATGCCGGCCTCGCGGAGCAGGCGCGCGGTTCCGCCGGTGGAGACGATCTCGATCCCCATGCCGCTCAGCTCAAGGGCGAATTCGACGGCTCCGGTTTTGTCGGTGACACTGATGAGTACGCGCTGGACTTTGTGCATCTAAAAGCACGATAGCAGAGCGGCTGCCCAGAAAACGACGCGTGCCAAACCGGCGATTTGACATATAGACATACATTTTGATATGTCTAGACATATGAGGACTACCGTACGCCTCGATGACGCTCTTCTGGACCAGGCGCGCCGGGAAGCGCAACGCCGCGGCGAGACCCTTACCGCGCTAATGGAGAAAGGTCTGCGCCTCGAGTTGGCCCACGCGAAGCCGCACCGGCGAGGCCCGAAAGTGACGATCCCGGTCTTCAGGGGAGGCAAGGGCCTACAGCCCGGCGTGGACCTGAACAACAGCGCCGATCTTCTGGACGTCATGGAAGGGTTGAAGTGATTCTTCCGGATGTGAACGTGCTGGTTCATGCGTTCCGGGAGGATTCACCAGACCACGAGAAATGCCGGCCATGGCTTGAATCCGTAGTTCGCGGCGACATGGCCTATGGCATGTCTCCCCAGGTGCTGGGAGCGGTTGTAAGAATCGTCACGCACCCGCGCATCTTTGCGCCGCCGGCTCCGCTGGAAGAAGCCCTGGCCTTCGCGAAGCTGCTGGTGGATCAGCCCCACTGCCAGGTGATCCAACCCGGCCCGCGCCACTGGGGAATCTTTTGCGGGTTATGCCGGCGCGCCAGGGCATCGGGCAATTTGGTGCAAGACGCCTGGTTTGCCGCTCTGGCCATCGAATCCGGCTGCGAATGGATCACGACGGACCGCGACTATGCGCGGTTTGAAGGGTTGCGGTGGCGGGCGCCGTTCTGAGGGCGCTCTGTCTCACGACGCGATCCTTTCGTGGCTGCGGCAGTGACCGAATTTCGACTTTATGGCCGACGGCGAAGGCCAGCTCCGCGAGTGTGCGCAGGGTCATGTTCCTGGAACCGCTCAGGAGTTGCGTAACGTGAGACTTGGAAGTTCCGACCTGCCGGGCAAGATCGGTCTTGCTGACCTGCTGTTCCTCCATGAGTCTCGAAATCAGCTCCGAAGCCTCAAACGCGAGCGCTTCACGCTCATAAATCTTCCGACGCTTCGGGTCGGAAATGAAATTCTGGAAGTGATCCTTCAGTTGCGCCATTTGTTCCTAGCTCCCAGATCCGCGCGATACACAGAATCCTCTTTATGGTGGTTCGGAATGCAACACGGTATCAGGTTGCGCTATGGCGCGTGCGGGTGGCTGGGTGTGCGACATAACTTGTGGCCTGGGCAAGCTAAAGCATGCCCCACCTCACAGGAAGAGGCGGCGGACCATAGCCTCGCGCTCGCTCAGTCCCTCGCCCTCGAACTGTGCTGCAACCTGCTCCAGCAGATCCGGAATCTCCAGGTGCTGGGGGCATTTCTGGAGGCAATCCAGGCAGCGCGAGCAGAGCGAAGCATAAGCAGGCCGGCCGGACATTACTCCGCCCGCTCGCAACACGTAGAGGAATCCGGCCTCCTGGGTCTTGCCGAAGGTGTGAAAAGCGTTGAACAGGTCGAAGCTGCCGGAGATATCCACGCCCGACGGGCACGGCAGGCAGTACCCGCAACCGGTGCAGCCGACCCTTATGATTTCGCGGTATTTCCGGGCCACTCGGCCGATCAGGCCGAGTTCCGCGGCGGTGAGCGAACCGGGACGCGCGTCGGCGGCGATCCTCAGGTTTTCTTCCACCTGCGCCTCATCGTTCATCCCCGACAAGGCCACGGTCACCTCCGGATGGTTCCAGACCCACCTCAGAGCCCACTCGGCAGGGGTCCGGCGCCGTTCGGCCTCCCGCCAAAGGGCGTCGATGGCCGGCGGCTGCGGGGAAACGGCCAGCGTGCCGCCACGAAGAGGCTCCATCGCAATTACGCCGAGGCCCTTCGATGCGGCGTACTGCAACCCCTCGGTGCCGGCCTGGCACTCCTCGTCGAGGTAGTTATATTGAATCTGGCAGAATTCCCAGGGATAGGCGTCGACGATGCGTTTGAAATCCTCCCGGTTCCCGTGATAGGAGAAGCCGGCATTCACGATCCGTCCGTCGGACTTGGCCCGGTCGAGAAACTCCGCGACGCCGAGTGCCGCGAGCGGGTCCCAGTTATCTCCATTGAGCGAGTGGACCAGGTAGTAATCGATCCGAGACGTGGCAAGTTTCTGTAGCTGCGCGTCGAGAAAGCGGTCCATGTCGGCGCGGTTTTTGACGAGCCAAGCCGGCAGCTTGGTGGCAAGTTTCACCCGCTCGCGGTATCCACCAGCGAGGGCGCGGCCGAGAAAGGGCTCGCTTTCGCCCCCATGATAGGGCCAAGCCGTGTCGACATAATTCACTCCGCGGCCGATGGCGTGGCGGATCTGGCGGGCCGCCCTTTCTTCGTCGATGCGCCCATCCTTCTGCGCCAGGCGCATGCACCCGAATCCCAGGATCGACAACTCGTCTCCGGTCTTCGGCGCCTTCCTGTAGAGCATGAGTTCTCCGAAGTTGAAGCGATCATTGTAGCTCGCAAGGCACTTTGAGCGAATTTAACGTAACTTTTTCCCGGTTACACAGTACATAGCTCATGACCCGCCTCATCCAGGACGTCCTCTACGCCGCCCGCACTTTCCGGAGATCCCCGGTGTTCAGCGGCGTGGCGGTCTTCTCGCTGGCGCTCGGCATAGGCGCCAATACCGCCATCTTTACCCTCGTGGACCAGCTCATCCTGCGGCTACTGCCGATCCAGGACCCGCAGAACGTGGTGCTGCTGGCGGGGCGCGGCCGGCATTATGGCGGCAACAACGGCCGCAATGCCCTCTCCTATCCCATGTACCAGGACCTCCGCGACCGCAACCAGGTCTTCAGCGCCATGATGTGCCGCTATCGGCTGGGCTTCTCCATCGCGGCCGATTCCCAGACGGAGGCGGTCAATGGCGAGCTGGTCTCGGGGAATTATTTCCCCATGCTGGGCACTCGCCCGGCGCTGGGCCGGCTGTTCACGACGAACGACGATCTGCATCCCGGCGCGCATCCCTACGCCGTCCTCAGTTACACCTGGTGGAAGACGCGTTTCGCCGGCGATCCGCACATTCTGGGCCGGACCATTCGCGTCAACGACTATCCCCTGACCGTCGTCGGTGTCGCGCAGCCGGCGTTCGAAGGCATGGAGCCGGGCCTGCCCGCGTTCATCTTCATCCCCATGGCCATGGCACGGGAGGTGCGGCCCGGATTTATCGCGATGTTCGAGCGGCGGTCGCGCTGGGTGAACGTCTACGGGCGCCTGAAGGCGGGGATGTCGCTCGAACAGGCCAAGGCCGGATTGCAGCCGCTATTCCACCAGATCATCGAGAGCGAGGTTACGCAACCGGGGTTTCGCGACGCGACACCTTACGACAGGCAGCAGTTTCTGCGCATGTGGCTGAACGTGATGCCCGGCTCGCAAGGCAATACGAACCTCCGGCGTCAGTATGAGAAGCCGCTCTGGGTGCTGGCGGGCGTGGTCGGACTGGTGCTGCTGATTGCGTGCGCCAACCTGGCGAGCCTGCTCACGGCACGCGCGGCGGCGCGGCAGAAGGAGATCGCCATTCGCCTGGCGATCGGCTCCAGCCGCGCGCGCATGCTGCAACAGCTTCTCACCGAGAGCGTTCTGCTCTCGGTGGCGGGCGGCGTCGCGGGGCTTGGGCTGGCGGTGGCGATGGTGAAAGGTCTGCTGGCGTTCCTGCCGACGGTGGTCACCGGGTACGCCATCTCCAGCTCGCCGGACTGGCGGATGCTGGCATTCACATTCGCCCTTTCCCTCATCACCGGCATCGGCTTCGGCATGGCGCCGGCCATTCAATCCACCCACCCGAACATCTCGCTCACCTTGAAGGAGCAGGCGGGCGCCATCGGGGGCGACGGAGCGCAGGTGACCTTCCGTAAGATTCTGGTGGCCGCGCAGGTGACGCTCTCGCTGTTGCTGCTCATCGGCGCGGGTCTGTTCGCTCGCAGCCTCTCCAACCTGCACTCGCTGGATCCCGGCTTTAGGATCCGGAACCTGGTGCAGTTTTCGGTCAGTCCGCGGGCTATCGGCTACAGCGCCAATCGCAGCCTGGAATTCTTCAGGAAGCTGGAAGAGGGCCTGCGCCGCATCCCCGGCGTGCATTCGGCCGCCTCCGCCAACATGGCGGTGCTGACTGGCAACGAGTGGGATATGTGGGTCACAATCGACAGCTTCGACCGCAAGTCCGGCGAACCACCCGACCCGCATTTCAACGCCGTGAGCTCCGGGTATTTCGAAACGCTCGGAATTCCCGTGTTGCAGGGTCGCGCGTTCACGCCGAAGGATGACGCCAATGCTCCCAAGGTTGCGGTGGTGAATGCCCGATTCGCAAGACGTTATTTTGGCAACGGCATCGCGGTGGGCCACAAGTTCGGGGTGGGCAGCAGCCCCAGCACTCCCACCGACATCGAGATCGTCGGGGTGGTGGGCGACACGCGCTATGAGAGCCTGCGCGACGAGATCCCGCTCGAAGTCTATCTCTCGAATCGCCAACAGTCGGGGGGGATGTTTGGCCAGGTGGTGTACGTGCGGACGGAGCGGGGCGCGGACAACGCCTTCCGCGCCATTCGCGCGGTCGTGCGCGAGATCGAGCCCAACATCCCCATCGTCAACATGATGACCCTGGAACGCCAGCTCGAAGAGTCGCTCATCGCCGAGCGCATGATCGCGGCCCTTTCCACCGTCTTCGGCCTCCTGGCGACGGTGCTCGCCACCCTGGGCCTGTACGGCGTAATGGCATATACGGTGGCGCGACGCTCACGCGAGATCGGCATCCGCATCGCGCTGGGCGCGCGGAGCGGCAACGTGGTGTGGCTGGTGATGCGCGAGGTGCTGCTGCTGGTTGCGGGCGGAGTCGGCATAGGCTTGCCCACGGCGCTGGCGCTGAGCAAGCTGGTGCGGGCTCAGCTTTATGGCGTGGAGCCGGACGATCCGCTCTCGATCGCCGCCGCGACGCTGCTACTGGCGGCCGTGGCCGTGCTGGCGGGATATGTCCCGGCGCGGCGCGCGTCGGGCTACGACCCGGTGCGCGTCTTGCGCTACGAATAGATCCGAGGCCCGCTCCGCGAGTGTGTGCAGGGCAAACGCCGGCGCCGGGCCACGGGCCAGCCTATAATGAGAACTGCACTCGAGGAGGAGGAACCATGCAGTATTATAGCGCCCAGGACCTGGCCCGTTCGTTTCGGACGGTACGCAACAACACCATCACGATCGCCGAAGAGATTCCGGAGGAAAGTTACGGCTTTAGGGCGGCGCCGGAGAGCCGCAGCGTGGCCGAGACGCTGGCGCACATCGCCGCCGCACCGCGCTGGGCCAAGAGTATGCACACCCTGCTCATCACCCACCCCGATGCCGCCACCTTCCGCGCCGGTCACGAAGAAGTCATGAAGTACCAAGCAACCCTGACCACGAAGGCGCAGATCCTGGAGGCGTTGCGCGCCGGTGGCGAGGAGTTTGCTTCCTGGCTCGCGACGCTGACCGATGAGACCCTGGCCGAGCGCGTGTACTTTCCGGAGGGCGCCCAGCCGCCCAGCAAAACGCGCTTCGAGATGCTGCTGTCTCCCAAGGAACACGAGATGCACCATCGCGCCCAACTGATGGTGGTGGAGCGAATGCTGGGGCTGGTTCCTCACCTGACCAGGGAGCAGCAGGCCCGAATGGCCGCCATGGAACAGCGGCCGGCCAGCGCGCAGGGCGCCTGACCACCTCATTTCACGGACAGGGTCGCTCCGAACTGACTGCCGAACCCGTTGGCCAGAACAAATACCGGAAGCTGGCCGCTGGCCGCGGAAGGCAGCCGGATGTTGATCTGCGTCAGCGCCACGGTCGATCCCGGCGACGGGCCGGCGTAGAGGACCTGTGCGAGTTGGCCGCCCACCACCACCACCGGCAGCGGTAAGAGGTTGGACGCCGCGGTGGCAAGCGCTCCGTCGGGCTGGCCAGATGCGCCCGTTCCAATAAGAAACAGCGAAACAATGGAGCCGGCCGGCGCCGGCGTCTGCGCCGAATTCAGGGTTCCGTCCAGATTGATGGCGGCGCACTGTCCGGTTCCGGAAGCACCCAATGTCAGCATCGCCGGCGAGGCCGCGCCGATTACCATCGTGGTGGAAGCCGTGGTCTGCCCGTTGCGCTCCACCGTAACCAGGGAGTGCGCTTTTCCGGCGACGCTCGCGGGGACAATCGCCGTGATTTGCCCGGAATCGACCCGGATCAACGGAGCCGCCACGCCGTCGAACAAAACCCGCGTGCCCGCGAGCACCGTGGTGATCCGGTTCGAAGAATCCAGTTGCAGAAGAGTCGGGGAATCCGGACCGATGGCGGCGCCCAATAGCGTGACGATCTCGGCGGGCGCCACGGGAGTATCCAGCACGCTGCCGAAGTTGACCACGCGCAACGGCGGTTGTGCGGCGGCTCCCGCGAAGTCGATTCTGGCAATGAAGCCGTCCTCGCAAGGGAAGCTCTGGCTGGAGGACGGGGAATTGCTATCGGTGCAGGTTGCCGGGTAACGCGCATCCGCTATGGGTGTGCCGGCGGTGGGGAAGTTACTCGAGCGGGTCCAGCCGGCCACCCACATGGAGCCGCCGGCGCCGAGGGCGGCCGCCGTGGCCGACTCGGCGTCGCTTCCGCTCAGGTAGGTTGAATACGCCAGCGTGCTTCCGGTGGCATCCAGCTTGGCGGCAAACGCGTCGCCGCACAATGTGACCAGCGGCGGATATCCGAAGGGCGTTGAGGCCGTCAGCAGACAGGGGCTTCCGGCGAAGCGCTTGGGCTCCGCGTCGGCTGTCACGGGGAAATCGGTGGAAGATGTCGAACCGGAAACCAACGCGCTACCGGCGGAATCAATCGCCAGCCCGGATGCCCGGTCGGCGCCGCTGCCCCCCAGCAAGGTTCCGTAGACCAGATCCGATCCGGCTGGGTTGAGCTTCACCACGAACGCGTCGGCGTTGCCGGCCGCGGATCTTTGAAACGCCCCGGAGGTGACTGGGAAATCCGCCGCGCCGGTGCTGCCCGCGAGGTACGCGTTTCCCGCGGAATCCACGGCGACAGCGCCGCCGGAGGAATCGCCGCGGCCTCCCAAGATCGAAGCATAGACCGCGGCCGTTCCCGTGGGATTCAATTTCACCAGGAACGCCGCGGAGTTTCCATTGCCGATGGCGCTGCGAATCGCTCCCGGTGTGGCCGGGAAGGTGGTCGAGTAGGTGCTGCCCGCGGCGTACGCGTTTCCAGCGGAATCGATGGCGACGCCGCTGGTGACCCCGCTGCCGGTATCGCCCAGGAATGTAGAGTAGACCAGCGCCGTCGCCGTGGGATTCAGTTTGGCGGCAAAGGCTCCCGCGCCTTGGGTCCGATATGCGCCGGGAGTCGTCGGGAAATCGCCGGCGGCCGTGCCTCCCAGATACACGTTGTTGGAAGAATCGACGGCGATCGCAGCGGCAGTATCGAACCCGGCGCCTCCCAGGTAGGTGGCGTAAATTAGTGTGGATCCGTCGGGGCTAAGCTTGGCCACGAAGACATCGGTATTCCCAGCCAGGCGGGTTTGAAGCGCGCCCGCGGTTACGGGAAAGTTCTGGGAATTCGTGCTTCCGACGACGTACGCGCTGCCGGCCGAGTCGACGGCGATCCCGAGGCCCGCATCGGCGCCCGCTCCGCCCAGGTAGGTCGCGTAAACGATCTGGCCCGCAGGGCTGAGTTTCACGACGAAGGCATCCGGCGCCACGGCCATGGGCGCCATGAGGCCGGTGAAGGTTCCCGGCTGGCCGGCGTGTTTCTTCTGGAGGGCTCCGGCGGTCACCGGGAAATTGGAAGAGAGAGTTTCTCCGGTCAGATAAACATTGTTCGAGGCGTCGATCGCCATGGCGTGAATGATATCGGCGCCATCGCCGCCCAGATAGGTCGAGTACGCCAGCGCGCCGGAGGATGCCTGAAGCGCGCGAGCCGCCAGCGCGAGACAGAAAGGCCCGGCAACTCGCATCACTCCTCGCCCGGCCCTGCCCCCGCCGCCCGCGCGTGGGCGGGGCCGCGGAAGACGGCGTTCAGGAAGAGCACGTTCATGCCGTCCAGCATGGCGCGGAAATTGGGATCTTCCGTGAACCCGACGACCAACCCGCGCCCGGACGTGCTGGTCACCACCAGCGGTTTGTAGGCCAGTTGCTTGCGGTTCTCGCTCCATAAGTAGCCGCTGGCCAGAAGCTTATCGGCGGCTTCGAAGTACACCGCGTTGATGCCCTTGTCGGCCTTGACCGGCGTATAGATGGCGCGTCCCTCGACCATGGCGTTGACGCTCTCGGCCACGCCGGCGGTGAGCCAGAAATCCGGCCGGATGCGCGCCCGCGCGATGGCGCCGGGGGCGCTGTCGGGCAATTCGGTGGTGGCGCGGATGGCTTTCTCGTAATCCGCGTCGCTGGAGATCAGGGTGCCCGGGCCGCGCGGTCCGGCGCCGCCACCCCGGCCGCCGCGTCCGCCGCCGCCCGCGGCCGTGCTCGCCGTCTCGGCCGCGGGTGCAGATGTGGCCGCCGCGCCCGCACCCCGGCCCGCTTCGGGCCTACGCTCCTCGGCGTCGCGCACCACGTTTTCCTGCACCGTGTCCAACAGGCCCACGCGGCTATCGGTGAGGAAGCCCACCGCGCCGCCCAGCGCCACGATGACGCCGCCCGCCTGCACCCATTCCTTCACTCGCTGGATTCCGGCGTCGCCCAGCAGCCCGGCGTAGCTTCCACCGTCCGGCAGAATGAGCACCTGGAACTTGGCCAGCTCGACTGAATTCAACTGCGCCGTGCGGACGGGGGTTACCGGGTAACCGTACTGCCGCTCGAGGACGAAGCGGGCGGCGCCGGCGGAGGAAGCGGCCGCCGGGGTGTCCCAGGCCAGGGCGATGGCGGGCTTGCGCACCGGCAGCACATAGCGGCTGCCGAAGTTCACGCCTTCATCCACCCAGCCGGAGTTGACGCCGTAAACATCGGCGCCGGTCTCGCGCGCCAGGCGCGCCAGGCGTTCGCCGAGATCGGCGGGGTTGCCGGCCACCTTGAAAATCAGGGTGCCGGCGGGGAATTTGGTCCCGCTCTGGGCGAACGGCTTGTCGCTCGAGAGGACCCTCAAATCCTGCCGCAGCGCCGCCGCCAACAGGCGCCCCGCCGCTTCGGAGCCCCACGGCGCCAGGAATGCCACCGTGGCGTTGGCCTCATGAAGCTCTCCCGGCAGCACGCGCCCGGACTTGGCCATTTCGAAATTGCCCTGCGCCACCGCGTTGTTGGCGACTGCCTCCACGTTGAACAGCAGCGGCAGCGACCACGCCGTCACATCGTAGATTTCGGTCCGTTGTTTGAGCTTCCGCCGGGCCTCCTCGGCGGCAATGAACTTATCGTCCATGGAGGTCTGCGGATCGAGCAGCGTGCGAATCAGCCGTTTGGAGGGCTGCGCCATGGGGACCACGTAGGTTCCCGCCGGGTAATCGCGCTCGCCCGCGCGGAACGGCGCCGTGGCGCGCTTCACTTCGACGCCGTGCTCCAGCAGGATACCCGCCAGTTTGTCGGTGGCCGAAGCGTCGCGGTTGCGCGGCAGGATGTACTCCTTGATGGGATCTTTCGAGCCTTCCTCGATGGCCGTGACCCGGTACCGGTAGAAATCGTCGAGCAGTTTTTCGCGGTTGACGGCCGCGGTTTCGAGCGTTGAAACCGAAGCCACGAAGTGGTGCCGCACGGTGTCGCGGAAGGTGAGCAGCGTTTCGTCGGAGCGCCGCACCACCAGGCCGCGCACGGAGGCCTGCTCGTAGGTCATGGCGATGGCGCCGTAGTATTCCGGCCAGCTCGCGCCGTAGCCGGGGTAGAAGGCGTCGTATTCTTCGCGCGTGAAATAATCGAAACCGTATTTGTCGAACCACTTGGCGTTGTTATGGCCGAACAGCTTCAGGCTCTCCCGCTGGTCCGCGGTCAGATGGGGATTGTAAGGGTCGGATTCGGGGCTGAAGAAATAGGTGCTGTCGGCGCCCATCTCGTGCAGGTCCACATAGACCAGCGGAAACCACTCGCGCAGCACTTTCACCTGGTCGAGGATCTCGGGCTGGGTGAGCGCGATCCAGTCGCGGTTGAGATCGAAGAGGTAGTGGTTGACGCGCCCGCCGGGCCACGGCTCGAGGTGCTCGGCCGCCACCGGGCTGGCGTCCGGCTCGAGACCCCGCGCCTGCTCGAAGTAGTGCACGAAGCGGTCGCGGCCGTCGGGATTCTGGATGGGATCGATGAGCACCAGCACGTGCGCCAGGATCTGGTCCACCAGCTTGTCGTTGCGCGCGGCCAGCAGGTGGTAGGCGGTGAGCAGCCCGGCTTCGGGCGAGGAAATCTCGTTGCCATGCACGCCGTAGGAAAGCCAGATCACCGCGGGCAACCCCGCCATGATCTTGCGCGCCTCCGCCTCCGGCGTTTTGCGCGGATCGGCGATGCGCTCGATTTGCGCGCGAATCTCGGTCAGCCTCCGGATATTGGCTTCCGACCCCACCGCCGCGTAGATGAGCTTGCGTCCCTCCCAGGTCTCGCCGTAGTCGAACACCTTGAGCCGGTTGGGCGCGGCCGCCGCCAGCGCCTCCATGTAGCGCACGATTCCGGCGTGGCTGGTGACACGGTCGCCCGCGTCATAACCCAGCACCTGCCGGAAGGTGGGGATCTTCGAGTCGTAACTCGTCCCCGGCCAGAACTCGAAGGGCTTCTGGGCGTAGAGGGGGGCAATCGCCAAGAGCAAAACAGACAAACGGCGCATAAGACAGATAGTGTAACGCAAGCGCCCACGCGCGCACCGGTACTCCGCTAAATCTGTGCGCCCGCCGGCGGTGGGCCAGCTTGGGTTACTGGGCTAAATCTGTGTTGATCGCTCTTTTGGCGATTTCAACCAGCTTCGTTTCGATCAAGCATAAAATGACAGGTTTCCGGGTCCAGGCTCCCGCTGCATTCGGTGCTGTGGGGCAGGCCAAAAATATCCACGTAGGTGAGTTGGCCCTCGAAGCGGAGGGGCACGGCTCCGTCCGCGATTTGGACCAAAGTACGATTGTTGACACACTCGCTTACGGGGCGGAATCTCAAACGAAGGGTGTCTCCTGCTCCCAGAACCGTCGTGGGGGGTTGAGGTTGCTCGGTCTCCTCGGCATCGGGGACGCCCATCCAGAACTTCGCGACTATTTGGTTGGCCCGCGATCTACCACAGTTCTTGAACACCAAGGTGAATTCGATGGTGTGGAAAAGATGGATTGGCGTAGCTCGCCCTCCTGGTACGTTGCTTTCGATCCCCACAACAACCACGTCTGCGCATTCCGTGAGGTGAAGCGCTTGGCGGGTCAACTCCGTGGCCTGTGCCGTGAGAAGATTCGATTGCTCCATCTGGGCTTCGTTCGCAGCGTTTGCGCGCTCCGCCTCTTTAATCGATGCGCGTGTGAGGATATTCGATTCGATAGTGGCTTCTACAGCTTGCTTAGCCGCATTCGCACTGCCCCTTGCCGCGCTGGCCGCAACCCGCATAGAAGTGAGGCCAGCGCGAGCGATTCGGGCCTGCCCTTTTATCGCATTCAAGCTCTTCAGGGCCACTCCGGCGGCGACAACGGCGAAGACCGCCAGTACCCAGTTGGACAGATAAGCGGGGCCGAATGCTTGGCAAAGGTACTTCCGCCATGGGCTCTCCGGCTGATTGTTTCTCTTACCTGCCTTGCTTTCGGTTTGCGCCTCGCTTGGCGCAGCGGCGTGGATAGGCGTCTCTGCCGATTTTGGTGGGTTGTTCTGACGTACGGCCTGCTCGTTGTGGGCGCTTTTTTCTTGTTCCCCGCTGCGCGGTGACGCCGATGGTTTTGATGACTGACCAAATAAAGTTCCGGCTAAACACAGGATCAATAGGGTATGCATGGGTGCATTGTAGCGCCGGGTGGTGCGCTAAATCTGTGCGCCCGCCAGCGGGAGGCAGCCTTGGCTCCTGACAACTCCCAGGCCATTGCGAAGCCGTCAGCACGATACGATGCGGCCGGTGGTAGGCTGGGGGCATGGCAGAGATGGAACCGACGTGGCGCGAATACCATCTCCGCCTTCTCGCCCAATTTGGAAAAGACGTGCTTGGGGATGTACGAGAGTTCAGGAGCGGCACCATGCTCTTAATAGCCTTGATAGCTGCCGTTCTTGTTGCCATCCTTGAGAACAAATGGCGATTAATTCAACCCAACCAAACCTGGGAAACCGCGATCGTCAATGCCATACCGACGATCTGTATTTTCCTATTCTATTTAGGGTGGCACGCTCTACGCGCGCCATGGAAGCTGGATATTGAGAGGCAACGAAAAATCAACGATCTGTTGGCCGCACTGCGAGCAAGAGATGCTGAACTGGGCAAGTTGAAGCCGCGTCTGAACTATCAATGTGTCGGCGCCAATTTGGTTCTCAGCGCATATGAAGTCTACAACTCGTGGATCGGTAATTCCAACGTCGAGCCGAATCAGGCTTACGGAGTCCACGGCGCTCTGGATGTTTCTGATGATGCTCATAACCCGATTCGTGTCCCGTTAGGATGGCTCGGGGAACCGCCGGATGACCCTGTTGAATCTGTCTCTATTCCTGGAGGGAGCCGCAGAGCGTTTGCGTATTTAGTCCAGGACAAACGAAACAAGGGGTCTGTGTTTATTCCCCAGTTGATGGCCCATTGTTTCGGTCCAGGACAACGATTGACGCCAGGACCGACGATATATACGCTCGTTGCCAGGGTTTTCGGCGGCAACTGCGATCCCCTATTCGCGCGAACGAAATTCCGTGTATTGGAACAGGGCATACTCGTGGTTGAACCTTGGACTACTCTGCCATCCTCGACTTCTGAACGGCCGGCAGTGAACCTGGAGCGGCGAACCGCAACCCCATAGAACATCTACAGCCATCGTGCATCGGCGGCGTCAGCCTTGGTCCGAGCGGGGTATCAAACGGCTCGAAAAGCGTGGCCGGCCTGTCGCGCATGCCCAGGCAGGCGGCGCAGGTATCAGGGTCCCCGCTGGCGATCCATACCCGCATCGTCGCGGATGGGTTCAGGAAGCCCTTCTTGGCAGCTTCGTGCCAATCCGCGAACTGCCCCCTGTTCGATGCTGTGAGCGTCTCGGTCCGAGCGATGATCCTCGCGCGCTCCCGAAGTAATTTGCCTGCGAATCTGTCGAGAGCCTTGCTGAGCCTCTCCTCCTTGTATCGCTTACCTTCGAGTCTTGTCCTCTCAGCTTCAACGCTTTCCTTCTCTTCACGAGTGAGCTGAAGGTGTTTTACTATTTCTCTCCCCTGCTGGAACGGATGGCCGCCCTCAACAAAAGCCCTTGTAACGATCAAGCGAATCGCCTGACGAGCCTCTTCGGTCAGGTTTGGCGTGTTCTCGGCAGCGTGTTGCGATGCGAATTCGACGGCCAGAGAATTCGTCAGGTTGAAGCTGCCTGCTTTCGGAGGTGGGTTCACGGGTTCGTCTTGCGGCGTAATTTTACGTGCTCCATCGCCCGAAGGAGAGCCTAGCGGGGTCTGTGAGAACACGAGGCAACGTGCTCCCGGAATTCTTTCGTGTCGTAGGTGTCGTACCCGCAACCGTATGGACATTTGTGGCGCGTCTGGCTTTTCCAGACAAAGGTTTCGTGTTCGACATCTGCTGGCAGCGCGGCAGTTGATGAAACTGCACTCGCAACATTCGCATGGGCCGGAGGCTGCCTCCCAGGCTCAAATGAATGCGGCAATTCGGCTAGTGCCGACGAAGCCGCCGCTCTCTTACCGCTAGCGCCATCGGTTATGATCGGACCGAACTTCTCTTTATAGAGGTTGATTATGTGCTGCTGGCTATCCAGGCGTTCGCGGTAGAAGAAACGCAATATCCACCAACCGATAAGGCTCAGAACGATGACCGCGAAAGTGAAGCTGATCGGAGCGGCTGCGATCATTTTCCACTGCGCCGCGAGTTTTTCCCAGAACCAGTCTGGCAACATGCATACAGAAAGCGCGTCGTGGTATACTCCAATTGGGCCGCGTTTAACGCCTCTCGAAATGGTGCCAGCCATTCCGAGCGGTGGCGGCCGAGTGGAGTTTTTGAATCGCTTTCCGCTCCCCTTTATTCTACGCCCATGAGGGGGTAGCGCGTTCACGCCGCTTCCAGCAGTTCCCGAATCGTCCACATGTGGTCCGTGATGCCGGCGGCCATGGCGGGCGTCATGCGGAGGCCTTGGTGGCGACGGATGAAATTGTACCAGGCGAAGTGAACGCAGTACGGCTAGGAGCCAGGCGCACACATTTGGCGCAGCACCCGCGCACCGCATGGTAGCATGGACTTTCCAACTACCTTGATCAAAGCCGTCAAAGGAACCAGGGACTTGCTGCCTCCAGCCACCGAGGTGTGGAACGGCGTGGAAGCCGCCGCGCGCGCGGTGTTTCGCGCCTATAACTACCACGAAATCCGGACCCCCATCTTCGAGGAGACGCAGTTGTTCGCACGCGGCGTGGGCGAGGAAACCGACATCGTCACCAAGGAAATGTACACTTTCGAGGACCGCGACGGCGGCTCCCTCACGCTGCGGCCCGAGTGCACTGCTTCGGTGATCCGGGCCTACATCGAGCACCGCCTCGACCAGCGTCCGGGCGTGCAGAAGCTCTACTACCTGGGCCCCATGTTCCGGCGCGAGCGCCCGCAAAAGGGCCGCTACCGCCAGTTCTACCAGATCGGCGCCGAGGCCATCGGCTCGGAATCCGCTAACGTGGATGCCGAGGTGATCGAGATGGTGGTCGAGATCCTCCAGCGAGCCGGGCTCGCCGGTTTCGAGCTGCTGATCAATTCCGTGGGCGACCGCAACTGCCGTCCGCAGTACGTCGAGCGCTTGCGGCAAGAGCTGAAAGCGGTGGCGCCGGGGATGTGCGGCGATTGCCAGCGCCGCGCCGATACCAACCCGCTGCGCGTGCTGGACTGCAAAGTGGAAGCGGACCAGCCCATCATCGAGAAGCTGCCGAGCATCGTCGATCACCTCTGCGACGCGTGCCGCGCGCATTTTGAGGCGGTGAAGCAGTCACTCGCCGATCGCAGCCTCGCGTACCAGGTGCGTCCCCGGCTGGTCCGGGGCCTGGATTACTACATGCGCACCACGTTCGAAGTAGTCCATGGATCGCTGGGCGCGCAGAATTCGGTGCTGGGGGGCGGGCGCTACGACGGTCTGGCCGAAGCGCTCGGCTCGAAGGTGCACTCGCCGGGCATCGGTTTTTCGATCGGCGAGGACCGCCTGGTGACGATCGTCGAGGGCGGCCAAAGCCCCGCCCCGCTCGATCTTTTCATCGCGCCGCTGGGCGAGCCGGCTCTGCGCCACGCCGCCTTGATGGCGCGCGACTTCCGGAAGAGCGGTCTTTCGGTGGAGCTGGCGGAAGGCAAGCTGAAGCGCGTCATGGAGCTGGCCAACAAGTTGGGAGCGCGGTTCGCGCTGATCGTCGGCGAGAACGAGATGGCGGCGGGCCGTTACGCGCTCAAAGATATGTCCACCGGCGAGCAGGAAAGCTTGACCCGCGACGAAATCGCCGCCAGGCTGGCCGCGGCCTTAAATTGCTAACATCGAGTATGGAAACATCGGTTGCACTGGATTTTCTAGGCGAGCTTCGCCGCACCCATACATGCGGCGAGCTGCGCGCCGCGCAGGCGGGCCAGAAGGTCCTCTTGATGGGATGGGTCCACCGGAGGCGCGATCATGGCGCCGTGATCTTCATCGACCTGCGCGACCGCGACGGCCTCACCCAGGCCATCTTTCACGAAGACATCGACCCGGTGGTTCACCAGAGGGCCGAAGAGGTGCGCTCGGAATACGTGATCGCGGTCGAAGGCGCGGTGAAGAAACGCTCGCCCGAGACCGTGAATCCCAACATGCCCACCGGCGAAATCGAAGTGGTGGCGTCGAAAATCTGGATCCTCAATGAATCGCGCACCCCGCCGTTTCCCGTGGAAGAGGAAGCCGGCGTCAGCGAAGACGTCCGCCTGAAATACCGCTACGTGGATTTGCGCCGCCCGCGCATGCAGCGCAACATTATCCTGCGTTCGAAGATTTCCTTCGCGGTGCGCGAGTTTCTCTATGCGCAGGGCTTTCTCGAAATCGAGACGCCCTTCATGACGCGCTCCACGCCGGAGGGCGCGCGCGATTA
>JBEKSR010000084.1:0-22904 GCA_049516835.1 Bryobacteraceae bacterium | reverse complement strand
CCGCTCACGCCCGCGGAAATCGAATCCGAATACGAAGCCAACACGGGCGTGGCGATCGTCCGTTTGATGGAAGGCCGCGACCCGCTCGGCTGCCCCGCCGCGCTGGTGGCCGGACACGGCCCATTTTGCTGGGGCCCATCGGCGGCCGCCGCCGCGCACATGGCGGTGATCGTGGAAGAACTTGCGGCCCTGGCCTGGCAGACGCTGACCATCAACCCCGCCGCGGCGCCCATCCCCGAGGCGCTGCGCGACAAGCACTACTTCCGCAAGCACGGCCCGAAGGCGTACTACGGCCAGAAGTAGGGTAGCGCCGGGCCCAGGGGGCGCCCCCTTCGCCGCCGGTGGGTTTCGCCATTTCGGTGGCAGGCTACGCAACCCCCAGGGCGGAAACATTGGAGAACTGCGGGAACGGGCGCAGCGCCTGCGTGCAGGGCAGGCCCTGCGCGAAAGTCGCAGCCGGCGCGTAAGACCGTCGTTGGCGTCAACCGGCAGGCCAGCCCCACCCGCGGCCCGATCGAATAGGGATACTTGCCTGCGAAGCTGCAATGGCGGCGTTTCGGACCGTTCCCTTCTGTTTTGACCCCCGGGTTCGCTTAGGCGTGTAACCTTCCAGAATGGCCTAGCGCCCCTAGCTGTGTTCACTGTAGACGTGCTTTTGGGGGAGACGTATGAAGATTTTTGGGGGCGTTGTACTGGCTCTTCTGACCGCCCTGTCCGGTGGTGTTTTGGCTCAAACGCAACCCGATCGGAGCTCAGCCGCCCCGCACAGCCAGGTGGCCGGCATGGTTACCGCCGTTGACGCTCAGGCCAATCAAGTTTCTTTGAAGAGCGACAAGGGCGACGCGATCGCTGTAACCGCCACCGAGAAGACCCTCATCCTGCACCTGCCGCCCGGCGAAAACGAGGTGACCAAGGGAACCAAGATGGCCCTTTCCAGTCTCGGCGCCGGTGACCGCGTGGTGGCATTCTACCGTGGACCCGCCGATCAGAAGGCCATCCAAGCCACCTCTCTGGTGGTCCGCACCAAAGCGGATCTCGCCTCGATTGCGGAGAAGGAGCAAGAGGACTGGCAGAAGCGCGGTACCAGCGGAACGGTGACCGCGGTTGACACCACCGCCAGAACTCTCACGATCAAGGCTGGACAGAAGTCCATCGTGGTCGAGCCCTCGGACAAGGCCGAGTTTCTCCGCTATGCTCCGGATTCAATAAAGTTCAGCGACGCCAAGCCTGGTTCCTTCGCCGAAGTCAAAGTCGGAGACCAGGTCCGTGTGCTGGGCGGCAAGACCGGGGACGGCGCTACCATCAAGGCCGAGAAGGTGCTCTCGGGCACTTGGCGGCAGTTTGCGGCAACCATCAGCTCCATCAATGCCGCAGCGGGTGAAATCGTGATTAAGGACCTGGCCTCCAAGAAATCCCTGACCGTCCGCGTGAATCCCGATACCACCATGAAAAAGCTCCCGGAGACGACTGCCGGAATGCTGGCGAGGCGGTACGGCCCCGGTGGCCGGCAAGCCGAGGCCCAGGCCCGCCCGGGCGGTCCGCGCGGGGGGGTGCCCTCTGGGCCCGGCGGCGACATTGGGCAGATGCTCGATCGCTTGCCGGCGATGCCGCTCTCGGAACTGAAACGCGGCGATGCCATCATGGTGTCGGCCACCCAGGGAAGCGACCCTGGCCGCGTCACCGCCGTGATGCTCCTGGCGGGAGTCGAACCTCTTCTGACGGCTTCTCCCAACGCCACTCGGGACATCATGAGTGGCTGGAACCTGGGTGGTGGCGGCGGTGAGGGATCCCAGTAGGGGAAGTATGTTCAACTCGCGAACCATCGGCTTCTTGCTTTTGGCAGCCGCACTGACGGTGTTCAGCGCGCCGGCCCAACAGACAACCGGGACGCTGCGTGGCGTCCTGACGGACGACTCGGGCGCCATCATTCCCGCCGCGACAGTTTCGATCGCGAGCAGTGGCATGCAGAAGTCGGTTCGCACGCAAGGTGATGGCAGCTACATGTTTGCCGGTCTCCTGACGGGCCAGTACACGGTGCGGGTGACGTTCCCCGGCTTCGCGCCTTTTGAACGGGTGGTCGCCATCGCGGCTGGAAGCACTCTCCAGCTTCCCATTCAGATGAAGGTGAGCGCCGCCGAGAAGCAGGAAGTTACGGTCCAGGGTGAGGCTGGCCCGAGCCTGAGCGTCGAGCCGGACAACAACGCCACCGCGCTGGTACTGAAGGGCGAGGACCTCGCCGCCCTGCCCGACGATCCGGACGACCTGGCGGACGCCCTCCAGGCGCTGGCCGGCCCCGGCGCCGGGCCCAACGGCGGCCAGATTTATATCGATGGATTCAGCGGCGGCCAACTACCTCCCAAGGAATCCATCCGCGAAATCCGCATCAACCAGAATCCCTTCTCGGCGGAATACGACCGGCTGGGCTTCGGCCGCATCGAAATCCTCACCAAGCCGGGCAGCGACACCTTCCGCGGCAGCGTGTTTTTCAATGAAAGCAACGGCATTTTCAACTCGCGCAACCCGTTCGTCCAGAACAAGCCGGACTATTCGAACCAGATGTATGGCGGCAATTTCGGCGGTCCCATCAATCATCGCTCTTCGTTCTACCTGGACTTCAACCGGCGGGACATCCAGGACAATGCCATCATCCACGCGATTTTCCTCGATCCCACCACGCTGCTTCAAAGCAATATCAACACCGCCGTGGTGACCCCTAACGTACGCACCACCATCGGCCCGCGAGTCGACTACCAGTTGAGCAAGAACCACACGCTGGTAGCCCGCTTCGAGTATGGAACGGGCTATCGGGACAACGCCGGCATCGGAGGCACTACGCTGCCGGCGTTGGGCTACAACTCGACCAGCAACAACCAGAACCTGATGCTCACCGAGACCGCCATCCTCAACTCCCGGGCGGTGAACGAAACCCGCTTCCAATTCACGCGCAGCTACAGCAATTCGCTGGGCAACAATTCCATTCCGCAGCTCAGCGTGGCGGGCGCATTCACCAGCGGCGGCAATCAGAATGGGCATTCCTACAGCACGGCCAAACACTTCGAGCTGCAAAACTACACCTCGCTTTCCCGCGGCGCCCATACCGTCCGGTTCGGAGTGCGCCTTCGCCGCGAGAGCAGCCAGTCCAATTCCCCATCGGGTTACGGCGGCACGTTCTCGTTCCTGGGCGGGATCGCGCCGGTGCTGGACGCCAATAACCAGGTGGTGATCGACCCCGCCACCGGGCAGCCCGAGACCACCCAGATCACGTCGATCGAGCAATACCGCCGCACCCTGTGGTTCCAGCAACTGGGGGACACGCCGGCGCAGATCCGGGCCCTGGGCGGAGGAGCCTCTCAATTCACCATCTCCGCCGGCAACCCGTATGCCAGCGTCACGCAGATCGATTCCGGCCTGTTCGCGCAGGACGACTGGCGCATGCGTCCGAATTTCACCGTTAGCGTGGGGGTGCGCTACGAATTCCAGACCAACATCTCCGACCACGGCGATTGGGCGCCGCGCCTGGGCTTCGCCTGGGCCCCCGGCGCCGCCAAGAACGGGCGGCAGAAAACCGTAATCCGCGGCGGTTTCGGAATATTCTACGACCGCATCAGCGAAAGCCTCACCATGCAGGCCTGGCGCCTCAACGGTATCAACCAGCTCTCATACCTGGTGCAGAACCCGGACTTCTTCCCGAATGTGCCGCCGCTCTCGACGCTCACCCCGCAGCAGAACAGCATCTACCGGCTGGACCCCAATCTTCGGGCCAGCTACAGCGCCCAGAGCGCCATCGGCGTGGAGCGGCAGTTGCCCTGGAACACCACGTTCGCCGTTACCTACACCAACACGCGCGCCCTGCACCTGCAGCAGACCGTGCCCATCAATGCTCCCATACCGGGCACTTACCCCGCGGGTCAGCCCAGCTTGGGCCTGCGGCCCTATGGCGCCGCCGGAAACCTGTTCGAGTACGAATCGGGCGGGCTCATGAAGCAGAACATTTTCATGGCCAACTTCAACACGCGGTTCAACAAGAATGTTTCGCTGTTCGGAAACTACTCGCTCAACTATGCCAGCGATCTGCCCGGGTCGCCGTCGAATCCCTACAATTTCTTGCAGGACTGGGGACGGTCGTCGCTGGATACGCGGAACCGGTTCCAATTGGTGGGCTCGGTGGCGGCGCCGCTCAAACTGCAGCTCAGCCCGTTCCTGACGTTGAATTCCGGCCGGCCGTACGACGTCACGCTGGGCCGCGATTTCTACGGTGACACGCTGCGGAATGCCCGTCCCGACCTGGCCACCGGTCCTGGGGCGAACATTGTGTCGACGCCGTTCGGCTATTTCAACACCAATCCGGTTCCGGGCTCCACCCTCGACCTGGTTCCGCGGAACTACCTGACGGCCGCGGGCCTGGTGTCCTTCAATCTTCGAGTGGGCCGCACGTTCGGCTTCGGTCCGCCCCGCAGCCCGAACGCTGCCAATGCCGCTACCGATGGCATGGGCGGCGGCCGCGGGGGCGGCCGGGGCATGGGCGGCGGCGGCGGCCGTGGTGGCATGGGTGGCGGCGGTGGCCGTGGTGGCGGCGGTATGCGCATGGGTGGCGGCGGCCGCGGCGGCCGCGGCGGCATGGGGACCACGGGTGCATCCTCCGAGCATCGCTACACGGTGACTCTCTCGGTGATGTTCAACAACATCCTGAACCACGTGAACCCGGGCGGCTATCAAGGCATCCTCACCTCGCCGCAGTTTGGCCAACCCACCACGCTGAACAGCGGTTTCGGCGGTGGGGGCGCGGGCGGCGGTATAGGCGGCTTCGGCGGCGGCACTGCCGCCAACAACCGGCGCATCGAGTTCCAGACGCGGTTCAGCTTCTGATCCGTGGGGCAGGTCCCCGACCTGCCCCGCCATTTGCGCCCTTCCGCGACATGTACTACAATCTCTAGTAGGATACGGGTGAATCCCGCCGTCCAGCCCCTATGAACATTTCCGTGAAAGGCGAATACGCGTTGCAGGCGATCTTCGACTTGGCTGCACAACCCGCCGGCGAGCCGGTGAGAATCGCCGGCATTGCCCGCCGCCAGAAGATCCCCCGGAAGTTCCTCGAGATCATTCTGGTGGGATTAAAGCAGGCTGGATTCGTGGAATCCCGCCGTGGCGCGGAAGGGGGCTACCTGCTCGCCCGGTCCGCCGAATCGCTCACCGTGGGAGAGGTGCTGCGCTCCATCGAAGGCCCGCCGCAGGGGCCGAGCCGGCCGCGCCGCAAGGCCGAGACGCCCTTCACGGACATGCGGCGGCAGGTGGACTGCGCCGTTTCGGAGGTCGTTGACAAGACCACCTTCGCGGGGCTGCTGCGCGGCTGGACCGAAAAGCAGAACCAGTACGTCCACAATTGGGAGATCTAAGTTGCGAATCTACGACGACAATTCCTTCAGTATTGGCCGCACTCCACTGGTGCGGCTGAATCACGTTACCGGCGGCGGCAAAGCCATCCTTCTCGCCAAGATCGAAGGCCGCAATCCCGCCTATTCCGTCAAGTGCCGCATCGGCGCGTCGATGATATGGGACGCGGAGAAGCGCGGTATTCTCACGCCCGGCAAGGAACTCATCGAGCCTACCAGCGGCAACACCGGGATTGCGCTGGCGTTTGTCGCCGCGGCACGGGGATATTCCATCACTCTGACCATGCCCGAGACCATGTCGCTCGAGCGGCGCAAGCTGCTCCGGGTGCTGGGGGCCAACCTGGTGCTCACCCCGGGGCCGCAAGGGATGGCTGGCGCCATCTCCAAAGCCGAAGAAATCGTGGCCTCCGATCCCCGGCGTTACGTGTTGCTTCAGCAGTTCAAGAACCCCGCCAATCCCGAAATCCATTTCCGCACCACGGGTCCGGAAATCTGGGAAGACACCGATGGCTCGATCGACGTCTTCGTCTCGGGTATTGGCACGGGCGGCACCATCACCGGCGTCTCGCGCTATATCAAGAAGGAAAAAGGCAAGCGGATTCTTTCCGTCGGCATTGAGCCCGCGGCCAGCCCGGTGATCGCCCAGCACCTGGCCGGACAGCCGCTGAAGCCCGGCCCGCACAAGATTCAAGGGATCGGCGCCGGTTTCATTCCCGAGACGCTGGACCTTTCCGTGGTGGACCGCGTGGAACTCGCGACCAACGAGGAGGCCTTCGAAATGGCGCGGCGCTTATCGAGAGAGGAGGGCATTCTGGCCGGCATCTCCGGCGGCGCGGCGGTGGCCGTGGCGGTCCGTCTGGGCCAGCAGCCCGAATTTGCGGGCAAGACTGTGGTCGTATTGCTCCCCGATGCCGCCGAGCGCTACCTCAGCACCGCGCTGTTCGAGGGAATCTTCGACGAGTAGAAAAAAAGAAGCGGGCGCGTTTGGGTGATAGGGGTGAGTGCGCCCGCTGTCGTAACGGGGATTTACCTTCTAGACGAATGAACACAGGGTATCCGTTACAAGTTTCGGGAAAAACTCAGTCGAGAAAAAGAGCTATTTTTCGATAGCCCTTTGGAGCTATTTTCCTTGGGGCTACAATTTGGCTAGGCATGCGGTTTCTACCGGAGACAGTTCTCCTGACGGTTCTGGCCGCGGTTGCGGCCTGGGCCCAGGAGCAGCCGCCCGCCAACCCCGCGCCGCCCGTGCTGGAGAACTCCGGCAAGCCCATGCTGCTGCCGTTCCGTTGCACCGAAGACGATGTCCAGTGGGCCGGCTTGAGCTGCCCGGCGGATGAGCCGTGCCCCGTCTATCTGGAACTGGCCGCTGTCGAGTCGGGGGTGCCCCCTGGGTCCGGCAGGATTTTCGCGGCCGGCAACATTCATTCCTCGGCCGTGACGCTCTACTCCGTGCTGCTGGCCAGCGAGGATGCCGGGCACACCTGGCGCGAGGCGCACGAACGCATCCGCGGCGCCTCCCTGGACCGCATCCAGTTTCTGGATGCCGAATTGGGCTGGACCAGCGGCCAGGTGCTGTCCCCTCTTCCCCAGGATCCGTTTCTGCTCCTGACCTCCGATGGCGGCAAGACATGGCGGCAGCGCGCCATTTTTTCCGAGAGCCGTGTCGGTTCCATCCAGCAGTTCCATTTCAGCGCCAAGGACAGCGGCAGCCTGATCATCGACCGGGGGCCGGGAGCCGAGGGGGGCCGTTACGAGCTGTACGAATCTCCCGACGCCGGCGAAACCTGGACCATCCGCGAAACCAGCGACCGGCCGTTCCAGCTCAAGCCCCCGCCGGTGGCGCCGTCCTCCGAGTGGCGCGCGCGCGCCGATGGCCCCACGCAGTCGTTCCACCTCGAGCGCCGCCAGGGCGAGCGCTGGGTTCCGGTGGCCGCCTTCGCCGTGCATCTCGGGGCCTGCCAGCCCTGAGGCGATTCCGTCAAAGGATTCCCCAAATTGGCCGAAGAGTATAGTGGGCAGGTTCTGAACCTGCCCGCCAGGTCTTTGGCATTCGAATTGCTCCACATGTCCATAGAAACGAGGGCACTATAATGACGGTCGCAACGGGTCTCGCACTTTTAGTGGTGTTTTGCCTGCTTCTTTCCATGGTGGAAACGCCCCCGGATGTGGGCCGGTGACACATTCCCGGGCCAGTCTGACACAGAGGCGGTGAACTGGCCGGACCGCCTTACCATCTCTGCGCTCTCTGCCTCCTCTGCGCGCTCGTGCCGCCGGCACCCGTTAAACACAGAAGCCCAGAGAGCCAAGATCCCCGAAAAACTCTAAATTCTCAGCGTCTTTGCGCCTCTGCGGTTTAAGGTCTTTGCTCTTGCGACGGATCACCCCCATTTGCCGCCGCCTCTCCCCCTGGTCTATACTAAGTACTTGAACTGAAATGCCGAAACGCACTTTTCAACCGAATAATCGTCACCGTGCGAAGACTCACGGATTCCGCTCCCGCATGGAGACCAAGAACGGCCGCGCGGTGCTGGCGCGCCGGCGGGCGCGGGGCCGCAAGAAACTCACTGTCAGTTCCGAGAGGTAGTGCTCCATCACTGGTTTTCCGAAACGTGCCCGTCTGCTGCGAGCGAAAGATTTCCGAAGAGTCTATGACCAGGGAACGCGCTACTCCAACCCTCTCTTCGCGGCTTTTTGCGTCCGTGAACCGCAGCCCGATGGGCCTCGAATCGGCTTTACTACGCCCCGTGCGCTCGGCAATGCCGTGGTGCGCAATCGTATCAAGCGGCGCCTCCGCGAGGCCGTCCGCTTTCACCTGGACCGGTTAAACCCGCAGTGGTCCATCGTCATCAATCCGCGGCGCAAGGCCTTCGATGCTCCCCTGCCGGAGCTCGAGCGCGAAGTCGAGCGGCTCTTTCTCCGCTGCAATGGATCTTAGTGCGGGCGCTTCGCGTATACAAGTTTGGTGTCTCCCCCCTGCTGCCCTCGGCGTGCCGCTTCCATCCGAGCTGTTCGGATTACATGCGTGAAGCCGTCGAGCGATATGGCGCGGCAAGGGGTGTGTGGATGGGGTTGCGCCGCGTGGCGCGATGCCATCCGTTTCATGCCGGCGGCTTCGATCCCGTCCGGTGACGCGCGATTTTCGTAACGGAATCTGCCAGCATGGCCGAATCGGTAAGCGGCGGCGGCGGCCCTAACCAGCCGCCCAAAGAAATGTCGATGGAAGTGCGGCTGCTGCTCGCCTTCCTGCTGATGGGCGCGGTGATGTTCCTCACGCCCTACCTCTTCAAAACCGCGGCGCCGCCGCCCGTCAAGAAAGTGGAGCAGGCCGCGCCGGGCCCAGTGGGCACCCCGCCGCAGCCGGCCCCGGAGACCATTCCCCCAGCGCCGGTGGCCGAAAAGGCGAAGGCGGCGCGCCCGGCCAGGAAGGGTTCCTCCAAGGCCGTCCCATCCGCTCCCAGCACCCCGCAAAAGGCCGAGCCCGCTTTGATCGTCGATACCGATCTGTTCACGGTCGCCTTCAGCAACCAGGGCGCCAGCGTGCGGAGCTGGCGTCTCAAGAAATACCGGGGTAATGACGGCAAGTATCTTGAGTTGGTCAACGTCGCGGCGGGCCTGGAATACCCTTTCTCGCTCTACTTCCCCGATAAGCAGCCCACCTCCAAAGTCAACTGGACATACTACACGCAGACGGGCGACCCCGATGGCCTCGGCGTCGCCTACGCCTTTTCCGACGGCCACACTTCCGTCCGCAAGGTCTTCCGCTTCCAGAAGAACAGCTATCTTTTGCAGGTCTCGACCGAGGTCGCGGCCGACGGTCAGGCGGTTCCGCACTTGATCGAATGGCGCGGCGGCTTCGGCGACTTCACCGTGACCAGCGCCGTGGCCAACCAGCGCACCCTGTACTTCGACGTGACCCAGAACAAGCTCGTGGAGCAAAGAGCCAACGCCGCCAAGAACGGCCCTTTGACGGCCAGCGGCAATTTCTCCTTCGCCGGACTCGCCGATACGTTCTTCGCCGCGGTCTACCTGCCGGAAGGCAACGCCGCCATGCAGGAGGTGACCTTCAGCGACACCGTGCGCACGACGTTCGAAGAGAAACCCGCGCCGTTCGCCGGCGCCGCCGTCTCGGACGGCGCCGCCAACCGGTTCGCCCTGTTCGTCGGCCCCAAGGACGTGGACCTGCTGAAGCGCGTCAATCCCAAGCTCGAACAGGTGGTGGACTTCGGCTGGCTCTCCTTCCTCGCCAAGCCGCTGTTCCTCATCGTCAACTGGTTCAACGGCGCTTTCGTCCACAACTTCGGCTGGTCCATCGTGGGGGTCACCATCGTCATCAACTTCATCCTGTTCCCCTTGCGCCTTTCCAACATGAAGTCGATGAAGAAGATGCAGGCGCTCAAGCCGCAGATCGACGTCATCAACGCCAAGTACAAGAACATCAGCCTCCGCGATCCGAAAAAAGCCGACCAGAACCAGGAGGTCATGGCCCTCTACAAGAAGTACGGCGTCAACCCCATGGGCGGCTGTTTCCCCATGCTGATTCAGATCCCATTCTTCATCGCGTTTTACAAGGTGTTCAATGTTTCGGTGGAGATGCGCGGCGCCAACTGGCTGTGGGTCACCGACCTTTCCCAGCCCGAGACCCTTCCCATCCACGTCCTGCCCATCATCATGATCGCCAGCCAGTTCCTCATGCAGAAGATGACGCCGCAGGCCACCGGCGACCCCAACCAGCAGCGCATGATGATGTTCATGCCGCTGATCTTCGGCTTTATGTTCTACAATTTTGCCAGCGGCCTGGTGTTATACTACTTGACCAGCAATTTGGTTGGCATTGGGCAGCAGTGGTTCTTCAACCACACCGCGTTGGCGGATGCGGCCGCCCAGTCGGTGGCGCCGCCCAAGAAGAAGAACGGCAGGAAATAGCGCGTGACTGAGCGAAAATATTCCGTGGCCTCGATCGGTTCCCGGATCGACCAGTTTTTGCGGCCCACCCTCCGCAATGCAGGCTTCAAGGTCAACTACGAGACCCAGGACGTGGAGGCGCCGGATGATGCCTTTGAAACTCCGGACATGGTGGTGAAGTTTTCCGGGGCCGACGTCGACCTGCTGCTCTCCAACCGCGCCGAGCTTTTGCTGGCGCTCGAGCACATCACCATGGAGATGCTGCGGATGCCCTCCGAGGACCATTCGCGCATTTCCTTCGACGCCAACGACTATCGTCTGCTGCGGATCGAGGAGCTGCGGCTGAGCGCCATGACCGCCGCGGAGAAGGTGAAGCGCACCGGCGTGCCATTCCGCTTCAACCCCATGAACAGCCGCGAGCGCCGCGTGATCCACATATCCTTGCGCCACGAGACGGCGGTGCGCAGCGAGAGCTTCGGATCGGGCCCCGCGCGGCAGGTCGTGGTCTACCCGGCCGGCATGGCGAGCCTGCCGGGCCCAGAGGGCGCCCCGTTACGCGCGCCTCGTCCCCGTGGTTTCCGGCGCTGATTGAACCTCCAAGACACCATCGTCGCCCTTTCCACGCCGCCCGGCAGAGGCGGTCTGGGCATCGTGCGCCTGTCTGGCACACAGGCCCGCTCCATCGCCGAACGCATCCTGCGCTTCTCCGGCGGGGCGGACTGGCGCCCGTGGCGGGTCCGGATGGCCGAACTCGACGATAGCCAGTCTCACCCAGTCGACCAGGTGCTGGTCGCGTTCTTCGAGGCCCCGCGCTCCTACACCGCCGAAGACGTCGTTGAAATCTCCTGCCATGGCTCGCCGGTCGTGCTGCGCTACGCGGTGGAGCGCGCGCTCGAAGCCGGAGCGCGCCTGGCCGAGCCCGGCGAATTCACTTTGCGCGCCTTTCTCAACGGCCGCATCGATCTCCCACGGGCCGAAGCCATTCGCGACCTGATCGAAGCCACCACCCTCTACCAGGCCCGGATCGCCGCGCAGCAGGCGGGCGGCTCGGTCTCGCGCCGCATCGCGCCGCTCAAGGAGCAGCTTGTCGAGCTGATCGCGCTGCTCGAAGCGGGCATCGATTTTGCCGAAGACGACGTGAGCGTCGCGACCGCCGGCGAGATTCTGCGCCGCCTCGAGCCGGTTCTCGACGGCGTGCGCCAGCTTGCCGCCAGCTTCCAGTACGGCGGGCTGGTGCGCGCCGGCCTGACGCTGGCCATTGTGGGCCGCCCGAACGTGGGCAAAAGCAGTCTTTTTAATCGCCTTCTGGAACAGGACCGCGCCATCGTTGCCAGCCTGCCCGGCACCACGCGCGACCTGGTTTCCGAGACTGCATCCATCGGCGGCATCCCCGTGAAGCTGTACGACACCGCCGGCATCCGCGAGGGGGCGGCGCTGGTGGAATCGCTGGGAATCGAGCGCAGTTTTCAGGCCATGGCCGACGCCGATCTGACGCTGGTGGTGGTGGACATTTCGCAGCCGCTCGACGACGAGGACCGGGCGCTGATCGCCCGCGCCGAGCGCCAGGGCCGCCATCTCGTAGCCGCCAACAAGTGCGACCTGGTGGGGCAGGCGGTGCCGCCTGCCTCCCTAATCCCCGTTTCCGCCCTCACCGGCGAAGGCATCGCGCAGCTTCGCGAAGCCATTCTGGAGGCGCTGGCGCCCAAGGGCGCGTTCGAGCAGGAGACCGGTTTCATCACCAGCCTGCGCCACGAGCAATTGCTGCGCGAATCCGCCGGGTACCTCGAAAAGGCGGCCGCCGCCGTGGAAGCCGGCATTCCGCACGAGATGCTGCTGCTGGACCTGTACTCCGCTCTGGGTCCCATCGACGCCATCACCGGCGCCACCACCGCGGACGACATCCTCAACCGCATCTTCTCCACATTCTGCATAGGAAAATGAACTCATGCCTGGTATAATTCGTACACTCCTCGGAAAGGCTGTTTATGAACTATAGATCGCGATTCACACTCGTTATCGCCGCCCTCGTCCTGACGCTCGCGGCTTTCTCGCAGACTTTGCCGCAAGGCGTCCAGAAGGTGACCTCCGTGGAGGGCATCACGGAGTACGCGCTTCCCGACGGCTTGCACTTGCTCTTGTTCCCCGACCCTTCGAAACCCAAGGTGACCGTCAACATGACTTACCTGATCGGCTCCCGTCAGGAAGGTTATGGCGAGACGGGCATGGCGCACCTGCTCGAACACATGATGTTCATCCAGACCAAAACGCGGAGCAACATCAAGCAGGAACTCACCAATCACGGCGCCCAGATGAACGGGACCACGGCTTGGGACCGCACCAACTACTTCGAGACGCTGACCGCCACCGACGAGAACCTGAAGTGGGCCATCGAGCTGGAAGCCGACCGCATGGTGAACACGCGTATGGAGAAGCCCCTCCTGGATACGGAAATGACGGTGGTCCGGAACGAATTCGAGGCGGGCGAGAACAGCCCCGACCGCATCCTGTTCCAGCGCGTGCTCGAGGCGGCTTACGCCTTCCATAACTACGGCAAGATGCCCATCGGCAACCGCTCCGATATCGAGAACGTGCCGATCCAGCGGCTCGCCGCCTTTTATCAGAAATACTATCAGCCCGACAACGCCATCCTCACCATCGCCGGCAAGCTCGACGAGAGCAAGACGCTCGCCTGGGTGGCGGATGCCTTCGGCCGCATCCCCCGTTCCCAACGCGTGATCGATCAGTCCTACACCGTGGAACCGACGCAGGATGGCGAGCGCTTCGTCACACTGCGCCGCGTCGGCGACATCCAATCGGTCGACGTGCTGTATCACATCCCGGCCGGGTCGCACCCGGACGCTGCCGCGGTGGAGGTGCTCAGCGGAGTTCTCGGCGACACGCCTTCCGGCCGCCTGTACAAGGCGCTGGTCGATAACCAGAAGGCCGTCTCCGCCGGCATGAATGCCATGCCGATGCACGACCCCGGCTTCCTCATGGCGTCGGTGCGCCTGCGCGCGGATCAGTCGCTCGACGAAGCCCGCGCAACCGCGATCAAGACCATCGAGGGCGTGATCGCCGAGCCTCCCACCAAAGAGGAGGTGGAGCGCGTGAAGACGCGACTCCTGAAACAGGTCGAGCTGTTCATGGCGGACACGCAATCGGTCGCGCTGAACCTCAGCGAATATGCGTCCATGGGCGATTGGCGCCTTCTGTTCCTGGGGCGCGACGCCCTCAAGAAGGTCACCGAGCAGGACGTTCTGCGCGTCGCCAAAGCCTATCTGAAGGAATCCAACCGCACCGTGGGCGTCTTCATCCCGACCAAGAACCCCGACCGCGCCGAGATTCCCGCCGCTCCCGATCTGGCGGCGCTGCTCAAGGATTACAAGGGCGGAGAAGCCGTTTCCGAGGGCGAAGTCTTCGATCCTTCGCCCGCCAACATCGAAGCCCGCCTGACCCGCGCCAGGCTGCCCAACGGAATGAAGCTGGTGCTGCTGCCCAAGAAGATGCGCGGCGGCACGGTGGTGGCCCGGCTGACCGTGCGGTTCGGCGACGAGAAGTCGCTGTTCGGTAAGTCCGCCGCGGCGCAGCTCGCCGGCGGCCTGCTGATGCGCGGCACGAAGAACAAGACGCGCCAGCAGATCCAGGATGAGACCGACCGTCTAAAGGCGCGCCTCAACGTTTCCGGTGGACCCACCGCCGCCACGGCGACTATCGAAACGGTGGAAGCCAACCTGGCGGGCGCCCTGCGCCTGGCCGCCGAGATCCTGCGCGAACCGTCGTTTCCGGAAAGCGAATTCCAACAGGTGCGCCAGCAGCGCATTGCCGGCGTCGAGTCGGGCAAGAGCGAGCCCATGACCCTCGCCCAGTTGGAGATCCAACGGCATCTCTTGCCGCACTCGCGCGGCGATGCGCGCTACGTTCCAACCGCGGACGAGCAGATTGAGGACTTGAAGAAGGTCACGCTCGACGACGTCCGCAAGTTCTACCAGCAGTTCTACGGCGCTTCCAACGGCGAGCTGGTGGTCTCCGGGCAGTTCGACAAGGCGGAAGTGCAGAAACTGGCCGCGGAGCTGTTCGGCGATTGGAAGAGTCCCAGCCCCTTCCAGCGCCTGCTCGAACCGTACCGGAAGATCGAGCCCGTGGACCGCAAGATTGAAACCCCCGACAAACAGAATGCCCTGTTCATAGCCGGGATGCGCACCCGCCTATCGGATGAAGATCCGGATTACGCCGCCATGGTCCTGGCGGACTACATGCTCGGCGGCAACTTCTCCGCGCGCCTGGTCACCCGCATCCGTCACAAGGAAGGACTCAGCTACGGCGTGCAGTCGGTGCTTCAGGCGCCTACCAAGGACGATGGCGCCATGTTCATCGGGCTGGCCATCAGCGCCCCGCAGAACGCTCCCAAGGTGGAGGCCAGCTTCAAAGACGAGATGGCCCGCGCCGTCAAGGACGGTTTCGCCGCGGACGAAGTGGCCGCGGCCAAGAAATCGTGGCTCCAGGAGCAGGCCGTGGCGCGCTCCCAGGACCAGCAACTGGCGATCACGCTTTCGCGGCGCGAGTTCTTCGACCGCACCATGAAGTTCGACGAAGCGCTGGAAGCCAAGATCGCGGCGCTCACGCCTGAACAGGTGTCGGAGGCTTTCCGCCGCCACATCGACCTGGCGGCGCTCAGTTACGTGAAGGCCGGCGACTTCAAGAAAGCCGGCGTTTTCCAGCAATAGCGGCGGATCCCCATCCTGCCGCGCCGCCCGAAGCGCCGCGCCTGAAATGCTATGGTGGTGAATCATGCCTGAAAACACCGCTCCCGCCCGCTCCATGGGCTTTTCCACACGCTCTCTGCACGCCGGGCACACTCCCGACAAAGCCAGCCGCGCGCGCGCCGTGCCCATCTACCAGACCACGTCGTATGTTTTCGACGATTCCGCGCACGCCGCCGCTCTGTTCGCGCTCGAGCAGTTCGGGAATATCTACACCCGCATCATGAACCCGACCACCGACGTTTTCGAGCAGCGCGTGGCGGCGCTCGAGGGCGGCATCGGCGGCCTGGCTACGTCCAGCGGCCAGGCGGCGCAGTTTCTGGCTATCTCGAGCCTGATGGGGCAGGGCGACGAGCTGGTGGCCTCCAGCACGCTCTACGGCGGCACCTATACCCAGTTCGACGTGAGCTTCCGCCGCCTGGGCATCGAGGTCAAGTTCGTCGAGCCAGACAATCCCGAGAACTTCCGCAAGGCCATCACCCCGAAGACGCGCGCGCTCTACGGCGAGACCATCGCCAACCCGCGCATGAACGTGCTCGATATCGAAAAGGTGGCCGCCATCGCGCACCAGGCCGGCGTGCCGCTGGTGATCGACAATACCATGGCGTCGCCCTATCTGTGCCGTCCCATCGAGCACGGCGCCGATATCGTGCTCCACTCGGCCACCAAGTTTCTGGGCGGCCATGGCACGTCCATCGGCGGCATCATCGTCGACAGCGGCAAGTTCCCGTGGAACGAGAAATTCCCCGCGCTCACCGAGCCCAGCCCCGGTTACCACGGCATGAAGTTCAGCGAGGTTTTCGGCAACCTGGCCTTCATCGTCAAGGCGCGCGTCGAAGGTTTGCGCGATTTCGGCCCGTGCATCAGCCCCTTCAACTCGTTCCTCTTCATCCAAGGCATCGAGACGCTGAAGTTCCGCATGGACCAGCACAGCCGCAACGCGCTGGCAGTAGCCGAATGGCTGGAGAAGAACCCGGCTGTTTCATGGGTGAAGTACCCCGGCCTGAAGTCCAGCCCCTATTACAAGCTGGCGCAAAAGTATCTGCCCAAGGGCCAGGGCAGCATCCTGACCTTCGGCATCAAGGGCGGGCTGGCGGCCGGGCGCAAGCTCATCGATTCGGTGCGGCTCTTTTCGCACCTCGCCAATCTCGGCGACGCCAAGAGCCTGATCATTCACCCGGCCTCGACCACCCACCAGCAATTGACCGACGAACAGCAGCTCGAAGCCGGCGTCACCAAGGACCTGGTGCGGATCTCGGTGGGAATCGAGGACGTGGAAGACATCCTCTGGGACCTGGACCAGGCCATCGCGGCTTCGCAGAATCAGTCGTAGGCGTCAGCATAAGCGCTCGGCGGGACAATGGAGTATCCGCGGGAGGCTTCGTGAAGGGAAGAGTCAATCTCGGCTACCTGATCTTCCTGGCTGCCACGGCGGCCTTGGGAGGGCTGCTCTTCGGCTTCGACATCGCCATCATCACCGGCGCCGGTCCGTTCCTGACCCAGCATTTTCAATTGACCGACTTGAGCCTGGGCTGGGCTTTCAGTTCGCTCCTGTTCGGCTGCGTGATCGGCTCGACGGTAGCCGGGCGGCTCACGAATCACTACGGCCGGCGGAGTATTTTGTTGTGGGTAGCGGCGCTGTTTGCCGCCACTTCCCTTGCCACCGGCGTTGCGCCGAACTTCACGGCTTTCGTGCTGGCGCGCTTCATCGGCGGGCTGGCGGTGGGAGGCGCGTCCATTCTTTCGCCCATGTATGTGGCGGAAGTTTCGCCGCCTTCGCTGCGCGGGCGCATGGGGACGCTGTATCAGTTGTCCATCATGTCCGGCATCCTGATGTCGTATTGCATCAACTACCTGCTGCGCAACGCCGGCGCGGCTAATTGGCGCTGGATGTTCATGACCGGGGTGGTCCCCTCGGCGATTTTCTTCCTGCTCTTGCTCCGCGCGCCCGAGACGCCGCGCTATCTGTTTCTGGCCGGCCGGGAACGCGAGGGATTGGCGGTTCTGGAGCGTATCGCGGGGCGTGCGAGCGCCGAATCGGAGGCCGTCGAGATCCGCGCCAGCCTGGCGACGAAGCGCCACGCCTGGCTCGATCTGCTGCGACCGGGAATCCGGCGCGCGGTGGGGGTGGGCTTTCTCCTGGCCATCCTGGTGCACGTCTCCGGGATCAACACCATCATCGACTACGCTCCCGCCATCCTGCGCGCCGCCGGCTGGAAGCTCGATGCCGCGCTGTTTTCCACCTTCATCGTCGGCGTCAATAATCTCCTGTTCACGCTAGTGTCATTTTGGGTGATCGACCGCTACGGGCGAAGGCCGCTCTACATCGTCGGCTCGCTGGGCATGGCAGCCGCCTTGACGCTGCTCGCCGCGGCCGTGGCGGCTGGCCGCTTTCAGGGCACGGTCGTCCTCGTCCTGATCCTTGGCTATTTGGCGTTCTTCGCGTCGTGCATCGGCCCGGTCTTTTGGACGCTGGTCTCGGAGATCTTTCCCAACTACATCCGCGGCACGGCCATGGCCGTTCCCGTGCTCACGCAGTGGATCGCGAACGCCGTGGTGGTGCTCTTCTTCCCGTACGCGTTCCACCAAATCGGCAAGGCGGTCACGTTTGGGTTTCTGGCGGCGATGTCCATCGCGCAAGCCGCCGTCGCCTGGCTATGGGTTCCGGAGACCAAGAACAAGACTCTAGAGGAAATCGAGAGGGCGTGGGCGGGCGACGAGGCAGTGCGCACCATTACGGCCGGCTAGCCGGAAGCACGCGAAACCGGCGGCGGCCTTCTATTCGATACGTCTCGAAGTCCGCATGATCCACGGTGAAGATGGTCGACAGAGCCTCGCGCTTCGCCAGATACACGAGAGTTGCATCCGCGAAATCCATGGGGCGATCCGAATAGCGCGACATCAGCGCTTGTATCTGCGGGAGTTCCCTATCCTCGATCGCCGCCAGCACGATGGCACCCGAGCGCACCAGCCGCCAGGCGGCCTCCATCTCATGACGACTGTCGCCAACCAAGTGAAACAGTTCCGTCAGCACTGCTTCGGAGGTTACCAGAGGCAGCCGGAGTTGATCGAACGCGTCCACCGAGATCCGGTGCCAGCGATCCGTTCTGTCCAGCAGCGCCAGCATAGCGCCAGTGTCGATCAGAGCGTTAGCGGCCATAGTGCCGCCGCAGACGCTGGCGCACGGCTTGCGGTGCATTCTCCGACCGATGAGCATTGCCGCTCGCGAGAGACCCAAAGCACTTCGATGCGGCCTTCTGAAGGCGAGCTTGCTCTTCACCGCCCTCCATTTCCGCGCCGCCTTGGTTTAGCCAGTCGCGGGCGGCCAGATCGAGAACCGCGGCAACCGACATCTTCCGCCGGTGCGCTTCACGCTCCAACCCAGTCTTGAGATCGGTCGAAACGCGCCAGCTATAGACTTCACTCTTCATGCACTACATTGTAGTGCATTCCGCGCTTGGCTGCCACTGCCAAGGGCGCGCGCCTGCTTCGCGTACAATCGAATTTGCGTACTTGCCCCGTGGCGCGGGCAATCGTGCCTGCCGGGCCCAGGGGGCACCCCCGACTCATCGGGACGCTTGCCGGTCGTGCACCAGCGTACGTCCCGGAAACAGACGAATGGGATTCGGAGTTCAAGTTTCGGTGACAGGCTACGCAACCCCCAACCGGCCGGCCGCCGGCGTTTGGGGGTTGCGTAGCCTGTCACCGAATTACGACCGAATTACGGCCACACCATCGCCCCCTTCACCTCCAGCCTCACCCGATACACCACTCCCCGCGCCGTAATGAACAGCGACTTCTCATCCGCCTCCCCGAACGCGCAATTCGACGGCTGCTCCTTCATCTCCATCACGTGAATCAGCCGCCCCTCCGGGCTGTAGACGGCGATTCCCTTGGCGGCCACGTACAAGTTGCCCTTCTCGTCCACGCTGATTCCCCCCGGCACGCCGTCGATTCGGGAAACCAGCACGCGCTCGCCCGAGGCGTCGCCATTGTGGTCCACGTCGTACGCGCGGATGTTGTGCTCGTCCGCATTGGAGACGTATAGAATGCGGCCGTTGGGCGAGAGCGCGATGCCGTGCGGACGCCCGGCGGGCCGGGCCACCAGCTTCATGGGGCCTCTCGGCGGAAGGTGATAGACGCCGTAGAAATCCAACTCGCGGCGATCCGACTGTTCTCCGAATGCGGGATCGGTGAAATAGACGTGCCCTGATTTGCTCACTACGATATCGCTGGGCGCATTCAGCCGCTTGCCTTCCCACTGGTCCGCCAGCACTTCGATCTTGCCCTTCTTATCGGTGCGGGTCACGCGGCGCAAGCGCGTCTCGCAGGTGTAGAGACGGCCGTCGGCGTCGAAAGCGTTGCCGCTCGGGCCATGGGCGTCCGCGCGAAAGACTTCGGTGGCATGGCCGGGAGCCCATTTCAGAAGGCGGTCGCTGGGGGTGTCGCTGAAAATCAAGTAGCCGTCTTTGGACCAGGCGGGGCCTTCCGGGAAGCGGTAGCCATCCGCCAGCTTGCTGAATGAGAGATCGGAGAAATCCTGCGCGCAAGCGAGGAGAGAGAAAAGGGCGGCGGCGAAACAGGTTCGGGCGCAGCGGTTCATTTGCCCGCGCTTTTGTTCTTGAGCTCGATGCGGTTGATTACCTCTTTGACGCCCTTCACCTTTTTCGCGACCTTGGCGGCTTTTTCTCTCTGAACCTCCAACTCCACCGTGCCGCTCAACGTGACCACGCCCTGCTTTACTTCCACTTCGAGGCCGCCGCCCTTGACCACCGGGTCGTCTGCCAGCTTGATGCGGACCTGGTTGTAGACGGCGTCGTCGGTAATGGGTTTTTCCGCGGCCAGGCAGACGCCGGCCAGCAGAAGCAGAACCACAAGAGCACCGCAAATTCTAGAAATCATCTTCACCGGCCATTGTACGCCAGTCCAGCGCGTTCAGGAAGGCGGGCTTTTCGCGCCACCCCGGCTCCACGCGCACATGCAGGTCGAGATAGATTCTCACTCCGAACAACCGCTCCATCTCTTGACGCGCCAGCGTGCCGATCTTCTTGAGCATGGCGCCCCCGGTTCCGATGACAATGGCCTTCTGGCCCTCGCGCTCCACCCGTATGGTGGCGTAGATCCGGGTGATGGTGGGCGTCTCTTCCCACTTATCGACCATCACGGCCACCGCGTGCGGCACTTCCTTTCGGGTGGCGTGCAGCACTTTTTCGCGGATCAGCTCGGCGGCCAGGTACCGCTCGGGCTGGTCGGTGACGTAATCCTCGGGGAAGTAGGCCGGCCCCTCGGGCAAGCGCGCCAGAATCGCCTGGCGCAGATCTTCGAGGCCATCGCCCTTCACCGCGGAAACGGGAACGTAATCGGCGAATTCGTGAATCTCTTTGTACTGGGAGATCAACGGCAGCAGGCGGGCCTTCTCCTTCAAAAGGTCGATCTTGTTGAGCACCAGCACCACGGGCGTCCCGCTCTTGCGCACCAGGTCTACCGCGCGCCGGTCCTCTTCGCCGAACGGCCGCGCGGCGTCCGCCACCAGGAGCAACAGGTCGCGCTCCTCCAGCGCGGCGCGAACCGTGTCCATCATGCGCTTGTTGAGCGGGGAATCGGCCTTATGGATGCCGGGCGTATCGACGAACACGATCTGCGCCTCGGGCCGCGTGACCACGCCCTGTATGGAAGTGCGGGTGGTCTGCGGCTTGTCCGCGACGATGGCGACTTTCTGCCCGACCAAGGCGTTGAGCAGCGTGGATTTCCCCGTGTTGGGCCGTCCGACGAGCGAGACAAAGCCGGACCTGAAGCGATCATTCATGGGTCACCGTTGGAGACTTGCCGATGCGAACCTGGCCGATGCGCAGATCGTCGCTGGCCAGCACCTCCACGCGGATGCCGTTTCGATCCACCACCTCCCCGGCCTTGGGCACGCGTCCCAGCCACTCGCTCACCAGGCCGCCCACGGTGGTGGATTCGATGTCCGCCTCGCGGTGGAACGATGGGAAGAGATCGCCCACGCGGTCCAGGTCGAAACTTCCGGAGACGACATAGCCGCCGCGGCCGTCTTTGGCGATGTCGCTATCGGGCTCGTGCTCGTCGCGGATCTCGCCGATGATGACCTCGAGCAGGTCCTCCATGGTGGCCAGGCCAGCGGTGTTGCCGTACTCGTCCACCACGATCACCATGTGCGTGTTTTCCTGCTGCATCTGGCGCATGAGGTCGCTGACGGGCTTGCTTTCGGGGACGAATATGAGGTTACGGACCAGCTCGCGCACCCTGCGGTGCTCGCGCTCCTCTTCTTCGATTTCGAACATGTCGCGAACGTGGACGAAGCCGGCGATCTGGTCGATGTTCCGCTCGTACACGGGAATGCGCGAGAACTGCTCGTGGATGACGAGCTGCCGCAGTTGTTCGAGCGTGGCATCGGCGGAGATGGCCACGATGTTCGGCCGCGGCGTCATGACTTCCCGCACCACCTTGTCGCCGAATTCGACCACCGACTGCATCAGTTCCCGGTCGTCCTCTTCGATCAGCCCCTCTTCGGCGCCGGCCGAAATCAGCGCCTCGATGTTTTCGGCGGAAGTGGGCGCCTCTTCCGAGGCCGCGGCGTCATCGGTGAGATCTACCAGCGACTGAAAAAACCCGAGCACAGCCACGCACGGGCGGGCGATCCACGCCAGAGCGCGCAAAGGCCGCACGAGCGGCAGGAGCCACTGGGCGGTGGTGCGGCGGTATAGAAACTGGGGCAGGGCGTAGGCGACCGCGACCATGGTCAGCCAGACGGCCAGGGCGGCCTGCCAGAAGACGCCCGCCCGCCACGGCTCGCCATCGGCGAACCAGGCGAAGTAGAAAATACCGAGCAGCACCAGCAGCGTGTGCTTGATGAGCGAGAATGCGCCGGCGCCATCTTCCGTCTTCAGCCCCAGCTTGTCTTCGAGCGTCTCTTTGAAAAACTTGAGCGAGGGGAGATCGCGCGTGCGCAGCCTCAGGCTCTCGAGATACAGCAGTTGCACGAAGGTGACCAGACCGAGTAGGGGCACCGAGACGAGGGTGGCAAGCGCGACCGCCAGCGTCATGGCCGCACCCGTTCGATGAGACCGTTGGGCAGGCCCAGGCGCCCTCGCCAGCGCTTTTCAGCGCGCGCCATCCGGCCGCCGTCGGTCGTATGATCCATGCCCAGCAAGTGCAGCAGGCCGTGAAGCATGAGGATCTGGACCTCCTGCCCCGGGCTGTGGCCGAAGGCGCCGGCCTGGGCGCGGGCGCGGGGAAAAGAGATGGCGATGTCGCCGAGATAGGGGCCGGGGGCCGGGGGCCAGGGGCCAGGGAAGGCAAGCACGTCCGTCGGGTAGTCCCGACCCAGGAATTTAAGGTTCAGGCGGCGCAATTCGGCATCGCCGGCGATCAGGCAGTCGAAGGGGTGGCCTTGGGCCACTTCCACCTGGAGGCGGCGGGCGAATCGCTCAATCGTGCGGCGGGCGAAATCCGCCGGGACGCGGCGGAACGTGACGGTACTGCTGGGGGGTGAGGGCATGCGCGCGGCTCAAGCTCCCGGAGCGTTCTCGGGGGCGGGAGCGTCCGGCTCGGCCAGCTTCAGTGTAAGCTGGCGGCCCGCGCCAACGGTCTCGTTGTAACGCTCGTAGGCTTTGACGATGCGCTGCACCAGGTTGTGACGCACCACGTCGCGCTCGTCGAACTGCACGAAGCTGATGCCCTCCACGCCCTTGAGCACGTCCACCGCTTCCAGCAACCCGCTGCGGCGGCCGGTGGGCAGGTCGATCTGCGTCACGTCGCCATTCACCACCATCTTGGAATTGAAGCCCTGGCGCGTGAGCACCATCTTCATCTGCTCGGCGGTGCTGTTCTG
>JBEKSR010000083.1:0-23079 GCA_049516835.1 Bryobacteraceae bacterium | reverse complement strand
CCTTATCCTTTGGAGCGGTTTTGCGCCAATCATCCGCGATAAGAACCGTGTGCGCTAATGAGCGCCCGCACGGGTCCGTGCGGGGGGTGCCGGGCAACCGGCATCCCTACCGCGACCCCTTTTTTGCCTGGGCCGCCGTCACCCGGAGGATGCGCTATGTTTAAGAATTCCCGAATTTCTTGAGGGAGTGTGCAATGTCCGAAAAAGTAGCCATATTCGATACCACGCTGCGGGACGGCGAGCAAGCCGCCGGAACCCGGCTTGGAAGCCGGGAGAAACTCACCATCGCCAGGCAGTTGGCCCGGTTGAACGTCGACATCATCGAGGCCGGCTATCCGTCGTCTTCGCCGGAAGACTTCGAGGCGGTTCGATTGCTCGCGCGGGAGATCGATGGGTGCACGGTCTGCGCTTTGTCCCGAGCCGTGGCCAGCGATATCGAGGCGTGCGGCAAGGCGCTGGCGGAAGCCAAGCGGCCGCGCATTCACACCGGGATCGGCGTCTCGGATATTCATATCACGGGGAAGTTCAGGGACGAAAAGTACGGGAAGACCCTGGGCAAGAAGAAGGTCAAGATCGTTGAAATGGCGGTCGAAGCGGTCAAGCTCGCCAGGCAGTACGCGGAGGATGTGGAGTTCTACGCGGAAGACGCCGGCCGCGCCGATCCGGCCTATCTCTTTGAAATGCTCGAGGCGGCCATCGACGCCGGAGCTACGGTCGTCAATATTCCCGATACCACGGGCTATGCCGTGCCGGAGCAATTCGGCCCGCTGATTCGGTCCATCCGGGAGAAGGTGCCGAACATCGGCCGGGCGACCATCAGCGTCCACTGCCACGACGATCTGGGACTGGCGGTGGCGAATACGCTGGCGGGCGTTTGGAATGGGGCGCGCCAGGTGGAAGGCACCATCAATGGGATCGGCGAGAGGGCCGGGAACGCGGCGCTGGAAGAAGTCATCATGGCCCTGCGCACGCGGCGCGACTACTTCAAGGTGCACACCGATATTGAAGCCCGCGAGTTTGTCCGCACCAGCCGTCTGGTGTCCGACATGCTCGGCATGATCGTTCCGCCCAACAAGGCAGTGGTGGGAGGCAACGCTTTTTCGCACAGCTCGGGAATCCACGTGGATGGATTTCTGAAGGAGCGGGAGACCTATGAGATCATGCGTCCCGAGGACGTGGGCTTCGACGACAGCCGCGTGGTGTTGACGGCGCGCACGGGGCGTCACGGCCTCAAAGATCGTCTCAAGAAACTTGGATACGCACTGACGCAGGAGGAATTGGACCAGACCTACCAGCGATTCCTGGCGGTGGCGGACAAGAAGCAGGAGGTCTTCGACGAGGACCTGATGGCCATTGTCCACGATGAGATTCATCCGGTTCCGGACATGTACCGGCTGGAGTACATGCATATCTACAGCGGCACGTCCGCCATCCCCACGGCCACCGTCCGGGTCCGTATCAAGGATGAAGTCAGAGAAGGTGCTGCCATTGGAGACGGCCCGGTAGACGCGGTGTACAAGGCCATTTCCCAGGTGACGAAGAGCACGGCCAGACTTGTGCGATACGAGATTCGGGCCGTGACCAGCGGCACGGAGGCGATGGGCGAGGTGACGGTGCAGCTCGAGCAGGGCGGGCGGAAGATGATGGGGCGAGGCGCTTCCACGGACGTGATCGAGGCCAGCGCCAAAGCCTACGTGGATGGACTCAACAGGCTCGCCGGGCTGAGCTAGTGGTCTGCGGCAGGCAGAACTGTGGGGCAGCCAATCCTGGCTGCAGCCGGCTTTCAGCCGGCGCCTGCGGGGATCGGAGACTCTCACGTGCCTCGAAAGAGCCGCCTGACAGGCGGCTGCAGGCAAGATTGCCTGCCCCACAAAACTGCACTAGGTGCTGGTTGATATATTAGGGTGGTGAAGACCGTTTCGCGAAGGAACCTGCTTCGGATCGCTGCCATTGGGTCCGGGGCGCCCGCGGGGGTCCGCTTCTTGCGCGCGCAGCAGCCGCCCCAACCGGCGGTGCCGCTGCCTTTGCCCGTGGTCACGCCGGCCGCAGCGCGCTCGGTGGTGTCGCTGATGCGGGGCGAAGACCGCCGGAAGATCGTCTATGAGTCGCTGATGGCCATTGACCGGGAACTGGCCCCGGCGCTCAAACGCAAGCAGTACGTTCTCATCAAGCCCAACCTCACCAGCACTGTCAAGCAACTGGCGGCCACGCACGCCGACACGCTGCGCGGCATCCTGGACTACCTGGGGCCGCGGTTCAAGGGGCCGGTGGTCATCGCCGAGGCGTCCTCCGGCAATACCATGGAGGGCTTCGACAATTTCAAGTACCGGCAGGCGATCGCGGAATATCGATCGCTGAAAGTGGAGCTGATCGACCTCAATCGGGAAGCGAAGTACGTCGCCTCAGCGTTGATCGACGCCAATCTCCAGATGTTCCCGGTCCGGCTGGCCGCGCGTCTGATGGACCCCGATGCGTTTATTCTGAGCGCGTCGATACCGAAGACGCACGATTCCGTGGTGGCGACAATGGGCGTGAAGAACCTGGTGATGGGCGCTCCGCTGCACAGCCCGAACGCCACGCCGGGCAGCGTGAACGGCCAGGAGAGGTGGAACGACAAAATCAAGCTCCACACAGGCATGCAGCAGCCCCCCTGGGGCCCTCACCTGATGAACTACAACCTCTTCTTGACGGCACAGAAACTAGCTCCGTTCTGGGGCGCCACGGTGATTGACGGCCTGGAGGGCATGGAGGGGAATGGCCCGGTATCCGGGACGCCGGTTCCATCCCGTATCGCTATCGCCTCGCTGGATTACGTGGCCGCCGATCGCGTGGGCGTCGAAGCCATGGGCATCGACCCGCGTTGGGTGGGCTACCTGCAATATTGCGAGCAGGTGGGTATCGGCAACTACGATATCTCGAAGATCGAGGTTCGCGGCGAGAAGATCGCCGCGGTGGCCCGAAAGTACCGCTTGCACTCGAACACGGACCGCGATTTGCAGTGGATGGCTCCCCTGGCTTTGGATCGAGGTTGAACGGCGGTGGTACTTACACAATGAACGGAGCCGAGTGTCTTCTGAGAACCCTGCTGGCGCATGGAGTGGATACCTGCTTCATGAACCCGGGGACGTCCGAGATGCAGTTCGTAGCGGCACTGGACCGCGTCCCGGGGATGCGAGGCGTGTTGTGCCTGTTTGAGGGAGTGTGCTCGGGCGCGGCGGACGGCTATGCGCGCATGTTGCGGCGGCCGGCCGCCACGTTGTTGCACCTGGGCCCCGGATTGGGCAACGGCCTCTCCAACTTTCATAACGCGCGGAAAGCGCGTTCGCCGGTGGTGAGCATCGTGGGGCAGCACACCACGGGGCACCTGCGCTGCGACGCTCCGCTCTCGGCCGACATTGAGGCGTTCGCGCGCACGGTTTCGGGTTACGTCCGAACCCTGGAACGAGCCGAGGATATGGGTGAGGCGGCCGCGGCCACCATCCGCGCCGCGTGCGCACCGCCGGGGCAGATAGCGACTCTGATTGTGCCCGCCGACTTTTCCTGGAGCGATGGCGGCGAGCCGGGGCGCCCTCTGGGCCCGGCGAAGCCACGCGAAGCCGCGCCGGGACCCGGGGCTGAGTGCGTCCGCGAAGCGGCTCGAATATTGAGCGCCGGTGAGCCCGCCGGATTGCTGCTCGGCGGCAGCGCACTGCTGGAGCGAGGAAGCGTTGCGGCGGGACAACTTGCGGCCGGCACGGACGTGCGCGTGTTTGCCAACCGCTACGCCGCGCGGATGGTGTGCGGAGGCGGGAGGTTTACGCCGCAGCGGCTGGCGTACTTCCCGGAGAAAGCTGAGCCCATGCTGGCGGGGTTGAAACACCTCATCCTGGTGGAAAGCCAGCCGCCGATTTCCTTTTTCGGATACCCGGGGCGCCGGAGCTACCTGGCGCCGGAGGATTGCGCTCTCCACGTGCTGGCGCCGATTGAGTCAAACGGCACGGAGGCGCTCGAAGCACTCGTCGAGGCATGCGGCGTCGGACGCATTGCGCCGCCGGCGCCGGGCCCAGAGGGCACCCCATCGCGGCCAGCGCTGCCTGAGGGCGCCGGCCTGTCGCCGGATACGATTGGCCGGGCCTTGGCCAGTCTGCTGCCGGAGGGATCGATCCTCTCCGACGAGATGGTCTCTTCCGGCGAAGCCATTTTGCGGCACCTCTCTTCGGCGGCAAGCTACGATCTTCTGCCCGTCACGGGCGGGGCCATCGGCCAAGGCCTGCCGGTGGCTCTCGGCGCCGCGCTGGCGTGCCCGGACCGGAAGGTGATCGCGCTCGAAGCCGACGGCAGCGGCATGTACACGTTGCAATCGCTCTGGACCATGGCGCGGGAGCGAGTGGACGTGGTGACCGTGATCCTGGCGAATCGCCGCTACCGGATTCTGGATATCGAGATGCAAAGGACCGGCGCCGGTGAGATGGGCCGGAGGGCGAACGACATGGTCGATATCAGCCGGCCGGACCTGGACTGGGTGAAGCTGTCGGAAGGCATGGGCGTCCCGGCCACGCGCGCCACCACGGCGGACGAATTTGTGACCCAGTTCCGCGCGGCCGTGAGGCAGGCTGGGCCGGCGCTGATCGAGGCGGTTTTAGAGTAGGGGTATCTCATGCAGATTCACCTGTCCCCATATGGCCAGGCGTCGGCGCAACCATCTCCCGTCAACCGGATGATGGCGGAGTTCGCGAGCGATTTTCGCGACGGCGTGGACATCAATCTGGGCGTCGGATACGTGAACGAGAAGACCATCCCGGTGGCCCGCCTGACGGAAGCCGTGCAGGCTGTGGCGAGCGACAGCGTGAAGTACCGACAGGCGTTCAACTACGGCGGCCCGGACGGCTCGGCGAACCTGGTCGAATCTCTGCGCCGGTTCCTGACCGGGATGCGAATCGGAGGGCTGGATGAGGCCACCGTGGCGCGCCAGCGTCTGATCATCGGCCCGTGCGGCGCCACCAGTATCCTCGAAGGACTGGCGGAGGTGGTCGCGCCGGGAATCGTCGTCACCTCCGATCCCATGTACTACATCTACTCCGACGCCCTCGAACGCAAAGGCTTCGAAGTGCTCGCCGTTCCCGAGGATGAAGAGGGAATCGGCTTGGCTGCGCTCGAGGGCAAACTGCGGGCGCTGGGCGGCGCCGTCGAACGGATCGCCTTCCTTTACGTGGTCACGGTCAACAATCCGTCGTGCACCATCCTGTCGAACGAGCGGCGCCGGGCGCTGCTCGAAGTGGCGGCCAGGCTGTCGCGCGAACAGGGGCGCCGGATTCCGATCTTCTACGACTTGGCCTATGAGCTGCTGCTGCACGACCCGCGGGCCGAACCATTCGTTTCGGTCCTGAGGGAAGACGATCTGGGGATCGCGTACGAGATCGGCACCCTTTCAAAAGTGCTGGCGCCGGGGCTGCGGATCGGGTATCTGCTGGGTCCCGACGGTCCGTTGATGAATGCCATGGTGCAGAAGACCAGCGATGCCGGTTTCAGCGCGCCGCTCTTCGTGCAGGAGATGGCCAGCTTTCTGCTCGACCGGCGCATTGCGGAGCAACTGTGCGCGGTGAACGCAGGCTATCGCGAGAAGGCGGTGGCGGTAAAGGATGGGATCGAGCGGAGCCTGGGACCATTTCTCGAGGAGTGCCGCGGCGGCAGCGCGGGTTTCTATTACTACCTGACGTTTCGGGATGTCGAGACCCACCCGTCCTCGGCCTTCTTCCGGTTTCTGACCCGCACCACGGGCGACGCGGCGGTGGACGGCCCGGAGGGCAACCGAAGGCCTCGCGTCATGTACATTCCGGGCGAATACTGCGTCCACCCGCGAGGCGATCTGGCGGCGCGAGGCAAGCGGCAGCTTCGGCTGTCCTACGGTTACGAGGATGTGCCGCGGATTCTGCGGGCGCTTGCTTGGGTGCGCGAGGCGGCGGAATTCGCGAGTGGGTGCCGGGCGTGCGGCGTAGAATCTAGTGTAGTGCGGTGCAAGTAATGCGTGGCTTGCCACGTTGTGTGGGGCGGCTCCCCTGAGCCGCAACCCGACCCCCAGGTCGGGTTGGGCCGGGTCAGGGGACCCGGCGCGGTCCAGGGGGACCGCCCCACGTTAAGCACTAGGAGCAGTCGAATGGCGGCGAAGCTGAGATTCAAATACGATCGGGAGGCCGACATCCTCCACATCGACAAGTGCCCGCCGTACGCGGAGCAGGAGTCGGAGGAATTGCCGGACGAAATAGTTGCGCGGCTCAACCCCAGTACCGGTGAGGTTGAGAATCTCGAGGTGCTGTTCTTCACGACGCGGCTTCTGCGGGCGGACCTCTTCGAACTGCCGGTCACCGCCGACCTGCGGCTTGTGAGCACCGGGGGCGGCTAACCTGGCCCTAAAATTCGGTGACAGACACCAGCGTCCGCGCGGCGCAAGAACCGCGCCTTGGGACGCGTGTGTCAGTCACCGAATTTTAATGCATCGCGGCGGCGATGATCCAGCACAGGCCCAGGGCCACGGCTCCGGCCAGGATGGCCGCGGCTACGTTGCGCTCCTCGACGATTTCCTTCCAGACATGGAACGGCGCCAGTTTCGCGATGATGGCCAACGCGATCACAAAAACCAGGATGCCGAGGGCGGCGAAGACGAGAGCGTTGAGCACCGGGAATTCGCTCATAGGTGACGATCGAGCCAGGCGCGCCAGCGGTCGATCCCCTCGCCGGTGGTGCAGGAGACGTCCAGTATTTCGATGCCGGGCTGCACGCGGCGCGCGTTTTCTTTAGCCACTTCGGCCTGGAACGGAACGTAGGGCAGCAGGTCGATTTTGTTGAGGACCATCAGGTCGGCATGGTGGAAGGTGGCCGGGTATTTGAGCGGTTTGTCCTCGCCTTCAGTGACGCTCAGCAGCACGGCGCGGGCCTCTTCGCCGAGATCGTAGCTGGTGGGGCAGACCAGGTTGCCGACGTTTTCGAGGAACAGAATCTCGAGGTCCTCGACGGGCCAGCCTGCGAGGGCGCGCTCCACCATGCGGGCGTCCAGATGGCAGGCGCCGCCGGTCGTGATCTGGCGCACGGGGAATCCGAAATGCTCGAGGCGGCGCGCGTCGTTATCGGTCTGGATGTCGCCGGTGAGCACGGCGATGCGGCGCTCCGGGCCGAAGCCTTCGAGCGTGCGCTCGAGCAGCGAAGTCTTGCCGGAGCCGGGGGAACTGATCAGGTTCAGGCAAAACACGCGGTGGTTTTGAAACCGCTCGCGCAGGGTGGCGGCGATGCGGTCGTTTTCGTTGAGAACCTTGCGTTCGAGGGGAACGCGCATCAGGGCTCCTCCAGTTCCAGGTACGTCAATTCCATTTGATCACCCCCGGCGGCCTCGGTGTCGGCCGAGCCACACGTGGGGCAGGCGGGGTTCCACTCCACCACGCGGAACGCGGCGCCGCAAGCGCGGCAGCGGCGGGTCCAGGGGCAGAGTTCGAAATCGAAGGCCAGGGGATCGAGATCGCTGCCGGAGACCAGGGTTTCGAGGCAGAAGCGCAGCGATTCCGGCTCGACGCCCGAGAGTTCGCCGATACGCAGGCCGGCGCGGGCGACGCGCGCGCCGCCGTGATTGGCGGCTTCGGCGCGGAGGGTCTCCAGCACGGCCGCGGCAATGCTCATCTCGTGCAAATCTTACTGTACGAGCATTGCGCGCGGGAGGGCAAGCGCTGGTAGAATGGAAAGGGACGAGCGGGAGTAACTCAGTGGTAGAGTCACAGCCTTCCAAGCTGTTGGTCGCGGGTTCGATCCCCGTCTCCCGCTCCACTTCGAGCCGGCTGGCGTAGCTCAGTTGGTAGAGCATCTGATTTGTAATCAGAGGGTCGGGGGTTCAAATCCCTCCGCCAGCTCCATAGAATCAAAGACTTACAGCTAATTCAACCGTGCGACGGGTGGATTATTAGCAACCGACATAGCAACCGGGGTGGCAACCGGCTCCGTCGGCTTCAGAGCCGCGTCCATCTGCTCAGCGGCTTCCTTGCGCAGCGACGGCACCACATGCGAGTACAAGTTCATGGTGACGGCGATTTGGGAGTGGCCGAGCAATTCCATCACGACGCGAGAATGGACCCCTTGCGTGAGCAATAGCGTCGCGGCGGTGTGCCTGAGGTCGTGGATGCGGACGTAGGGCAGCCCCGCGCTTTCGAGGATCTGTCGGTAATCTCGCTCCAGGTTTCGCGGCTCCAGCGGTGTGCCGATCCCCGTGGTGAATACAAACCCGGCATCCTTCCACCGACTTCCAGCTATGATGCGCTCTTGCTCTTGCCGCGCGCGGTGCTCGATGAGCGCAGACAGGCATACCTGGGGGAGATTGATTGTCCGGCGACTGGAGCGCTTCGGCTCCTTGAGGATCAGTTGGCCTTTCTCGTCGCCCGGCATTTTGATCCGCTGCAACGCCAGCCGCACGGCGAGGGTGCCGCGTTCCAAGTCGATGGCCGGCCACTGAAGGGCGAGCGCTTCTCCCTTCCTGAGGCCGAGTGCGACGGCCACGGTGAAGAAGGCGCCGAGTCGATGCTGCTTGGCAGCCTCGATTAATTTCTGCGCCTGCTCGGGCGTGTAGGGCGCGATCTCTCGGGGTTCTGCTTTCGGGAAGTTAACCAGAAGGCCAGCGTTTCGTGGCACAAGATCAAGTTTGCAGGCGCGATCAAGAGCCATGCGGAGAACCGTCAAACAGTAGCCAACGGTCGTAGCTGAAAGATGCCGTGGCGCGGGCGGCGGCTGCCCCTCGACGAGTTTCTTCACGCCCGGCCCGCTCTCCATGATGGCGTCGAGCTTTTCCTGCTTCATGCGTGCGATGTGGTGAGCACCGAGTTTCCCGAGCGGGATCTTGCCGAGTGCTGGCACCAGGTGCAACCGGATCACCCCCTCGTAGCTGACGTAGGTAGCCGGCGAAACGTCGGCCTTCACCGATTCGAGCCAACCGTTGAGAAAGTGTGCGACGGTTTGCTTTTCGGGGTCGATGTTGATGCCCCGCTGCTGATCGCGCAGCGCCTTCTTGAGCCGCTCCGCGACCTCATAGCGCGTCTTGCCGACGAACGTTTTTCGTTTCCAGACCGGCTCGCCCGCTTCGTTCCGCCCCCAGCCGACGCTGACGGCCGCGCACCATTGGCCATCCTGCGTCGCGTATATCGAACCTTCACCTTGACCTCGTTTCCGTTTCTTCGACATCACTCACTCCTTTCCGATCCATCTCTGCACTGTCTCCAACGCGGTGGACCTCTTGCTAGTTCTCACGTTTAGTTGCTGAGCGATCTCGCGCAGGCCGATGCCTTCGGCACGCAATCGCCGAGCCTCCGCAATCCTTTCCCGCACGCGGTTGTTGGCTTCGCGTAATGATGCGTTCGGACCGCATTTCTCACAGTAGTTGGCCTGTCCCGACTTTGGAGCTTTCTTCTCCCGCACGTATGGAACGCCGCACCCGGAACACGTAAATAGGTTCCGCGCGTCGGTGACGGTTAGCGCCAGTTGCAACGCGATGGCCGCGAACAGGCATCCGCTGTAATCGACCTCCAAGCGCCAGGAGCGCGGATTCAGGCTAAAACCGGGCCGTCCGAGTGCCAGCCAAAGGGCGACCTCCATAGCGAGCCAGCGGCGCTCCTGCTCGATGTCCCACTTCGCGGAATATAGGCACCCGGTGAGGGCGTAAAGGTCTACCGCTCCGCCGCGATGCCGTAGGTCGCGCAAGGCCTGCTCTCCGAGTTTCTTCTCCAGACTACCCAGGACTTGCCAGTCGCTCGGTGATGCTCGCTTCTGCTTCTGGAGGGCGTCGGCGATGCTCAGAACGGCCGAGGCGCGCCGCGAGTAGTACTCCCAGGCGTCGAGAGGCTCCGAGCGTGGGAGTGTTCGGCCCGCCGTGGCCTGCGGTCGGTAGGGCATGACGCAGGGCGTACCATCCGCGTCGAGGTAGAGCAGCCCCCACCTCCGGGCGTAGTCGAGGATCGCGGCGGGCGGCTCCTGCCCGAGGCGGACGAAGCCATCAAAGAGGTTGGTCATGTTGGGGCGGATGCTCTTGCCTCCCGCTCCTGGGGTCCAGACCAGCGAGCGCTTTGCTGGGTCGAGCCTGATGCTGTTGGGCACGAACAGTTCGCCCGTCGGCACCGGCTTGCCGAGCAGTCCCGATTTCTTATCGACGAACCCCGCGAACTCCCAGGGCTTATGGGTGACTTCAGAGTGCATATAGTCAACATATATTCTAGCATATAGGACAACGATTAGCAACCCCTTATGATGTCTGTGAAGGTCTAGTCTAGACCGGAAACGGAACGAAACATGAAGACGCAACCCAGATTGGATCTCGAACCACTTTTGCTACGCGGTGAGGAGGTAGCCGAGGTGCTCGGATGCTCGCGCGCCCTGGCATATCAATGGATGGCCGCAAACAGGATTCCCACAGTGCGCGTGCCGGGATCGCGCACCATCCGCGTTCCGCGTGCGGCGCTCCTCAAGTGGATCGAGGAGCACACGGAGCAACCACGCGACGGAGCCGCCGCGTGAACTCGCCTCCGGCCGCGAGGCCGGCGGTAGAAGAGGCTCGCGGGGCCAGTACCCGGAGCAGGAACACCCCGAACCCAAACTATGTCCGCGTCCTCAATCCCGTGTCCAACGGAACCGGTATTTTCAAGTGCAAGAAGGCGGACTACTACGTCAACAAGGGCCGAGCTAAATGGGTCGATAAGAATCACAGTCAACTGCGGCTTGTCCCGACCCACCCCAAGAACATTGAGGCCGCGCGCCGGGCCTGTGCTCTTGACCGCGCCTACGATTCCATTGCCTGCGATTTCGATATGTTCATTGGGATGAGTGGTGGCGAAACCGTGGTGAAGATAGCGCGCGCCGGGGGACGGGCAACATGAGCGCATCCGATATCCTGGCGGCCGTCCGCATCTCGGACGTGTATCACGCGCTCACGGGCATGGAGGCGCGGAGTGGCCGCGTTCGGGCGCCCTGGCGCGAGACCCAGGACCGGAACGTCTCGCTCAACGATGCCAAGGTCACCTGTTTCGACCGCAGTCTTTTCGGGCTTTTTTCAGAACGTGGCCGCCTAGTCTTCATGGGGCGACAAGCCGGCGACTCCTGCGCCGGTTGGCGGCCACACGTTTCCAGGAGAACTTCGCCACAAGGAGGGCGACCAAAGATGATCCATTCGTATCCGTGGTACATCGCCGATTGGCGCAGCTCGGAAGCCGTCATGTCGATGAGCCTTGAGGAGCGCGGCCTCTACCGTGAAATGCTTGACCATTGCTGGGAGGCCGGAAGTTTGCCCGCAGACGAAACGATCCTGCGAAAGATTGCCCAAGTCGGGGAGCGGGAATGGCGCCGCGCCTGGCCGAAGGTTCGCCAGCAATTCCATGAGCGCGAAGGCCGTTTGTGGCATCCGAAGGTAGACGAAAAACGGCCGGGACTTGAAGAGTGGCACCGCAGCCGCCGCGAGGCTGGACGGGTGGGCGGCCTGAAGCGATGGGGGAAGTTCGACGATAGCTTAGCTTCAAGCTTAGCTACAGGTTCGACTACAGGCTCAGTTAATGGCTCAGCTACAAGCAAACCTGTAGCTGTGTTGAAGCCTTCCTCTTCCTCTTCCTCTTTCACTACCACTACCACTACCACTATACAACCCCCCCCTACCCCCCCTTTCCCGGAGACCAACACCGATGAAACACAAACTTCCCCCGATTCACCAAGCCTGGTTCGACCCGTTGTTCCAGCCGCGGATACCTTCCTCGAAGGAATTGCCAGGCGCATCCACGACCGGCACCCGCAGAACCGCCGCTGTGGTGTCGCGGAAATTCAAAAACACCTCAACGCAATCCTCAAGAAAGTTCCAGGGGCAGAGCGCGCCAGCCGCCTAACTGGAATAGACCAGCGTCACGCCGGATGGTGTTCATCTGAGGCATGGACGAAAGAAAACGGCCAGTACGCCAAGGGACTTGCGAACTGGCTCGCCCCCACCATGGGCCGGTTCGACGAGCAGCCGCCGGAAGAAGACGACCCTACGGTCTGGAAGGGGAATGTTTTCACATGAGAAAACTCACCGGGACGTAAAGTTAATGAAACCTTGCCCGCGGCGTTCGGGCCGCCTGTCAACAGCGGTGCGGCACAGGTATCGCGCAGGCGGCGTGGCCACTAGTTACCGGCGCTTTACGGCAGAGGCTATCCAGGGCGCGGCCAGCCGGGGGGAGCGGAGGTGTGAGCATAGGACGCGGTTCCGGTGCGACGTAGGGGAACTGTGCGCGGAAGAAAGCGAGAAAGGATGATCGCATATGACGAAAGCTCGGCAATTGCGGCTGCGTTTAGGTGATCCGTATACGGGCGGGCCGGCTGACTGTTGGCGCACCCGCCACGTTTCGGGGCCGTGTGGGAAATGTGGAGCGCCGATGGAACCCGCACATCTCCCGCTACATTTGGCTGGCCTCTTCTGCCCGCGTTGCTGCCCATGTTGCGGCCCGGTTGCTATACAGGTTGCTAGTAGCGCCAGCGTCAGTAGCAGTGATGTGCTTGATTCTACTAGGAATATGGTTGGACAGTCCTCTAATTGCTAGTTAGAGGACCAAGGAATAATGCGGATACGGGGCATAATGTGCCCGGTTTGCGGACGGAAAAAAGCGGAGGTAAGCGATGGCGTTTAGGATCGGCGCCGCCTGGAATGGCAACTCCAAACAGACGTTTCGAAAGGGCAATCCGACCGCCTGGCAGCGGGGGCAATCCGGCAATCCAACCGGCAAGCCGGCCGGGCTGGTGGCGTTCGAGTTGAAGTTCGCCGAGGCGCTGGCCGGGCAAGGGACGCCTGAGGAGTTGGCGAAATTGATTTGGGATTCGGCGCGCAAGGGCGAGAGTTGGGCGGTCCTGAAGCTCGCTGAGCGGTTTGAATGGCCGCGCGAAGATGCGGCGGAAGATCACGAGTTGGTCATCAAGGTGGTGTACGTTGAGCGAGATACTTTTATCGTTGCCAAAGATGCATCCGGCGCAAGCGAAGATCATCCAGGAATCACGGCGATTCAACGTTTGTTGCCTGGGCCGTCGGGCGGGCAAGACGGTGTTGGGGATGGATCGGCTGATCCACCCGGCGCTGGCGGGCCAGCCGACGGCCTGGTTCAGCCCGACGTATCGCCTATTGTCTGATACCTGGCGCGAGTTGCAGACGAGGCTCTACCCCGTCACGGTAAGCAAGAGCGAGCAGGAACACAGGGTTGAGTTGCAGGGCGGCGGCGTGGTCGAGATGTGGAGCTTGGATTCGCCGGATGCCGGCCGCGGTCGCGCCTATGCAGCCGTGGTGCTTGATGAATGCGCGCTCGTGGCGGAGTTGGAGCACGCTTGGCAGGAAACCATCCGTCCGATGCTTACCGACCTCAAGGGTTCGGCGTGGTTCTTGAGCACCCCGAAGGGCGTTGCGAACTACTTCCACATACTCTACCAGAAAGGCCAGGGACTTTTCCGCGGCGAGTGGCGATCCTGGCAAATGCCCACGTCCGCGAATCCCTTCATCGACCCGGCGGAGATCGCGTCGGCGAAGGAGGACTTGAGCGAGCTGGCCTACAGCCAAGAATACATGGCCGCTTTCGTCTCCTGGCAGGGCGCGGTCTTCCGCAAGATCCTGGACGCGGTAGCAACCGGGCCGGCGCAAGGCAAGGGCGCGGTGATCGGGGTTGACTGGGGCCGGGTGAACGATTACAGCGTCTTCGTCGTTGTCTCCGACGCGGGCGAGGTGCTGGCTATTGATCGCTTTCGCGGCATCGAATACGCCTTGCAGCGGGGCCGTCTGGCGGCGCTTTACGAGCGATGGGGCAGGCCCACGATCATCGCCGAGGCCAACAGCATGGGCGGTCCGGTGATCGAGCAACTGGCGCGCGATGGGCTGAAAGTTCGACCCTTCATGACGACCAACGCGAGCAAGGCCGAAGCGGTTGAAGCGTTGGCGCTGGCGTTCGAGCGCGGCGAGATCAAGATTCCGGACGATCCGGTGCTCATCGGCGAGTTGCAGGCGTTCGAGGCCAAGCCACTGCCGTCTGGGTTGATGCGCTACGAGGCACCATCGGGCGGCCACGACGACACCGTGATGGCACTGGCCATCGGCTGGCAGGGCGTGGTGGGGTGCAAGCAGAAAGCCCTCAATGCGGAATTCATGCACAGCATGATGGCCGGCAACGTGGGGTTGGTGGCGCCGAGCGCGTGGCGCATGGGTGGCGGTGGCGGGTCCGACCCGTCTTGCGATCCCAGTTGCGGTGATGGGCGGTCGGACCGCGGCGAGGGCACGATCATCGCCTTGGATGGAAGGCGGATTCGGCGTGAGGAATGGGTTCAGTGACCGAACTCACCCGATTCGAGGCCGTCGTGATACGTGCTGGATGGGTGCGCAGTAGCCAGGGTGATTCCCGGTGCGACGGCGCGGAGGGTTTGCCCGTGGGCAGCCGCGTCCAGGTCGTGATCCGGTCCGACTCGCAAGGCTCGCACACGGTGGTCGTCGGCGGCGCAACCGCGCCGCTATTCGATAACACCGCCTTGCGCGGCAATCCGTGGGTTGGCAACCAAGGCAGATGGTCAATGTGATTCAGAGTTTTGAGAAAGGAAAATCAGATGCAACAAGAGAACAGAACTGCGGCGCAATGGGAAGAGATCATCGGTAATCTCAGCAGTCGGGGCAGAAACGCAGACGCCGAAGTCGTGGCGCTGGCCAGCGAGGGCGACCAGTTGAGCCTGGACGCGGAATTGGGGGTCGGCGACACCGCCCAGCGGCTCAAAAAGCTCCGTGCGGAGCAGCGCGAGAAGCTCGTGTGCGCGAGCAACTTGCAGGCCGCGTTGGAGGCCGCTAAACAGCGCCATGCCGAAGCCCTGGAGCGCGAGGCCGCCGAAGCCGAGAAGAAGCGCCAGGAGCAGCTTCCGGCGGCATCGAAGCAGCTCATGGAGGCGGCGCGGCTGATAGACGATAGCCTGCGCGCGCTGGCGGCGCGGTTCGCGGCCTTCAGGCAGGCCCTCGACCGGCTGGAAGCGGTGGCGAGCGGGTCAGAGCGGCAGGCGCTCCAGCAAGTCAGGAGCCTGTTTGGTCCGACGTTGGCCTGCGCGTATCACGGCTTGCATGAGTTCGTCGAATTGGGGCCGCGGGCCGGGCACATCCCCCACAGGAAACCGCTTGCGGACTACGTGCAGACGTTCGTAGCCGCGTGGATCGGCGCCGGAAAGGAGTAGACCCCATGCCTGATTACACTCGCAGAATAACGTACCCGCTCGTCTCGCCAGCGAACAATCTCTCGGTGTCCATCGGCGCGGCGCACTCGGAGAGCGCGGTCATACCCGCCGACTCCGTTCGGCTGGTCGCCACCGTCGATTGCTACGTGACGTTCGGCACCGCACCAGTGGCGGACAATACCTGCATGTTCCTGCCCGCGAAGGTTCCGGAGCACTTCCAGTTCACGGCGGGCGAGAAGGTTTCAGTGATCCGCTCCTCTGGTGACGGCGTGTTGTGCGTCACCTGGGGAGACTAACGAAACGAAGGGAGTAACTTTTATGGCAATTCGAACAGCAGCAGCGGCGGCGCTGGATGCGGACATTGCGCAGTTGGTCGCCGATCTAAAAACTTACCTCGCGTTGCAGCAACCCGTTACAGGAGACAACCCGGCCGTGTTGTTTTGGAACGCGCTCCTGGCGGCGCTACGCAACGCAGACCCGCAGATGGGCCGGGTGATTGACACGGCGAACAAATTCGACACCCCGAGCTTTGGCAAAACACTCAGCCAAATTGACGGCTTCGCATAACCCGCGCGGCGGAAAGGAGACACAATTATGGCTTGGAGTGAAATCAACTCGCTCACAAAACGGCGCGTGGCCTTCTCGGTAGAGGCTATGGCGAAACGACCGAACCCTTATCAGGTCCGCACGCTTCAGACCCGCGTTTTAGCGGTCGGGGATCAGCTTGTGGATATCCGAAAGAGTCTCGCTGGCAGCCGCCTAGTGGACCGATTGGCGAAGCGGAAAAAGAAAAAGGACGATCCGGGAACCCAGGACGTAAGCACGCCCACGGACCAGTTCGTCCAGACTCCACCGGCCTCAGGGCAGAAGAAAAAGGAGAAAAAAATGAAGCTCAAGAAAATTCTCAAATCAGCGATCAGAAACCGCACGACCGTGATCGAAGCCGTTCAGAAAAAGGCGGCGAAAATTGCGAAGAAGACGGGCATCTCGCCCGAACTCGCCGAAGGGAAAGTTTGGGCGCGGCGCGGCGGGGAAGCGCAGGCGGCTTACGAGTCGGTGCCAGCGGGCAAGCCGAAGCGGGCCGAGCCGAAGATGATGAAGATCACCAGCGCCGAATCCGAGTTGGATGAACGCGCCCGCAAGCGCATGAAGCGCACGGGCGAGACTTATGCGAAGGCTTGCAGCGCGGAATTGATGGCCGACGCGAATCTCTACACCGAGTACGAAAAAGAACTAGCCGCCGGCAGCACGTATGACGTGCCAGCGCCCGCCGTGCAATACTCGGACCCGTTCGTTTAGTTTCGAGTTTCCCTGGCCACCGGCCTCCTCCGGTATGCCGCCGCCGCGAAGGGACCCCAACGTCTTCGAGTTGATCCCTTCCGGGGGTTATGATTTCCCCCCGTGTCAAGCGGCGGCGCGGTCCAGGAAAGCCGGGGCGGGGCAGCCTTTAGGGCTCCAGTTCGCTGTCAGGTGAATTGGGGCGAACGCGCCCGTCCCGGCTTTTTTGTTTCCCAATCGAGACATCACCACGACGGGGCTGCCGTGTCTCGCCCCGTTTCCTTCGCCACTGATTCTTGGGGAATCGACCCCTACCGAGTCACGGCTTCTGACGCGACCCAGCATCCCCGAGCAGTTACGGACATGAAGGTGAACCCATACGTACCCTTGTGCTCGATCACGCTGACTTTCCGGATGCCGGGTTCCTTTTCGAGAATCTTCACGCGGTCTCGTTGCTCGACTATGATCGATCTGGTTCGCATCAGGGCGTCCCCATAATTGACCACTACGGAATCCGGTGATTGTTCATCGAGCATCGCCTTCTGCCATCTCATTAGTTCTTTGAGGGCCACTTTGGATGAGGCACACGGCCACGAAGCGGGGGGACCGACTATGGTAGTTACCACACCGATTTCAGCTTTTTGAATCCGATCCGGCAAAGCGGCATCGGCCCTTTTCGCTTCATCTGCCTGTTCCAATTGCGCTCTTACCCTCTCCTGCAATGGAGTCAGACTCCCAGGCGGCGCGACGCGAGCGGAACTACCCACCCTGGAAGTATCAGAACTGGCGGCGTTATCGCAGGATTTCAGGCACGCTCCCCCGATCAACACGCAGACCAAGACCGCGAGAGCGATCAATCCCATCCAGTGGCTCTTAGGTTTGGGTCTCTCTGGCTCCTGTAACGGCTCCTGCAACTCCTCCATGGGTTCAGTTTCCTCGGGGGAAAACACGAACCCGCAGAACCGACACTTGCGCGCTTCGGCTCGGACCTCTTCGGCGCAATCAGGGCATTTCTTGAGAGTTGGCGCGCTGCCGCTTTCGGAAATAGCCTGTTCGGGGGCGAACTCATGGCCGCAGTTCATGCAGAACCTCGGCTGGCTTTCATGAGATGTTCGACATGACGGGCATTCAATCATAGCGGTGCCTCTTTTCGGAGCTAATATACCGCAATCGGGGCGTTCCGGTGCCGGGGCGCTACTGATTCCCCTGGGCGTGGCCTTCCGACGCTGCCTTGGCCAGCTCTCACGCGGCACCCGGCGTTTATCTGGCTATCTCCCGAGCAGCGCCAACAGCACAACGCCGGCCAGGATCACCAGGAGGGCCGCCAATGGCGCTGAAATGTGCGCGTGGCCCGGCGCGCAGAGGTCGCACCGCCGCGGCGAGTTCCGCTCGTACTCCCTCCACGAAACGCCCGTTCCAGGAAGGCCGATGGAGGCGTAGTGCTGGCCGCGCGCCGTGATGCCGACGTGGACGCCACGCGCGCCCACCGAGAAGCCGAGGCCACTCTTCGAGACGTTCAACCTGATGCCGGGGAGAATCCGAACGCGGCGCTGGAAGCGGACGCCCATGTCTGCATCACTCTTCTGGAAGGGCGCCGATTGCCTTAAGTTTTTTCTCCATTCGAGAAAACGCCTTTTCTAACTCTGGTGTGTTTGCAAACGACCGCAGATACTCAACTACTCCCTTCAGGTCTTTCGGCTTTCTGAATTCGGGCGGACTTCCGATCTCGCTCTCAATAAAAGAAAAGTCCTTCTCCAGTATTTCCTGTTGGTCGCTCCGCTGGAAGTGGCTTGACTTGGCAAGGGCCTCCCGCAAGTTCTGAGCTTCGGCGAGCGCGGCCTGGATCTCCTGGGTCTCCAAAAAACTCCCGGCCGGAGCGATTTGATCAGCGTTCGAATCCGTGATCTGAAGCCACCATTTGCCTTGGTAGCGTTTCGCGTAATCGCTGAGGCGTGGGGGCGGTTCGCCTTCAGCTTCCGCGATGGTTCTGGCTGCCGCCGAAAGGAATCTACGCCTATCTTCAGTGCCGGCCGGGTCCTTTTCAATTGCCTCGGCGTACTCCACGCCGATCAGGTATCGTACGCACTTGCATCCTGTGACGACGTAATACTCGCCGTCGCTCAGAGGGACGCGAACCGCGGTGGCCGGCCGCGGGCACAGGTAGCAATTCCGTTTTAAGGGTTCCATGTCTTGAATCATACTCCCGTGCAAACGCGCCGGCAAAACAGGATGGCATTAGGCGTCAAGCGGGACGGTCAGTTTTCGCTTTACCTTCACTCCGAAATTGATAGCAACCCACATAGCAACCGAGCTAGATTTTCCACGGTTTTGCTGGACGCAGTGGAAATTGGGGGTTGCTAAACTATTGATAAATAGACGCAGTGGACCCAGTAGATAGCAACCTATGGAATTTGTAATCAGAGGGTCGGGGGTTCAAATCCCTCCGCCAGCTCCAGCATCATTGCCTCTCCAGCACAGCCGTGGCATCCACGTGCTTGCCCGTCGCGTCCGTGCCGGAATAGGTTCCCGTCAGGGTCTTGCCGTCGGCGGAGATGGTGGCCGTCTCGGAGGTCACAATCTTCCCTGCCTTCTTGACCGTACCCTTGAGCGTGTGGCTGTCTAGGCGCTGGTAGGCAACGGCGTCGGCGAACGGCGTGCCCGTGACGGGGTAGTCCTTTCCGTCAAAACGGGCATTCACGGTTACCGTGAGGCGCTTCCCCTTTTCATCCACCACCTCTTCCCGAATCCGAATGCTCCGGCTGTCGGCTTTGATGCGGACGGTCTGGCTCCGCGGGAGGGGCGGAGGCAGCTTCGACTTGGACGGGTTCAGTTTCCAGGCGCCGGAGAAAGGGTCTCCGGCGGCGAACAGACAGAACGACAGCGTACAAAGGACTGCAACCGTTCTGGGCCCGATCATTTCTACCTCTCCTTGGTTAACCCCGCGAATCATAACACCCTTGCGAGGCGCCCGGCGTTGCCGCCCGCCGGTATCAACCCCTCGAAGGTACTCCCGGGACTATCTTCCGACTACAGACCGCTCGACGACGAAGCGGCGAACCGGCAGGCCTTCGAGAACGCACGCAAACGCCCGCTAGGCGGGGACTTCCGTGGATGGCCCGGCGCCTTCTGTTCGATTCCTGCCTCGGGTTATGCTGTTATCGAAAGTGATCCCGGCAGGTTATGGTACAGCGTTGGTACGTCAGGAACTGGTATCGAGGCCCGTGTTGTTGCACCATAGTCTTGCGAGCGCGGAGATTATGACAATCAGATACACAGACGGAAAAGCGATTGAAGGCGTCACCTTGGCACGCACGGCCAACACCATGCGGGTTGCCGTAAAAGGTTGCGAGGACGCCGCCGAGTTCATCAACGTGCATGGGACCTGGATCTCGGAAGACTGCGAGCCCGTGACCATGGAATACGGCCCGCGGCGGGACGCCCCCACCACGCTGTCGGAGGCTGATTGCATCTGCCCGCGCGAGCTGGCAGCCCGGTTGATCGATCTGCTATTGACCGATAGCGCGGAAGACGAGTGGGACGGGCAAACCACTCCGCAGCGTCCGCAAGACGTCTTTCTCTCCGCGAGAATGGTGTAGGCGAAGGCCGGTCACCACTCCGGGCTTTCGAATCCCAGGCGCCAGCCCAGCTTGCCGGAATCGAACCAGGAGATCTCGATGCCGAACCAGCGCGTCTGCGAGCCGGCGTGGTAACGGCCCGGGCGGCTGGCCCCCAGCACGAATGCGCAAGGCGCTTCGCCAAACCGGTCGAGGCGCTCGTTCAGCCAGGATTCCAACGTAAGCGGTTGCGCCAGCACCACGGGGACGCCTCCCAGTAACGCCAGATGCGCGTCGAAGCCCGGGTCCACCTGCTTGATGGGCGCGGGCAACCCGTAAGCCTGCCGGTAATGCTTGACGGCGGCATCCAGATCGCGCACGGCGATCACCACCTTGGCGACCCCCCTGAAATCCCGGTTGACCGGCTTCCCCTGCGGAAAGGCGCGCAGCCCGCGCTCCGTGAGGTCGCGTATCAGGAACGGGAAGAAGGCGCCTCTGGGCTCCGTGCCCACATCCGAGGTTTCCCACTCCAGGCGCACCCCGTCCGGCCTTTGCCGGCCGCTGCGAACGGGCGCGTTGACGGGAATGCCCGCCGCCCCGAGGCGTTTGACTTCCCCCGCCAGGTCCTTTTCGCGCGCCGCCCAGGCGCACGGCCCGCCGTTGCCCCGGAGGAACTTCGCCCAGGGCTGCTGATCGATCGCGTGAGGATCGGCATTCGCCCGGAGCGCCATCAACTCCAGGTAGGAACCATCGGGAAAGCTGACCAGGGCCATCTCGGTGGCGCCGTTGGCGTGAGCGCCGCCGTAAACCGCCGGTATGCCGGCCGCGGAGAGATTGGCCTGCAGCGTTTCCAGGCTGCTTCCGGCGATGGTGACATGGTCGATCTTCAGGTCCGCGGCGGAAAGCAGAGCCGGCACAAGTGAAAGGATGAGAGCGCCTCGCATGAACCGATTCTAAGCCCTCGCCAGGCCGGCGTTGCGGACCACTCGGGTAACCACGCGCCAGGCCAGCAGAAGCGCCACCAGGGTTCCGTAGAGCATCGGCTGGCGAATATCGGATTTGACCAACCAGTAGTAGTGGGCCACCGCGGCGATCGCGGTGACGTAGATGAGGCTGTGCAACCGTTGCCAGCGCTTGCCGCCCAGGCGGCGAATCCACCCGGCGGTGGAAGTCAGGGCCAACGGAACCAGACACGCAAACGCGGCGAAACCGGCGGTGATGAACGGGCGCTTGCCAACGTCCTTGAGCATGGCCGGAAAATCGAAGAGCTTGTCGAGCCACAGGTAGGTGAGGAAGTGCAGGCAGGCGTAATAGAACGCGAACAGGCCGATCATGCGGCGGAAACGGATGAGGCCGGGCACGCCGAGGAGCTTTCGCATCGGAGTCACGGCCAGAGTGGCGACGATCAGGCGGAGGGCCCAGTCGCCGGTGAAGTGCTGGATGAACTCCGTGGGGTTGGCGGTGACATCCTGGTTCCACACGCGCCAGGCGAGCCGGAATAACGGCGCGAGGCACAGCAGGAAGACCAGGACTTTGCTCCAGCGGCCGCGCGGCATGCGTCAGTAATTCTTCTTCAGGTCCATGCCGGCGTAGAGGCTGGCGACCTCGCTGGCGTAGCCGTTGAACAGTTGGGTGGGGTGATTCTGGAACAACGAGGGCAGGCGGCGCTCGGTGGCCTGGCTCCAGCGCGGATGATCGACCTGCGGATTCACGTTGGAATAAAAACCGTACTCGTGGGCGTTGGCCATGTTCCACGTAGTGGGCGGCTGGTTTGCCACCAGCTTGATCTTGACGATCGACTTGATGCTCTTGAAGCCGTATTTCCACGGAACCACCAGGCGGACGGGCGCGCCATCCTGCGGCGGCAGCGCCTCGCCATACATGCCGACCGAGAGGAGCGCCAGCGGGTGCATGGCCTCATCCAGCCGCAGGCCCTCGACGTAGGGAAACGCGATGCCGGCCAGCTCGGGGCGCGCCAGCGGCATCTGGCGGAGATCCCAATAGCTTTCGAAGGCGACGTACCTGGCCTGGGGACCGGGTTCCACCTGTTTGAGCAAGGCGCTGAGCGAGTAACCGGTCCAGGGCACCACGATGGACCAGGCTTCGACGCAGCGGTGGCGGTAGATGCGCTCCTCGAGCGGCGCCAGCTTCATGATTTCATCAATGCTAAACTTGCGCGGCTTGGCTACGTCTCCTTCAATGGAGACGGTCCACGGCGAGGTCTTGAAGTTCGTGGCGTTTTGGGCGGGCTGCTGTTTGCCGGTGCCGAACTCGTAGAAGTTGTTGTAGTGGGTGACGTCGTTGTAGGAGTTCGGTTTTTCAGTTGTGCTGAATGGGCTCTTGAGGAGGTTTGGCAGTTTGGCGCCGGCCTGGGCGCGGAGCAGCTCATGGGCGCCGAGAAAGGCCGCGGGAACGCCGGCCAGGAATTTGCGCCGGTTCAGGTAAACGGATTTGGGGGTGACCTCCGAGTAGCGGAGATCCGCGGTTTTTTTGATCAGCATCGCCTGGCTACTACTATACCTTGGTGGGGCATGCTTTAGCCTGCCCAGACCACAAAGGACTGCGCGCCCGCACTTTCAGGTCGCGCACCCTTCGGCCTAATCCCAGTTGCGGCGAGCAGTCCTTTCTTTGTATGCTTATAGTTTCCCCGCAATGTGAGCCTCGCTTTGGTGGTCGCATTGCGGGCGAATGGCCTGGACGGGTGGCCGAGCGGTTAATGGCAACAGACTGTAAATCTGTCGCTCCTTGCGAGCTACGGAGGTTCGAATCCTCCCCCGTCCACCAGAGAATTTCGTAAACTTTTGGTAGGGCCGTTGTAGCTCAGTTGGTAGAGCGCGTCCTTGGTAAGGACGAGGTCACCAGTTCAATCCTGGTCAACGGCTCCAGAGTTCCTCCTGTAACGAATTCCGTGCAGAGAAGGCGTCAACATGGCAAAGGAAAAATTCGACCGTAGCAAGCCGCACGTAAATATCGGGACGATCGGGCACATCGATCACGGCAAGACCACCCTGACGGCGGCCATCACCAGGGTGCTGGGCAAGAGCAACCC
>JBEKSR010000082.1:0-23110 GCA_049516835.1 Bryobacteraceae bacterium | reverse complement strand
CCGGAGGGCACGGAGATGGTGATGCCGGGCGACACGGTGGACCTGAAGGTGGAGCTGATCACGCCGGTGGCCATGGACAAGGGGCTGCGCTTTGCGATACGCGAAGGCGGCCGCACGGTGGGCGCCGGCACGGTGACGGAAATTGTTAAGTAGGGGCCGGGCACGCCCGGCCAAGGTAAATTATGGCGCTGAGAGAACGCATTCGCATCCGCTTGAAAGCATACGATCACCGGGTGCTCGATCAGTCGACGACGGAGATTGTGGACACCGCCAAGAGGACCGGGGCGACCGTGGCCGGTCCCATCCCGCTGCCCACGTCCCGGAGTATCACGACGGTTTTGCGCTCCCCGCACGTGGACAAGAAGTCGCGGGAGCAGTTTGAAATCCGGACGCACAAACGGCTGTTGGACATACTCGAGCCGACGCAGCAGACGGTGGACGCGCTGATGAAGCTCGACCTGCCTGCGGGCGTGGATGTGGAAATCAAGGCGTTCGGCAAGTAAGGCGGGCAGGTCGGGGACCTGCCCCACAGAAGGGTTGACATGAGTCCAGGAATCCTTGGCAAGAAGATTGGAATGTCGCAGGTGTTCCGGGAAGACGGCCAGGCCGTCCCGGTCACGCTGCTGAAGGCCGGTCCATGCATGGTGGTGCAGCGCAAGACGCCCACGGCGGATGGCTACGACGCGGTGCAGCTCGGGCTGGTGGAGTTCATCAAGCCGCGGCGCATCAACAAGCCCGCCACCGGCCACCTGAAGAAGGCCGGCGCGGAGGGCGCGAGGTTCATGCGCGAATTCCATTTGCGTCCCGGGGACGACGATTTCAAGGCCGGCGACCAGGTGCTGGTGGATCAATTCAAGCCCAAGGACAAGGTGGACGTCATCGGCATCAGCAAGGGCCGCGGGTTCGCCGGGGTGGTGAAGCGCCACCATTTTCGCGGCGGCGAAGGTTCGCACGGCTCCATGTTCCACCGCGCTCCGGGCTCCATCGGCGCGTCCAGCTACCCGTCGCGGGTGCTTCCCGGGATGCGCATGGGGGGCCACATGGGCCACGAGCGCGTGACCGTGCGGAATCTCGAGATTATCGACGTGGACACCGAGGACAACGTATTGGTGGTGAAGGGCGCGGTGCCCGGTCCCAACGGCGGATACGTGGTAGTCCGGAGGGCCAAGAGGTAACTGCGATGCCCACAGTGGATGTAGTGGATTTGAATAACCAGAAGGTCGGCGAGGTCGAGCTGGCCGACGAAGTCTTCGGCGCCGAGGTCAACGAAGCGCTGCTGTACGAAGCGGTGAACCAATACAAGGCCGGGCTGCGCGCCGGGACGCACAAGACCAAGGTGCGCAGCGAGGTAGCCGGAAGCGGCAAGAAGCTCTGGAAGCAGAAGGGCACGGGCCGCGCGCGCGTGGGCTCCGTCCGGTCGCCCATCTGGCGGCACGGCGGCACGGCCCACGGGCCGCAACCGCGCGATTACAGCTACAAGCTGCCGCGCAAGATGCTGCTGGGCGCGCTGCGCTCGGCGCTTTCGGCGAAGTTGCGGGATGGCGAGCTGAAGGTGGTGCAGGCCTTCACTTTTTCCGACCACAAGACCAAGAACGCCATGGGCGCGCTGGCCAGGCTGGAAGCCGGCCGCAAGGTGCTGGTGGTGGACAACGGCGAGAACCGCAACCTGGCGTTGGGCGTCCGCAATCTGAAGGGCGTCACGCTGGCGCCCACCAAGGAAGTGAATGCCTATCTCCTGCTGGGGCATCAGAGGGTGCTGCTGTCGGAAGCGGCGGCCCGGAAATTCTCGGAGGCACTCGCGAAATGAAACTCTACGACGTGATTCGCCGCCCGCTGGTCACCGAGAAGGGCGTGGAAAAGAAAGACAACGAGCGCACGCTGTGCTTCGAAGTAGCGCTCGAAGCCAACAAGACGCAGGTCAAGACCGCCGTCGAGAAGCTGTTCAAAGTGAAGGTCACCGAAGTGCGGACAGCCACGTTCGACGGAAAGTTGCGGCGCCGGGGACGGTTCTCGGGCTACCGCTCGACGTGGAAAAAGGCCTACGTGAAGTTGAAGAAGGGCGAGAAGACGCCCGATTTCGCGGAGATCTGATAGGGGGCCGGGGGCCAGGGGCCGGGGACGGCGCCTGAAACCTGGGTTGGCCCGATGGCCTGGGAGAGATTTGGTTTATGCCAATTAAGACATACAGACCGGTAACCGCGACGCGGCGCTTCCAGACGGTGGTCTCGCGCGAAGACATCACCAAGGACCGCCCGGAGAAGTCGCTGGTGGAGCCCAAGAAGCGCACCGGCGGACGCAACAGCACTGGCCGGGTGACTTCGCGGTTCATCGGCGGAGGCGCCAAGCAGGCGTACCGGGTGGTGGATTTCAAGCGCGACAAGGCGGCCATACCGGCGGTGGTGGCGTCGGTGGAATACGACCCCAACCGTTCCTCCCGCATCGCCCTGTTGCACTACGCCGATGGCGAGAAGCGCTACATCCTCCAGCCCGACGGGTTGAAGGTGGGGCAGAAAGTGATGTCCGGCCCCGAGGCCGACATCCTGGTGGGCAACGCGCTTCCTTTGAAGAACATTCCGGCCGGCACCATCGTCCACAACATCGAGCTGAGGCCCGGCAAGGGCGGGCAGATGGCGCGGTCGGCCGGATCGCAGGCGCAGTTGGTTTCCAAGGAAGGCGGCATCGCGCTGCTGAAGCTGCCCTCGGGCGAAGTGCGGCGGGTGCAGCTCGACTGCATGGCGACCATCGGGCAGGTAGGCAATGTGGATCACGAAAATGTATCGCTGGGCAAGGCGGGGCGCACGCGCTGGCTGGGGAAGACGCCGCACAACCGCGGCGTTTCGATGAACCCGGTGGATCACCCGCACGGCGGCGGCGAGGGCAAGACCTCGGGCGGGCGCCATCCGGTCACTCCCTGGGGCCAGCCCACTCGCGGATTCAAGACGCGCAACAACAAGCGCACGGACCAGTGGATCGTCACGCACAAGAGCAAGAAGAGGTAAGGACATGGGCAGATCCGTCAAGAAGGGACCGTTTACCGACACCCACCTGGAAGCCAAGCTCGCGGTTGTGGTCGCGACCGGCGAGAAGAAGGTGATCCGCACGTGGTCGCGGCGCTCCACCATACTTCCCGAGTTCGTGGGGCAAACCATCGCGGTGCACAACGGCAAGAAATTCATCCCGGTGTACATCACCGAGAACATGGTGGGGCACAAGCTGGGCGAGTTCTCGCCTACGCGGACGTTCCGGGGCCATTCGGTGAAGGCGGCTACGGAGAAGACCGCCAAGCCGGCGGCATAGCGAGGAGAGCATGGAAGCCGACAATATAGTCAAGGCGGAGGCCAGATACATCCGGATCTCCCCGCAGAAGGCGCGGCTGGTGGTGGACCTCATCCGCGGCCAGAAGGCGGACGCGGCGCGGATTACCCTGCGCACCACCAACAAGCGCATTGCGCCGATGGTCCTGAAGGTTTTGGAATCGGCCATCGCCAACGCGACCAACCGGTTCGAAGACCTGGATGTGGACCGCCTGTACGTGACCGAGGCCTACGTCAACGATGGCCCGCGTTCGAAACGCATCCGGCCGGCGCCGATGGGCCGCGCCTACCGGTACCAGCGCCGGCAGGCGCATATCGTCATCAAGGTGGCGGAGAAAGAAGCATAGATGGGACAGAAAGTTCATCCGTACGGATTCCGGCTGGGCTTCAACAAGCCCTGGCGGTCGCGGTGGTTCGCCAAGCACGGCTATGCCAAGCTGCTTCAGGAAGACCTGGAGCTGAGGGAGGATTTGAGCGAGCGGCTGAAATCGGCGGGCGTCAGCTCGATCGAAGTGGACCGGCCTGGCAACAAGCTGCGGGTCACCATCCGGACCTCGCGGCCCGGCATCATCATCGGCCGCAAGGGCGCGGAGATCGAGAAGCTCAAGCAGGACATGGCCAAGAAGACCAAGCGCGAGGTCTTCATCGACATTCAGGAGGTGCACAAGCCGGAACTGGACGCGCAGCTCGTGTCGGAATCGATCGGCCTGCAGCTCGAGAAGCGCGTGGCCTTCCGGCGCGCCATGCGCAAGGCGGTGGATTCGGCGCTGCGTTTCGGATGCAAGGGCATCAAGGTGCGGGTCTCGGGCCGTCTGAACGGCGCCGAGATCGCGCGCAGCGAGTGGTACCTGCAAGGCCAGCTTCCGCTGCACACGTTGCGCGCCGATATCGATTATGGTTTTGCCGAGGCGCACACCACTTACGGCGTGATTGGCATCAAGACGTGGATCTACAAGGGCGAGATTCTGGACCTGACCAAGCGACGCGGGTTGCTTCCCGAGCCCGAGCCGCGCCGCGAGATGCGCGACCGGCGCGACCGCCCCCGCCGCGAGCGTGGCGAGTACCATGGCCCAGCGGCGACGCAAGGCCCGGCGGTCACCGCCGCGGTCCCCGAGGTTGGCGGACCGGCCATACAGACGCCGCCGGCGGATCTGCCGCGTCCCGCGGTGCGTCCCGCCACGCCCATCCTGCCGCCGCTGATGTCGCCGCAGCAGCCCGCTTGGAAACAGGAAGCCCGGCAGGAAGCGCCGCCGGAACCCCCGCCGCAACCCCAGCCGCAACCCGAGGAGAAACCGGCCGCCAGCGACCAGCCGGAAACCCAGCCGCAACCCGAGGAGAAACCGGCCGCTAGCGACCAGCCGGAACCTTCCGGCGAGAACCAGTAAGGATTGAGGGCAAACCGCCATGATGATGCCAAAGAAGGTCAAGTACAGAAAGCAACAGCGCGGGCGCATGGCCGGCAAGGCGTGGCGCGGGTCCACCATCTCGTTCGGCGATTTCGGTCTCAAGGCGATGGAGTGCGCGTGGATCACCGACCGGGAGATCGAAGCCGCGCGCGTGGCCATGACGCGCTCCATCAAGCGCGGCGGGAAGGTCTGGATCCGGCTGTTCCCGGACAAGCCGATCACCAAGAAGCCCGCCGAAACGCGCATGGGCAAGGGCAAGGGCGCTCCGGAGCAGTGGGTGGCGGTGATCCGCCCCGGAAAGATCCTGTTCGAGATGGAAGGCGTGGACCGGCCGACGGCGCACGCCGCCATGCGGCTGGCGGCCCACAAGCTGTCGATCAAAACCAAATTTGTCAGCCGGGAGGACGCGGAGTAAGGGATATGAAGGCAGACAAAGTTCGCGACCTGGACTCCACCGAACTCGAGCGCCAGTTGGGTGAAATAGACGAGCAGTTGTTTCGTCTGCAGTTTCAGATGTCCATGGGGCAGATGGACGGATTGAAGAAGGTCCGCGCCATCAAGAAGGACCGCGCTCGCATCCACACCGTTCTGCGCGAGAGGGCCCAGAGCGCGCCCCTCGCGGAGGAGAACAAGTAACATGGCCGAAGAGCAAGCCAAATCGGGGATCAAGAACGAGAAGATCGGCCAGGTGGTTTCCACTAAGATGCAAAAAACCATCGTGGTCGAAGTGAGCCGCCGCGTGCCGCACGCGCTGTACAAGCGCATCATCGGCAAGCGGAAGAAGTTCTACGCGCACGACGAGGAAGGCTCGGCCCAGACAGGCGACGTGGTGCGCATCGTGGAGTGCCGGCCCTTGAGCAAGCTGAAGCGATGGAAGCTGGCGGAAGTGATCCGGCGGGCGGCGCAGGTGGGGGTGCAGCCGGTGGATCTGGACGTGAAGATATAAGGAGCTGGGGACAGACGGATCTGTCCGCGCGGCGCAGGGCCCCAAGTGGGCACCCCCTGCGCCTTGGGACAGATTCGTCAGTCCCCAGAAATCACTATGATTGGAATGCGAACAATTCTCGAGGTGGCCGATAACTCCGGCGCGCGCAGGCTGGCCTGCATTTTGCCGCGCGGCGGCGACCTCGGCCGGCGCGCCGGGCTGGGCGACGTGGTCACCGCCAGCGTGAAAGAGGCCGCTCCCGATTCGGCGATCAAGAAGGGGAAGGTGGTGCGCTGCGTGATCGTCCGCATGCGCAAAGAGACCCGGCGCAGGGACGGCACCTACATCCGCTTCGATTCGAACGCCGCGGTTTTGATCAGTGAGACGGGCGAGCCGGTGGGCACCCGCGTGTTCGGTCCCGTGGCCAGGGAACTGAGGGACAAGAGGTTCATGAAGATCGTGTCGCTGGCCCCCGAGGTAATCTGATGGCAATCGCAAAGAAGAAGCCGGTCGAGCCGGTCCGCATCGATATCAAGAAAGAAGACACCGTCAAGGTGATCGCCGGGCGCGACAAGGGCAAGACCGGCCGCGTGCTGCGTGTGGACCGCCACGCGGGCAAGCTGCTGGTGGAGCACGTGATGATGGTCAAGCGGCACACGCGCCCCAACCCCGGCAAGCAGATCAAGGGCGGCATCGCCGAGCGCGAGAGCCCCATTCCGGCTTCCAACGTCCTGGTGGTGTGTCCGGGCTGCAACAAGGCCGTGCGCGTGGCGCACCACATCGATCATGTCGCCGGGGGAAAGACGCGCCGCACGCGGGTCTGCCGCAAATGCGGCCAGATGCTCGGCAGCAAGTGAGGATTCGATGGCAGCACGTTTAAGACAGCACTATCAGAAGAAGGTGGTCCCGGCGCTGGCCCAGGAATTCGGGTACAAGAACGTCATGGCGGTGCCGAGGATCGACAAGATCTCCATCAACATCGGGCTCGGCGAAGCCACACAGAACGCCAAGTTGATGGACGGCGCGGTCAACGAGCTGGCGCAAATCGCCGGCCAGAAGCCCGTGATCACCAAGGCCACCAAGTCGATCGCCGCATTCAAGCTGCGTGAAGGCATGTCGATCGGGTGCATGGTGACCCTGAGGGGCGACCGCATGTACGAGTTTTTCGACCGGCTGGTGAACGTGGCGCTGCCCCGCGTGCGCGATTTCCGCGGCGTCTCCACCAAGAGCTTCGACGGCAGGGGCAACTACACGCTGGGGATCAAGGACCAGTTGATCTTCCCGGAAATCGACTACTCCAAGGTGGACAAGACCAAGGGAATGAACGTTTCCATCACCACCACGGCCCGCACCGACGCGGAAGGCGTGGCGCTGCTGCGTCACATGGGGATGCCGTTCCGGCAATAGAGGAGAGACCGAAAGAACATGGCCACTACCGCCAAGATTGCGAAAGACCTGAAACTGGAAGTTATCCGCCGGGCATCCCAATTGGCCAAGGCCCAGAACAAGCCTGGAATTGCCAAGCTGCCGACCCGGCACCGCAACCGCTGCTGGCGCTGCGGGCGCCCGCGCGCCTTTCTGCGCAAATTCGGCGTCTGCCGCCTGTGCTTCCGCCAGCTCGCGTTGAACGGCGAGATTCCAGGCGTGATCAAGGCGAGCTGGTGAGGAAAATGGGGGCCGGGGACCGGGGGCCGGGGGTCGGGGAAAGGTTGCGCTTCGCGCGACGCTTTTTTCCCTGGCCCCCGACCCCTGACCCCGACCCGCAAAACCGGCGGGTACCCCGCCAGGAGTGAAACGACTTATGACGAGCGATCCCATCGCGGACATGCTGACTCGCGTGCGCAACGCGATCCAGGCGCGCCACCCCAAGGTGGACGTGCCGGCCTCCCGGCTAAAAGCGGAAATCGCGCGCATTCTGAAGGAAGAAGGCTACATTGCCAACTTCAAGGTGGCGGAGGAAGGCGCGAAGAAGACCATCAAGATCTACTTGAAGTACGGCGCCAACAACTCGCCGGTGATTTCCGAGATCCACCGCGTCTCGCGTCCCGGTTGCCGCGTGTACGTGGGACAGACGGAGATCCCGCGGGTGCTGGGCGGCATGGGAATCAACATCCTGACCACCCCGCGCGGCGTCATGACCGGCCGGGACGCTCACAAGGAGCACCTCGGCGGGGAGATCCTCTGCCGCGTGTGGTAGCGAGGTACTGAGATTATGTCGAGAATTGGTAAGAAGCCGATCCCGCTGCCGAGTGGCGTGAAAGTCCAGATCGGCGGGCAACTGGAAGTGACGGGTCCCAAGGGCAAGCTGACGGTGCCGATTCCGCAGGGGATCACCATCGAGCAGGGCGACGGGAAGCTGGAAGTGAAGCGCGCCTCCGACGAGCTCGCGGCGCTGCATGGCCTGACGCGCGCGCTGGCTGCCAACGCCGTGCAGGGCGTCTCCACCGGGTTCACCAGGGAACTGGACATCCACGGCGTCGGGTACCGCGCCGACGTCAAGGGAAAGGTGGCGACGTTCACCCTGGGCTACTCCCACCCCATCGAGGTCCTGCTGCCGCAGGGCGTGGATCTGAAGGTGGAAGCGCCCAAATCGAGTGGTCAACCTTTCCATCTGGTGCTGAGCGGCTACGACCGGCAACTGCTGGGGCAGGTGGCGGCGAACATGCGCGCGCTTCGCAAGCCGGATCCTTACAAGAACAAGGGCGTCCGCTACACCGGCGAAGCGCTGCGCAAGAAGGTCGGTAAGACCGCGGCGGGGGCCAAATGATTCGTCAGATCGAGAAGAAACAGATCCGCAAGACCATCCACGAGCGCATCCGGCGCAAGCTGCGCGGAAGCGCGGCGCGGCCGCGCCTGGCGGTGTTCCGCAGCGTGGCGCACATCTACGCTCAGGTCATCGACGATGCCGAGGGCAAGACGCTGGTGTCGGCGTCCTCGGTGGACAAAGGCGGCAAAACCAAGGGCGGCAACGTGGCGGCGGCCAAGGCGATTGGCAAACTGGTGGCCGAGCGGGCCAAGGAAAAGGGCATTACCAAAGTGGTTTTCGACCGCGGCGGCTATCAATACCACGGGCGGGTAAAGGCGCTCGCCGACGCGGCGCGCGCGGCGGGACTGGAGTTCTGATTCATGATTACGTCGGCAAAACGCATCGATCCGGCCTCGCTCAACCTCAAAGAGCAGGTGGTTTCCATCAACCGCGTCACCAAGGTGGTGAAGGGCGGCAAGAACCTGAGTTTTTCGGCGCTGGTGGTGATCGGCGATCCCTCGGCGAAAGTGGTGGGCTGGGGCGTGGGCAAGGCCAAGGAAGTGCCTTCCGCGATCCGCAAGGGAATCGAAGCCGGCAAGAAGAACCTGCGCAGGATCCACGTGCTCGAGACCACCATTCCGCACCAGGTGCTCGGCAAATATGCCAGCTCGCTGGTGCTGCTCAAGCCGGCCGCCGAGGGCACCGGAGTGATCGCCGGCGGCGCGGTGCGCGCGGTCATCACGGCCTGCGGCATCGCCAACGTGCTCACCAAGTCGATTGGCCGCCGCAACCCGCACAACGTGGTGAAGGCCACCATCGTGGCGCTGGAATCGCTGCGCGACAGGAACGCCGTGGCCGAAATGCGCGGCCTGGCGGTGGAGAAGCTCTAATGGAAGGCAAGATCCGAATCAAACTGGTGCACAGCCCCATCTGCACTCCGGAAAAGCACAAGAGAATTGTGAAGGGCCTGGGATTGCGGAAGGTCAACCAGGTGGTGGAGCGGCCCGATTCGCCGGTTTTCCGCGGCATGGTGAAGAAGATTCCGCATCTGCTGGAAGTAGTGGAATGATGGAAAGGGGCCGGGGGTCGGGGGCCGGGGGCCAGCCAGGGGCCGGGGGCCAGGGGCCGGGGGCCGGTTGTGAGGCCTGGTTCCGATCCCGGTTGGTAGTGAAAAGGTTTGAAGGTTTTTTTGGGGCTTCTGGGTTGGTGGCAGGGTTCGGGTTTTCCCCGGCCCGTGGCCCCCGGCCCCCGGCCCCCAGGAGAAAGCGATGAACCTCAGCGGATTGAGACCGCCCGCCGGACAAAGAAAGGGCCGCAAGCGCATCGGCCGCGGCATGGGCTCGGGACACGGCAAGACCGCCACGCGCGGCTCGAAGGGACAGCGCGCCGGCACGGGGTTCGGCCAGAAGCGCGGTTTCGAGGGCGGCCAGATGCCGCTGCACCGCCGGCTGCCCAAGCGCGGATTCACGAACATTTTCAAGAAGCACTACGCCATTGTCAACCTCGGACGGCTGGAGAAGCTGGAAGGCGATGCGTTCGACGCCGACCGCCTGTTCGAGCTGGGTGTCATCAAGAAGCTGGGTGACGGTCTCAAGATCCTCGGCGCCGGGGAGTTGACGCGCAAAATTACGGTGGAGGCCCACCAGTTTTCCAAGTCGGCGGTGGAGAAGATCCAAAAAGCCGGCGGAGCGGCAAAGGTGATCGGCGCGGCCAGCGAGTGAGCGCCGGGAATCGAAGGGTACGATGACCAAGTTCCTAGAAGCGTTCGCGAACATTTTTCGCGTTCCAGACCTTCGCAAGCGGCTCTTGTTCACGCTGGCGATGCTGGCGGTGTATCGGCTGGGCGGTCACATTCCGACGCCGGGCATCAACATCACGCGATGGGAGGAGTTCTTCAGCTCCGCGGCGGGATCGATTTTCGGTTTCTTCGACTTGTTCGCCGGCGGCAATATCCGCCGCCTCACGATCTTCGCCCTGGGCATCATGCCGTACATCACGGCGTCGATCATTCTGCAGTTGCTGACGGTGGTGGTCCCCACTCTCGAAAAACTCTCCAAGGAAGGCGAGCTGGGCCGCCGCAAGATCACGCAGTGGACCCGCTACCTGACGATCGTCCTTTCCGTGCTGCAGTCGTTCGGCATCGCGCAGGGCCTGCAGACGATGCAGCAGGGAATTGTCATCAGCCCGGGCATCGGCTTCGTGGCGCTGACGGTCATGTCGCTGACCACCGGAACGGCGTTCATCATGTGGCTGGGCGAGCAGATCAGCGAGCGCGGCGTGGGCAACGGCATGTCCCTGATCATCTTCACCGGCATTGTGGTGGGGCTGCCGCGCGCCATTCAGAATCTCTATGTCAACACCTTTGTGACGCGTGAATGGAGCGCTCTCCAGTTGATCGTTGTGCTGGTCATGATGACTGCGGTGGTAGCGTTCATCGTGCTGGTGGAACGGGGCGAGCGGCGCATCCCGGTGCAGTACGCCAAGCGGGTGGTGGGCCGGCGGGTGATGGGCGGGCAGTCCACGCACATGCCGCTCAAGGTGAACGCGGGCGGCGTGATCCCGGTGATTTTCGCGTCCTCGATCCTGGCCTTCCCCGCGACCGTCGCGGCGTTGCCCTGGGTGAAGAGCATCGGCTGGCTGTCCGCCACGCTGAAGAGCATCCAGCACGGCGAGCCGCTGTATTACGTGCTCTTCGTGGCGGGCATCATTTTCTTCTGTTTCTTTTACGTTTCGATCATTTTTAATCCCAACGAAGCGGCCGACAACATGCGCAAGTACGGCGGCTTCATCCCGGGCATTCGTCCGGGGCGCAACACGGCCGACTACATGAACACCATCCTGACGAAGATCACGGTGGTGGGCGGGGTTTACCTTTCGATCCTCTGCCTGATTCCGGACATCATGATTTCGGGCATCAAGCTGAACCACCTGCCGCTGCTCGGCAACTGGATCGACCGGGTGTGTCCGCGGTTCCTGCTGGAAGGTCTGAACGTGCAGTTTTATTTCGGCGGCACTTCGCTGCTGATCGTGGTGGGCGTCGCCATGGACACCATCAACCAGGTCGAGGCGCAGCTTATCATGCGCCATTATGAAGGATTCGTTCCGAGGTCGGGCCGTATTCGCGGCCGGCGGAGCACTTTTTGAGCGGTCGGACGTGGTGATTTATCTGGCGGTTGATTACAATGTTAGTAACGCCCGTTTAACCGGACGCCGGCAGTGTCTTCGCCGGGGAACTCTGTATGACATCGTCTCCCATCCTCCCCAGGTGGATGGTCTGTGCGATACGGTGGAGGCGGATGATCGTTCGGAAAACCGCCGCTGAACTGGAGAAGATGCGGCGCAGTGGGCTGCTGGTGTGGCAGGTGTTGCAGAAGTTGCGGGAGGTGGCGGTGGAAGGCGCCAGCACCTGGGACCTCGAGGCGGCCGCCGCCGAGATGATCGCGGACGCCGGCGCGAGGCCCGCTTTCAAGGGTTATTACGTGCCGGCGGCGGGCGAGACGTTCAAGTTTGTGTTGTGCACTTCGGTGAACGAAGAGATCGTCCACGGGATGCCGAATCGGAAACGGCTCCTCAAGAAAGGCGACATCGTTTCGATCGACACCGGGGTGAAGCTGGACGGGTACTATGGCGATTCGGCCATCACCGTCCCGATCGGCGAGGTAAGCGAGAAGACCGGGAAGCTCCTCCGAGTGACCGAGGAAGCCCTGGAGCTGGCCATCGATCGGGTGCGGGCGGGCAACCGGCTTTTTGACGTGTGTGGCACGGTGGAGCAGCACGTCAAGTCCAACGGTTTTTCGGTTGTGCGGGAGTATGTGGGCCATGGCATCGGCACGCAGCTCCACGAGGAGCCGCAGGTCCCCAATTACGTGGACCGCAAGAACGACAACCCGCGGCTCAAGGAAGGCATGGTACTGGCGGTGGAGCCCATGGTCAACGCGGGGCGGCCGGAATCGGTGGTTCTGAAGGACCGGTGGACCGCGGTCACGAAAGACGGCTCCTATTCGGCGCACTTCGAGCACTGCATCGCGGTGACGGAGAACGGGCCGTGGGTGCTGACGAGGCCGTGAGCAGGGGCCAGGGGCCGGGGGCCGGGGGCCAGGGGGCCAGGGTGGTTGCGGCCACGGTGGTCGAGGAACGGCCATCGGCGATGTATGCGGTGAAGCTGGAGAACCAGCAGCAGGTTTTGGCCCACGTGGTGGGCGCGGTGAAACGGAATTTTGTTCGGTTGGTACCGGGCGACAAGGTCGAGGTGGAGTTGGCGCCTCACGATCCGACGCGTGGCAGGATCACGCGCAAGCTGTCCGGGGGATAGGGTTTCCAGGGTTTTCCCTGGCCCCTGGCCCCCGCCTCCGGAGGTTTTATGAAAGTGCGAGCGTCGGTAAAAAAGATTTGCGATAAATGCAAGGTGATCCATCGCGAGGGCGTGGTGCGGGTCATCTGCGTGAACCCGAAACATAAACAGAGGCAGGGGTAAGGAGAGGAGACCTATGGCGCGTATTGCCGGTGTGGATCTGCCGCCCGCGAAGAGGGCCGAGATCGGGCTTACCTATATTTACGGCGTTGGCCGTACCCGTTCCCGCTCGCTCCTGTTCCGGGCCGGCATCGAATTCGACAAGAAGGTTCGCGACCTGACCGAAGACGAGGTCAACCGCGTCCGCCAGATTCTGGAAGAAGAGGGCGCCGTGGAAGGCGACCTCCGCAAGGAAGTCTCGATGAACATCAAGCGTCACATCGAGATGGGCTCGTACCGGGGACAGCGGCACCGCCGCGGGCTGCCGGTGCGCGGCCAGCGCACGCATACCAACGCCCGCACGCGCAAAGGACCGCGCCGCGGAACCGTTGCCAACCGCAAGAAGGCTACCTCGAAGACATAGAGGCAGGGCAGGCTAAAGCGTGCCCCACGGGCAGGCTAGGGCCTGGACTACTCGGGAAAATATGGCGAAAGCACCAGTAAAAACAGGCAAGAAGAAGAGCTTCAAGAAGAAGGAAAAGCGCGTCGTCCATACGGGCATCGTGCATATCCAGGCCACCTTCAACAACACCATCGTGACCATCGCGGACCAGGAGGGGAACACCATCGCCTGGTCGAGCGCCGGTTCGCTGGGCTTTCGCGGGTCGCGCAAAGGGACGCCCTTCGCCGCGCAGCAGGCGGCTCTGACGGCCGCCAACAAGGCTGGCGAGAGCGGGTTGCGCACGGTGGAGGTCCGGGTCAGCGGCCCGGGATCGGGGCGGGAATCGGCGGTGCGCGCGCTGTCCACGGCGGGCATCGAAGTTCGCTCGATCAAGGATGTGACGCCCATGCCGCACAACGGCTGCCGTCCTCCGAAGAAGCGCAGAGTATAGGAATGAGTAAGCGGGAAGAAGGCCTGCCATGGCTGTAAACCGCACCTGAAAGAACGCCGGCGGCCGGACCGCCGGCGCCACGAGAAAGGTAAGGAGAGCAACTTGGCAAGATACATCGGCCCGGTTTGCCGGCAATGCCGGCGCGAGGGCATGAAACTCTATCTCAAAGGGGAGCGCTGCCACAGCGAAAAGTGCGCCATCGAAAAGCGCAATTTCATTCCCGGGCAGCACGGCAAGGAACGGGCCAAGAAGATCGTCGGCTACGGTCTGCAGCTCCGCGAAAAGCAGAAGGTGCGGCGCGTGTACGGGGTGCTGGAAGCGCAGTTCCGCAGCACTTTTGAAAAGGCCGCTCTGGCCAAAGGCATCACCGGCGAAAACCTGATGTCCGCGCTGGAGCGCCGCCTCGATAGCGTCATCTACCGCATGGGCTTCGGCACCAGCCGCGCCCAGGCGCGCCAGATCGTCCGCCATGGCCATATCGATGTCAACGGGCGCAAGTGCGATATTCCGTCGGCCCAGGTCAAGGTGGGAGACGTGGTCGCCGTCCGCGAAACCAGCAAGAACAATCCGGCCATCCTGGCCGCGCGCGATGCCACGGCTCACGCGCCGGCGCCAAACTGGATTGATGTGGATCGGGAAAGTTTGAAGGGTCGCATTCAGAGCTTGCCCAAGCGCGAGGACCTGGTGCAGATCCAGTTGAACGAGCAGCTCATCGTCGAGTTGTACTCGAAGTAGAAAATGGGGGCCGGGGGCCGGGGGCCGGGGGCCGGGGAAAGGAAGAACACCTTTCTCAGGTTCATGGCCTCTGGCCCTGGCCCCGAAAAGAGGATTCTATGTTCAAGGGCTTCCAGAAACCCAAACGATTGGTCGCCAATACCGAGAGCCTGACGGACCGGTATGGCATGTTTACGGCGCAGCCTTTCCAGCGCGGGTTCGGCACCACCATCGGCAACAGCCTGCGCCGCGTGTTGCTGAGCTCGATTGAAGGCGCCGCCATCACCGCCGTTCGCATCGAGGGCGTCGAGCACGAATTCAGCCCGATACCGGGCGTGGTCGAGGACGCCACCGACATCATCCTGAACCTGAAGCAGATTCCGTTCAAGATCATGGGCGAGGGCGTCAAGACCGTACGCCTCGACGTGGAAAGCCAAAGCGACGTGCGCAGCGCCCAGATCGAGACCGACGCCGACGTCGAAGTGCTGGACCGTGACGTGCACATCGCCACCGTCAGCGAGGGCGGCAAGCTGCATATCGAGATGCGGCTGAAAGGCGGCCGCGGCTACGTCAGCGCGGACAAGAACTTCGACGACGATCTGGCCCTCGGCTACATCCCCATCGATTCGGTCCACTCGCCCGTGCGCAAGGTGAACTTCCAGGTGGAGGCCGCGCGCCTCGGCCAGATGACGGACTACGACAAGCTGACGCTGGAAGTCTGGACCAACGGAGCCGTTTCGCCGCAGGACGCCATCGGCTACGCCGCGAAACTGCTGAAAGATCACATGTCGATCTTCATCAACTTCGAGGAAGTGCCGGAGCAGGCCGAAGAGATTTCCGAGCGCGGCCTGGACAAGATGAGCGAAATCCTGAACCGCTCCGTGGAAGAGCTGGAGCTGAGCGTTCGCTCGTACAACTGCCTCAAGAACGCCAATATCCAGACCATCGGCGAGCTGGTGCAGAAGACCGAAGCCGAAATGCTGCGCACCAAGAATTTCGGCCGCAAGTCGCTCAACGAAATCAAGGAGATTCTGGCGAACATGGGCTTGTCCCTGGGAATGCGCATCGATCCGCATGGCCGCCTGGTGGCTCCGCCGCCGCAGTCCAATGCCGGAATGGATGTCCCTCTCGAGGAGGATGGCCAGCAGGAGCAGGCCGGGGAATAGCTCATGAGACACAAGGTTGCCGGATTCAAACTCAAACGGGACACGGGCGCCCGCGATTCGCTGCTGCGCAATCTCGCCACCAGCGTAATCCTGCAGGAGCGCATCATCACCACGGTCCCCAAGGCCAAGGCCGTGCGCCCGCTGGTGGAGAAGATGATCACGCTGGCGAAGCGGGACACGCTGCATACGCGCCGGCAAGCCGCGGCGGTGCTGCGCACCCCGGCCTCGGTGAAGAAGCTGTTCGATACTTTGGGAACCCGCTTCGGCCAGCGCAGCGGCGGCTACACGCGCATCACGCGTCTGGGCCCGCGCAAGGGCGACGGCGCGGAGCAGGCCATGATCGAGCTGGTGGGTTCCGAGCTGGTCAAGCGCGCCGCCGACCGCGCCAAGCGCCGCGAGGAGCGGCTCAAGGCCCGGCAGGAAGGCCGCGAGCCGGAAGAAGAAAAAGAGTAGGGGCCGGCAGGCGGCACCGCCTGCCCCACCGGCGTCCCCACGAGTGGGGACGCAGCAGACTGAGAGTCTGCGCCACCTCACACCGCGAACTGAATCCCCTGCGCCAGCGGCAATTCGGCGGACCAGTTGATGGTGTTGGTCTGACGGCGCATGTAGGCCTTCCAGGCGTCGCTGCCGGATTCGCGGCCGCCGCCGGTGTCCTTCTCGCCGCCGAAGGCGCCGCCGATTTCCGCGCCGCTGGTGCCGATGTTGATGTTGGCGATTCCACAGTCGCTGCCGCGATGGCTCAGGAACGTCTCCGCCGATATCAGGTTGGCGGTGAACATCGCCGAGGAGAGTCCCTGCGGCACGTCGTTGTGCCAGTGGATGGCCTGGTCGAGATGGTCGAACTCGATCAGGTGAAGAATCGGCGCGAAGATCTCTTCCTTCAACACGGGCATCTCCGGGGGAGCGCGCACCAGCGCCGGCTGGACGAAGCATCCGGTCAGGCGCTCGCCGCCGAACAGGATTTCGCCTCCCTGCTGGCGAATGCGCCGGAGCCCATCCATCATGTCGTCCACCGCGCGGCGGTTGACCAGGGGGCCCATGAGCGTTTCCGGCTCGAGCGGGTCGCCGATCTTGACTTGCCGGTAGGCGGCGATCAGCGCCTCGGTGATCCGGGGCGCGATGCCGCGCTGGAGGAACAGGCGCCGCGTGGTGGTGCAGCGCTGGCCGGCGGTGCCCACGGCGCCGAACAGGACGGCGCGCAGCACCAGGCCGGGGTCGGCGTCGTCCATCACCACGATGCCGTTGTTTCCGCCCAGCTCGAGGATGGCGCGGCCCAGCCGGCGCGCCACCACTTCGGAAACGCGCCGCCCCACCGACGTCGATCCCGTAAAGCTCACCAGCGGAATGCGCCGGTCGTGGATCAAGGTCTCGGCGATGTCGCCGCTCGGCCCGATCACCAGGTTGAACACGCCTTTCAAGCCGTGCCGGTCGAGCACGCGGTTGCAGATCTTCTGCGTAGCAATGGCCGTGAGCGGCGTTTCCGACGACGGCCGCCACAACACGCAGTCGCCGCACACCGCCGCAATCAGAGCGTTCCACGACCACACCGCCACGGGAAAATTGAAGGCGCTGACCACCCCCACAATTCCCAGCGGGTGCCACTGCTCGTACATGCGGTGGCCGGGCCGCTCGCTGTGCATGGTCAGGCCGTAAAGCTGGCGTGAAAGCCCCGCGGCGAAATCGCCGATGTCGATCATCTCCTGGACCTCGCCCAACCCCTCGGGCAGGATCTTGCCCATTTCCAGCGTGACGAGCGCTCCCAGATCGGCTTTGCGCGCGCGCAGCTCGACGGCGATCTCGCGCACGATCTCGCCGCGCTTGGGCGCCGGAACCATGCGCCAGTCCAGGAATGCCTGGCTGGCGCGCGCCATGACGCTTTCGTAGTCCGCCAGTCCGGCCATCTTCACCCTGGCCAGCGGTTCGCCGCTGGCGGGGTTGATGGATTCCATTTCGCCGCCCGAAGGGCTGGCAATCCAATCGCCGTGGCAGGCGCCGGAATTCAGCGGCTCGATGTGCAGTTTCTCGAGGATTTCAGGAATGGGACGGCTTGCGGTGCGCACGATTCCATTCTATCCGCGGCAGGCCAGCGCTAGACTGCCACGGCTTCGCGCGCCGGGATTCCCTCCACCCAGACCAGATCCACCGCTTGCGTTCGCGGTTGGAAACGAACGAGGGGAGAAGAGTATCGCCGCCCGGACGACTGGAATTCCATGACGTAAACCTCGGATCCCGTCTCGGTTTCGGCGTGGCCGTGGCGATGAATCCGGCAAGAATACAGAATCGCGCCCGGTTCAAGCGTGACGGCAGAACCGGCGGCCGCGTCCCACGCGGCTAATGGACCGATAACTTCCCGTATCACCTAATCCCCGCTACACCGGAGTATGTCCGACAGCGGCACTCACCCCAAAATCCCGGTTGCCGGTTCCGAGTCCGGCTGCATGGTTCTACCTTAACTCACAGCCGTTCGAGGCGAAAGTGTATCTTTTGGACACTCTGTGCATTTCGCCCCTACAGTTGGTCTTCGTACTGTTCAAACGCCACGCGCACCAGTTGGCCCCGCGTTCGCACGCCGGTTTTTTGGAACAGGCCCTGCAAAATGGCTTTGACGTAGCTTTCGGAAATCTTCAACCGCCAGGCAATCTCCTTGTTGGAGAGTCCCTCGACCACGAAGCGCAGAACCTTGCGCTGCCGGTTGTTGAATACCGGCGGGTTGGATTGCCCGGCGGCGGCCTCGTCCTCCACGCGGGTGAAGGATCTGTCGAGCCAAATTCCACCGGAGGCTACGGTGTGGATGGCCTGGCTTAACTCTTTCAGCGGCCCCTGTTTCAGGAAAATGCCGGCGACGCCCTGCCGCAGCAGGCGCCGCGCTTCGGTGTCGCTCACCCAGGCGGTCACCACCAGCACGCGGCCTTCGAATCCGATCTGCCGCGCGGCGGGCAAGAACTGGGAGGCGCGCTCGCTGCCCAGGTCGTGATCCAGCAGAACGAGATCGAATGGGCGCTGCGCGAGCAGTTGCAGCGCCTCCCGGATGCTGGCGCAGTGCTCGATTTCGAGGAGCGATTCCTGGGTCAGAACGCGCGACACGCTCTCCCGGAAAAGAGCATGATCGTCCACTAGCAGCGCCCGGATCGGTGGTTGACTCCGCTCCATCACTCTTCCACCACGTTCTCCGCCGGCCAAAGCTCCACGGCAAAGCAACACCCGGCATCCTCTGGTTCGTACCGCAGTCCTCCACCGTGAGACCGCAGGATGGCCCGCGAGATGTACAGACCCAGGCCATGGGAGTGCGCGCCCGGCTGGAATGGACGAAACAGTTCTTCGGGATGCGCCACGCCGGGACCGCTATTGCGGAACCGGACCACCACCAGGTCTTTCTCGAGCGTCGCCGAGATGCGCAGGTCGCGGCGCTCGCAATTCTCGAGTGCCCGCTGGCTGTTGCGCGCCAGGTTCACGAACACCTGCAAGAGGCTGTGATGGTCGGCCTGGACCAACGGCAGCCCGCCGCTCACTTCCCACGCCACCTGGACGCCGGCTTCGCGCAGCGAAGGCTCGATCACGATGCGGGTCTCATCCAGCACGGTGCCAAGGTCCGCGACCACCGCTTCGCGGTCGGAAGCCACCCGCAAGCCGGACGAGGCGATCTTCTCCAATCCGCGGATGAGTGTTCCGAGCACCTGGTACTGCTCGTTCCCCGCCACGCCGCCAATGGCCTCGAGGGCCGCATGCGCCGCAGCCGCCGCCGAAGCCAGGTTGCGGATCTCGTGCGAGATGGCGCCGATGAGCACGCGCGAGGTGGCCATCATGGAATCCAGGCCGGCCCCTTCGCGGTCGCGCAGGTTCTCGGAGGCGTCCCACACCACCGCGGCCAATCCGGGACCGCCCGAGGTGCGGTACGTCGAGAGCCAAACGTGCGCCAGGAAGACCTCGCCGTTGCGGCGCTGCCCTTTGCACTCGACGTTGGTGCGGATGTTGGCGCCGGAGCGGTGGCTGCGCAACATGCGGCACAGGAGGGGAAGATATGGCCCGACGTCCTCGCCTTGCAACGGCTCCTTCTCGAAGCCCAGCAGTTGCCGCGCGGATTCGTTGGCCAGCAGCACGCGTCCGGAGTGATCGAGCGTGAGAATCGCCAGCGGGCTGGTCTCGATCAGCACGCGCACCTGGAGCTCGGTTTCCTGACGAAATCGGATTTGGCCCTCGCGTTCCTTCAGATGCGCGGAGAGCAGCCTCCGGCGCCGATTCAGTTCCGCGACGAAGAACCCGGTCATGGCGAACCCGGCCACCGACACCGACAACCTCCCGAACGACCCCGGCACCCACCGGAGAGGATTGAAGGCATGCCATAACAGCGGCCCGATCGTCAATGGAGCCCCCTGTAAAGGATCGAGGACCTCCCTCAGGTACCCGCACAGCACCGCCATGACGAGGATCTGTGCGTCATTCAGCGCCGCCGCGGACAGCAGGATCGGAACCAGGTATAAGAAGCCGACCGACGTATCGGGCGACAGCCAATCCACCCAGGCGATCAGCCCGATCAGCACCACGGCGATGGCGCAAACCATGAGCCGGTTGGATTCGGCGTATGCCAGAAACTTGTCGAGCCTCGTCATCTCTGCCCGACTTTCGCATACCCGGTTGCCGTCCGGCAAGTATCTTTCGGAGCATGGGCCTAAACCCACCGGCGGCAAAAAACGACCGCCGGCGCTACTTCACCTTTCCGGAGAAACTCCGGTAGGTGTAGACGAAGTAGCCGATGGCGAGCAACATGCCGGGAATGAACCAGATCAGCCCGACTCTGAGGCCGTAGAGCGGCGCTGCGGCGTTCGAAACGGTCAGCGACAGCGCGGGATCGGAGTTCGAAGGAAGCACGTAGGGATACACGCCGAACGCGACGCTGGTGAGCATCCCCAGGATAAACAGGCAGGAGCAGAGGAATGCTCCGAGCTCGCGGCGGCGGCTGTTCATGAGCCGTGCGCCCACCAGTCCCACCAGCGCGAGGATGGGAAAAACGTAACCCCAGGGCCGCGCCTGAAAGCTGGCCTTCAAGTGCGGCTGGATGCGGAAGCTCACGAGCGTGATCAGAATGACCGCCGCCGCCAGGCCCCACCAGGCGCGCGTGGCGGCGCGGCGCGCGCGAAGTTCGAGTTCTCCCTCGGTTTTCAGCGCGATCCAGAGCGCTCCGTGAACCACCAGCGTGGCCAGCGCGGCTATGGCGACGAGGACGGTGTACCAATCCAGAATGCCGGCGTCCTTGCCGATGGTGAAATCGGTCCACAGCGGAAGGAAGAAAGTGCCGGCCCGGTCGAGCGGAACGCCCCGAACGACGTTGCCGAGAGCGGCGCCGAAGAAGATCGCCAGCAGCGCGCTGGCGAGCGAGAACACGGCGTCCCACAAAGGCTGCCAGACCAAGCTTTGAACGTGCTCGCGGAACTCGATGGCGATGCCGCGCAGGATCAACAGCCACAACACCATCATCAACGGCAGGTAGAACCCGCTGAAGCTCGAAGCGTAGAGCGCGGGGAAGGCGAAGTAGAGCGTGCCGCCGCCGGCCAGCAGCCACACTTCGTTGCCATCCCAAACCGGTCCGATGGAACGAAGGACGGCGCGGCGCTCCGCATCCGTGCGCGCCACGAACAGGTGGACAGCGCCGGCGCCGAGATCGAAGCCGTCCAGGACCACGTACATCGCGATCATGACGGCGACCAGGCAGAACCAGACGGTTTCCATGACAGAGCCTCAGACAGCGGGTGAGAGCGGCTCCTCTGGCCGCTCCGGACCCTTTTCGATTTCGCGATAGACCAGAAAGAGAAACAGAATCGCGAGGATGGTGTAGATCCCCATGAAGCCAATCAGCGTGAACAAGGCGTTGCCGGCGGAGATGTGCGGCGACGAACCCGCGAGCGTGCGCATCATGCCGTAAACCAGCCACGGCTGGCGTCCCACTTCGGCCGTGATCCATCCCGCCGTGTTGGCGATGTAGGGGAACGGCAACATCAGCATGATCAGCCAGAGCACCGGCCGGGAGCGGTAGAGCGCGCCGCGCCAGAGGCTCAGCGCGGCCAGCGCCATTGCCGCGATGAAGATGGTCCCCAGCCCCACCATGATGTGATAGCTGTAATACAGCAGCGGAATGTTGTCCGGCCAGCGATCTGGCGGAAATGCGTCGAGGCCCTTCACCTCCGCCTTCCAGCGTCGATAGGTGAGGAAGCTCAGCGCGTTGGGAACGGTGAGCGGGTTGTCGAGGCGCCGGTTATCGACGTCCGGCTGCCCGACGATGGCGAGCGGAGCGCCCTGTTGGGTGTGAAACAGGCCTTCCATGGCGGCCAGCGTCGCGGGCTGATGCCCGACGATGTTATGGACCTGTCCATCGCCGGTGGGGAAGGCCATCAGGATGGCGGAGACCGTGCCCGCGATCACCCCCAGGCGCACGAAGGTGCGGCCGGATTCCTCGTGTCGGCGCGTAAGCAGATAGAACGCGCCCACCGAGGCCATGACGAAGCTGGCGGTGACCACCGATCCGATCATGTTGTGCAGGTACTGCCAGAACAGCCACGGATTCAGCAGCAAGCCCCACAAACTGCTCAGCAGAATCTCGCCGTGGCCGCCGATCCGGTAGCCGGTGGGATGCTGCATCCAGGCGTCCGTCGCCACGATGAAGAACCCGGAGAGCCACGAGCCGGCAAAGACCAGGAAGGCAGCGACCCAGTGGGCCTTCGGCCCGAGGCGCTTCTCTCCGAACAGGAACACGCCGAGGAAGCTGGATTCCAGGAAGAAAGAAAACACGCCTTCCATCGCCAGAGTCTGTCCGATGACCCCTCCGGCGGCTTTGGAGAAGCGGGCCCAGTTGGTCCCGAACTGAAACTCCATGGGGATGCCGGTGACCACGCCCATGGCGAAATTGATGGCGAATATCTTTGCCCAGAACCGGGCCGCGCGGTTGTAGTGCTCATTGCCGGTGCGCAGGGCCATGGTCTTGAGCACCAGGATCAACAGCGCCAGTCCCATGGTCAACTGCGGAAAGAGGTAATGAAAGGTGACGGTGAATGCGAAATGCAGACGGTGAACGGTTAGCGCGTCCATGGAATTGAATATGGTAGCGCGGCGGCAAGCGCGCGGGGGCCTTTCAGGTGGTGAGTTTCTAATGGGGTTCACATTGTAGACGTGCGGCAAGCGCCCGCCGCGCCTGTCCGCGAGGTGCGCCCGGGCGGAATCCACCAGGATACGCCGCATCATCTGTGCCGAGACGGCAAAGAAGTGCGTGCGATCCTGCCAGCGCACACCCTCGACATCCACCAAACGAAGATAGGCCTCGTTGACCAGCGCCGCGGTCTGGAGGGTTTGCCCGGGAAGCTGCTGGCGCATGTGCCGGTGGGCGATCTAGCCTGAATTTTCGCGCCCAGTAGTCAGCTAACGTTTGGGGCGCCGTCTACCGGAACCTTAAGAGCAACGGGCGCCGGTCCCACCAGGGAATAGGCGTGGAGCCCTGACCGAAGCCGGCC
>JBEKSR010000081.1:0-23193 GCA_049516835.1 Bryobacteraceae bacterium | reverse complement strand
GCTGATCCGGCGCGGTAAGGAGTGGCACGCGCCGGATTACATGGTGCTCAACGCCAACCACATTCTGCTGGTCGAGCCGGTGACCCCTGGGTCGAGAGTGGCGAACCTGATCGCCGAAGCTCGCTAAGTACACGATTGCGCAAACACGGTTGCGCGTGTTGGCAGGCGAAAGTGCCTGCCCCACAACTCCAGCTTCTTGGTTGCGAAAGGCCTCCGTGCGCGGCGGGCGGATTGTGCGCGGTGGTTCCCGCCGTCTTGCAGTCGCCAGAGTACCCTGTGTAGAGAGGTGACTATGGACCGAAGAAGCTTTCTCCGGAATGCCGTGGCCGGGGCCGTGACCGCCGCGGCTCAGCCAGGCAGCGCAGGGCCCAGTGGGCACCCCGCCACGGCCAAGATGATTGGCATTCAGGTGGGCGCGGTATCTTTTGTGGACGAGGGTGTCGATAAGGTGTTGGACGTGTTCCAGCGGGACGCGTCTATCAATACGCTGTTTGTCGCCACGTTCACCTACGGTCGTGGAATCGCGGGACGGCAGTTGCCCGGCCAGCCGCTGCCCGATCACGGCAAGCAGGAGTACGACGCCGGCACCTTCCATGGCGGCAGCTACACCAGGATCCAGCCCCAGTTCTACCGGAATACTGTCCTGAAGGACTTCCGCGCCCCTGAGTTTGGCGACTACGACGTGCTCGAGGCGGTCCTTCCCTTGGCCCGCAAGCGCGGAATGAAAACCATCTGCTGGTTCGAGGACGTCTTCCGCGACGACACTCCGAACATCCGTCAGCTCCAGGAAAGGACCCTGGACGGCAGGAATGCCACGACCCTGTGTTTCAACAATCCCAACTACCGGAACTGGCTGCTGGGCATGGTGGAGGATTACGCCCGCTCTTACGACATCGACGGCATCATGTGGGGCTCCGAGCGCCAGGGCGCATTCGCCAATGCGCTCGGCTCGCACCACGGCGGAGCCAGCCGGGATCCGGCGCGGGTCACCTGCTTCTGCGAGTTCTGCGAGCGCAAGGCGAAAGAGCGGGGCATCAATCCCGCGCGGGCCAGGGCGGGATTCCAGGCGCTGGCCACCTTCCTTCAGGGTGCGCGGCAGGGCAAGCGGCCCGTGGACGGCTATTACGTGACAGTGTGGCGCCTGATGCTTCGCTACCCCGAACTGCTCGCCTGGGAAATGCTGTGGACCGACAGCCTGCGCGAAACCTACGCGGCGATGTACAAAAAGGTGAAGGAGATCAAGCCCTCCATCGGGGTCGGCTGGCACATCTGGCACAACAATTCCTTCAGTCCGATTTACCGCGCCGAGCAGGATCTCGCGGAGCTTGCGAAATACTCCGACTTCTTGAAGATGGTGATGTACCACAACTGCGGCGGCGAACGCCTGGCTGGCTATATCGCGAGCGTGGGCGGAACCATCTATGGCGACGTTCCCCCGCAAGAGCTGTTGGACTTCCACTACCGCGTCCTGGACTACAAGCAGGAAAAAGGCCTGTCGGAAATCCCGCGAACCGGACTGTCAGCCGATTACGTGTACCGGGAAGCCAAACGCGCCCGCGAAGCCCTGAATGGGACCACGACGCAACTGTGGCCGGGCATCGATATCGACATTCCCACCAACGCGAATTCCAGCAAGTCCACCCCCGCCGGCACCCGCGAGGCCGTGATCGCAGCCTTCCGCGCCGGCTCCGACGGGGTAATCCTTTCCCGCAAGTACTCGGAGATGAAACTCGCGAACCTGGCCGGCGCGGGCGCGGCTATTCGGCAACTGGGGCTGGGGTGAAGGCGCCGCCGATGATTTGTTCCCAGTCCAGATCCGCCGCCATCTTCTGCCCGATCTCGACCAGCGTGGGAATTTGGGAGAGATCCGCTTCGTCGATGTCGCGCGGCAAGAGCGGGTTGAAGCTCTTCATGACTCCCGGCCACTGGCGGTTTACCGCGTCATCCACCCAGTCCTCGGAGCTATCTACCAGCGTGCTGGTGGCCCATCCAATCGTCTGCAACAAGCCCCTGGGCGGATGGTCGGAAGCCGGGAAGTAACCCGTTCCGAGCGCCACAACTTGGGTATCCGCCGCCGTGAAATCGTCGTACTCGAAGGCCTCGACGCAAACCTGGTAGGCGGGGTTCGCCGTTCCCCCGGCGCCCCCGTCGAAGAAGTGAATCGTTTGTCCCATGATGCCGTCGATTCGCCAATGGTCGAAGTACGTGGGCGCGCAGGCCGAAGCGACGGCCGCGTCGATTAACTTCACGGCTCCCGTGGTTCCCCGGTTCTTGAGATTGTCCTTCACGAAGAACCAGTTGTGCCCGTCCATGGCTGTGGCCGAGATCATCACGCCGATGGGACAGTCGTTCATAGTCCACGCTGCCGCCTCGCCCAAGACGCCGGCCAGAACATCGCGCAGGTGGTTCGGATTGTACTTGAAGCCTGCCACCGCTCGCTTCAACGTCGCGAACAGGCCGGTTGGCCTGAAGATCTCATGGGAGCGGCCGGTGTAGACCTTCAGAATTTCGCTGGCCGGAATGCCCGCGGCCACCGCGGCCGTGAGGAGCGCGCCGGTGGAAGTTCCGCCGCAATACTCGATGTGGTCGCGCGTCCGGCCGCCTAGTTGCGATTCCAGTTCCATCAGGCAGCAGCACGGAATGATTCCTCTGATGCCTCCGCCGCGGATCGATAGAATGTTGCGCAAGGCTCCCTCCATTCGAACCCGGCCTGTCCGCCAATCACCCCGGCGGCCGGGCACTCTGCCAGTCCAGTCCCTCCAGTTGCTCGACCAGAAACCGGCGCATGGCCACCACCGTGGCTCCGGCTCGCATCAGGGCGACTCCATCTTCGATGGAAGCCACGCCCCCGGAGGCCTTGATGCCAATCCCGGCGCCAACCGTCTCCCGGATCAAGCCAATGTCGTGCACCGTGGCGCGGCCCGGTCCGAAACCGGTGCAGGTCTTAATGAAGTCCGCGCCGCTGTCCAGAACCAGCTTGGCCGCGGTGACTTTCTCGGACTCCGTCAGCACTCCGATTTCAATGATGACCTTGAATGGCACGTGGAAGGGCCGCGCCACGGCCATCACCTCGGAGATGTCCCGAGCCACCCGCCCGTAGTCGCTGGCCTTGAAGGCGGCGATATTTATGACCATGTCCAGGTCGGTCGCCCCGCGCCGCAATCCTTCTTCGGCCTCGAAGCACTTGACGCGAGTGGTCGTGCCTCCGCAAGGGAAGCCCACCGGGATCTGCGCCCGCACTCCCGAATCCTTCAGTTCGTCGACCAGCGTGCCCAGGTATTGAGGGAAGGCCACGACCGCGCGAAAGCCGTAGTTTCTGGCTGCGCGGCAGGCTGCCCGCACATCTTCCTCGCTGGCGGTGATGGTCAGCACTTCCGAGTAATCGATTACGGCCACAAGCTGCCGAATCTCTTCGGCCGTGACTCCGTGCATACTATGATTCGGTTTCACGCCGCCGCTCGCTCGCCCAGCACGCCGCGGGCATACTCATCGACGCTCGTGAGCTGGATCCCGAACTGCTCCACCACGGGCGCCATGTCCATCGCGTCTCCGTACGCATAGCCCATCATCAGTCCCGCAAAGGTCTTCTGCATCGGATCCGTCGCTGCATCGAATTGGGCGCGCAGAGCCTGTTCGGGGACATGTTCGAGCTGGAACGGCCTGCCGCCGATCTTCTCGAACCGGGCCACCACCTCCAGCGGGCTGAGGGCCTCGGGTCCGCCAAACTCGATCGTCCGGCGGTCCGCGGCTGGGGCCCGAACTGCGAGGGCGCACATTTCGGCGACATCCCGGAAGGAAACCCAACTGATCGGTTTGGTGCCCGGCCCATAGATGCGCGCCGTTCGGTTGGCGTAGTCGAACCCCAGCGCGGGGCCCAGCCACACCTCCATGAACCAGCTCGCCTGAATGATGGTGAAGTTCAGGCTGGCGATGGCCTCTTCGACCCGGCGTTTCGCATCGGCCAGCGGGTACGATATGCCCCGTGGCCGCCGGAACGAAACGAAAACAAACCGCCCTATGCCGGCGGCCTTGGCAGCCTTCACAAGGTTCAGTTGTCCGGCTGCGTCTACGGATTCAATCGAGTCTCCAGCCTGCTGGGAAAGGGTCGAGGACGCCGTCGAGATCACCGCATCCACGCCGCGGCACGCGCGACTGAGAGAGACCGGGTCTTTCAGGTCGCCGACACATAATTCGACGCCGCCTGACCTCAGGGTTTCCAACTTTTCTTTGGCGCTGGTCGCGCGGACCAGTGCCCGAACCTTTTCTCCGCGCCTCGCCAGCTTTTGACATACCTCGCATCCGACCAGGCCGGTAGCACCAGCAACCAGAATCATAAGGCCTCCTGAGGTCCGATTCTACACCGTTCCGGCCAGGCGCGGGCGAAACGGGTCGACTGCTCGCGTTACTCCCTTGCGCGGGCCACATCGGTGGCCGCAAAATCGCTACCTTTGAACAACAGAGGTTCGCCGGACCACTGCGCCAGAGCATAGGATGCGCAGTCTCCAAAGTCGAGTCCAGCGGCGTGACGGCCCTTTCCAAAGCGCCGGAAGGCCGTACGAGCCACCAGGAGCTGTTCTTGATCGAAAGCCACGGTCTCAATCGAAGCCCTCAGCAGGAACAGGTCCAGGTCGGAGCCGGCGTCGTCACCCTTTCGCCCTTCCAAAACCATGGCCGCTTCGAGCACGGAAACCGCCGAGATCAGACGGCGGGACGATTGCTCGATCAGCGACACGAACTCAGTCCTCTCAGCCTCATCCTGCAGTACTGCAAGCACCGCCGAGGTGTCCAGAGTCATCGCGTCGGCACTCCCCATTCGTCGTAACCCAGGATCTCATCGGCGCTGAGTGGCGATACCACCGGCCGTTTCGCGCAGCGTAACGCGATGGCATGGAGTTCGCCGGCCAGGAAACGTCCCGAACGGGCGCGGCGGAGCCGGTCGTACCTCTCCGCCACTGCGGCACGAACGGCTTCGGTCAGGGTTTCCCCTGTGAGTTCCGCCAGCTTGCGGGCAAGCATCTCGGTTTGGTCGTTCTTAATGCTGATCGGCATCGCAATTCTACCTTTCATTAACTATATCATGAAAGGCAGAATCTGCGGTTCGGAAACGGGTAGCCGGCCAGTGCCGCGCCAGAACAAAAATGGACGTTAACCGGGCTCCTTCACCAAGCGGTATGCATGAGGTAAGCCGGCAAAGGAGGACCAGCACAGAAAGGAACTGGCTCCCGGGAAAACGTGGTTTTCAACTACCTCTCCGGCTCATTCCTCGTCTAACAGCGGCGTTACCGCTTCTGGCGTAAGAGCGCGGACCGGAGATCCGCGAAACCCCTTCGGGTCTCGCGTCACGATGCAGTCACAACCCGCCGATCGCGCTGCGGCCGCGGTCACCGCATCCTCAAAGTCGGAAAAAGGCAATTGCAGCGCCTCTTGAACGACCGCGCCATGGACGGCGGCTACTCCAAAGACTCTCAGGATCGCCGAGATGATCCGCCTGGCTTTGACGCTACCCATCTCCTTTCGCACCAGGTAGTGGATTGTCGTCACCGCGTGAGCGGCCAGCATCCCTTCGGAGATGCCTGTCTCGACGGCCGCCCAAGCCGCCGCGCTCGCGTCCGCATAGGGTCGCTGATCGAGTAGAACGTCCAGGACCACATTGGTATCGAAGAGAATTCTCTTCATCGATATTTCGCCGCCAGATGCTTCCGGTACTCGTGGATGTCCCCATTCTTGAGAACGCCCCGGACCGAACGCAGAATCGGGGCAGCGCCTGTGGCAGGAGGGTGCGGATCGGCAACCGCGGCGAGGTAGCCTTCAACCATCTCCGATACCGAGACGCCTCGCAGTCTCGCGTATTGCTTCGCCCGCGAAACCACGCCGTCGTCCACACTCAAGGTGAGCTTTGCCATATACGTATGATATCAGAAATTGTGTACGTATGGAATTCCGGGAACGCTCAGCTAGCGTCTTGGTTGACAAGAGGCCCAGGCGTTGGCTCCCCGGGATTCCGGTTTCCAACCGTTTTCTCCGTGGGTTCGCGAGCCCGACGGCGTCCAAAGCACCAACCTGAACAGACTTCGAACTGGAGAAACCGCGCGTTCGGCACGGGAGATGTGGACAACGCGCTGCGCTCCCGTATGCCCAAAGGATTCCAGGACAGTGCTTTCTGCGAATGGGACTCCAAACTTCGGCATCACGGCCGCTGGGATTGTGGGCCTGCCGGCAGCAAAGTCCGAAAGTCGGAAGTCTTGCGGCGATGAAGGCTTCCGAGTAAAATGCGGAGTGGTGAGACTCATCGAACTGCTGAAGCGCCACGAGGGGAAGACCCTGGAGTTCAAGCGGGATTTGTCATCGCCGGAGGGCATTCTCAAGACTCTGGTTGCGTTTGCAAACACCGCCGGCGGCACCGTCGTCATTGGTGTCGAGGACGGCTCAAAGAACGTCCGCGGCGTGCCCGACGTGCTTGCATCGGAAGAGAAACTCGCAAACCTCGTCTCCGACTCGATTCTCCCTCGCCTCATTCCTGATACCGACGTGGTCCCGTGGAGGAATCTTAATGTGTTGGCCGTTCAGGTCTACCCCAGCAACACGCGCCCGCACTACCTGGAACGGTTGGGACCCGATGCCGGAGTTTTCATCCGCTTGGGCTCGACCAATCGAAGGGCTGAGGCACTGCAGATCGAAGAGTTGAAGCGGTGGAACCGGATGGACTCGTTTGACGAGCAGGCCGTCCCGGACCTGAAGTCGGAAGCCATTGACTTCCGAGCTGCTTCCGAGTTCTTTGCACCTTATCGGCAACTGACCTCCCAGGCGTGGGGCACTCTGCGCATCACCACGGAACACCAAGGCCGCCAGGTGCCGACGATCGGCGGGCTTCTTCTTTTCGGTAGGGACAGGTTCGCCCGATTCCCCGATGCCTGGATTCAGGCGGGCCGTTTTGCGGGCAGCAATCGCGCGCGACTGCTCGATTCGGTGGAGATCCGGTCTTTCTTGCCCCGTGCCGCGGATGAGGCTATTGCTTTTGCGCGCAAGCACCTGACTCACGAATCGATCATCGAGGGCGTCCGCCGGGAGGATCGCTGGTCGGTTCCTCTGGTCGCGATCCGGGAGGCGCTCATGAACGCCATCGTTCATGCAGACTACGCCCAGCAAGGAGCGCCCATCCGGCTTGCTCTGTTTGATGACCGTGTCGAGATCGAGAATCCCGGCCTGCTGCCGTTCGGTCTGACGATCGAGGACATCAGGCAAGGTGTCTCCAAGCTGCGGAACCGCGTGATCGGGCGCGTCTTTCACGAACTACACCTGATTGAGCAATGGGGCAGTGGGATTCAACGGATGACCTCTGCCTGTCAGGAGGCTGGACTGGACGCTCCGAAGCTGGAAGAGATCGGGATCCATTTTCGTGTGACCATTTCCAATGCGCGGGTCCGACAGCAACACACGGACGAGACGGACCGGCGCATCCTTGCTTTGTTCGGCGATGGAGGTGCGCGGTCGACGGCGGCCGTGGCGAAGTATGTTGGACTTTCCCAGCGAGCCACACTGACACGGCTGAAGTCCATGACCGAGCGCGGGCTTCTTGTCGAAATCGGCGCGGGTCCGCACGACCCAAAGCGCCAGTATGTGCTGGCCTGAGAGCACCAGATGGCTAGACGGACGACCCGGAGAGACCCGATTGAGAGCGAGATCGAACTGGCGCTCAGCCCTGGTTTGTTAATTCGCGACCGCGCGTGCTTCTCGTTCGTGGGCGGCCTCGAAGGAGTGGCGGCGCAGATCGACAAACTTCACAGGACCGATTCGGCGCGTGCCGCCGGACTCTACGAGACCTTTCTCGCGGGTTGCCATGAGAAAGCCGAAGAACTGGACGATTCGAGCGGCAGTTTCGGGCAATTCGCCAAGGACCTCATCTGCCGGTGGATCAAAGCCCGCCAGGCGGCGGGCGCCGGTCCGGACGACACGGCTGCAAAGTTGCTCGGATGGATGGACAACGATCCTTATGCCTTCTGCTATCAGATCGAGAAGGAGGTCGCCAGGGCATTCGACAAGGCTGGGCTTGCGGCATTTGAACGCCTGATTCGTGCGCGCTTTGAAGCACCATCAGAGCAGGAGTATGACCGTCGCCGCTGGAGCGACGTCTTGCGGGCGGTTTATCTCGCGCAAAGAAATCCGGTTGCCTACGAGGCACTGGCTGAACAAGTCGGTCTTGACCCGCGGGATTGCCTGGCGCTGGCCACGATCTTCGTCTCGCGCAAGCCGGATCTGGCGCTGACGTGGGTTGATCGTGGGATCGATCTGGACCGGAGGACCCCGCACGGGTCAGCGGCTTGCTACGATCTCGCCCGACTGCGGCGTGAGTTGCTCACCAAACTCGGCAGGGGAGATGAGGCGCTCGATGCCGCCTGGGCCGAGTATCGGAAGCGCCCCTCCAAGTTCAGCTATGACGACCTCATGAAGGTCGTGCCGAAAGCTGAGCGCGCTGTCTGGCGCGAGAAAGCTCTGGACGCAGCGAAGGGTGCAGACCTGCACTCGGTGATGGAGTTGTTCGTTGAGACCAGGGAAACGGAACGCCTCGCGGAGTTGGTGCGCGTCACGACCGATGTAGCTTTGGAGAACATCAGTCACTTCGCCACCGAGCCCGCGGCAATGAAGCTGGAGAAGCCACATCCTGAACTGGCGGCTCGCCTATGGCGCGCTCAGGCGATGCGCATTGTCGACGCCGGGAAAAGCAAGTACTACGAAGCCGCCGCCGCGAACCTGGAGCGGGCCCGCAAATGCTACCTGCGCGCCGGACTCGCGGCCGATTGGGAGGAGACGGTGCGCCAGGTGCGGGCTGACCACTACCGCAAGACAGCCTTCATGGCCGCATTTCAATCCATCGCGACCGGCGCCGGGCACCAGGAGCCGCCCTCGTTCCTGGAGCGCGCCAAGGACCGCTGGGGCGTAGGGCACGGAGCAGGCCGCAAATGAAAAAGACCAATCGGGACAGCGAATTGGCATACCTGGACGAACTCATCGACGAGATCACGACTGACGCGAATGGCGAAGACGAGCAGCTTTGGGCCTTCCGCCAGGCCTTCGAGGAATACGTCGCAGTGCCTTGCGATGCCAATGTCCTCGGCGAGCCGGTTCAGGTGCTGAAGTTCGACTACGATGGCAACGAGCGGCGCGGGCTGACCGCCGTGTGTCGCCGGGCTGATCGCACAAAGCATGTGGTGGCGGCATCCGAGGTTGTAATTCCCCTGAGTTCGCAGGGCGGGCGCAATCTGGCAGCCTATCGAAAGTGGATGGGGATTGCGCCATTCCCACCCGGCACTCGCGCCAAGACACGGCGGCAGCCCGCCTCTGCGGCCCTTGATCTTGACGGCCCTCTGGAGTTGGTGGTTCTGTCGGTCAAGCAGAAGGCTGCGCGATGCCGCCTGCTGGGCGGCGACCGGACCTTCACCTTCCGCGCCGGCCGGCTCTGGGACTTGGTCCCCGGAGAGATCGCCACCGTCAAGCCGGCGAAGCAGTGGACTTATGCGGGCAATCCCTATCTCTCCGGAGCAGTCGCGTCCACTCGGCTGGATGCGAGGGCGCTGGGGTTGGTTCCGCTGCGGATGGAGGAGCGCGGCATCTGGGATCCGGCGCAGCATTACTGGGGCGAGGAGGGGGAACCGGTCGAGGAGTGGGCCAAGCCGGTCATCGCCCGCGGTCCGCGGCCGGAGTTTGAGATGGAGCAGGTGTTGCCCGGCGCCGACGTTGAGGATCCTTTTTCCGACCCGATCGGCGAATCCAATGACCGCGAGGATTCCGGCGATTTCGACGGCGCATACAAGATCTTGATAGATCTCTGCCAGGCTGATCTCCGGTGCTTGGATGCTCACTCGCACCTCAGCAACTTCGTTTTCGAAAACCGGCCAGAGGATGCCATTCGACACTACGAAGCCGGATTCCGGATCGGCGACCTATCCCTCAGCAGAGAATTTGGCGGAGTGTTGCCGTGGGGCTGTATCGATAATCGGCCATTCCTCCGTTGCATGCACGGCTTCGGGCTATGCCTTTGGCGACTGGGCCGTTTCGAGGAAGCCGAGTGCATCTTCGACCGCATGCTCTGGCTGAATCCGTCCGACAATCAAGGTGTGCGGTTGGTGATCGGCCAGGTTCGGGCTGGGGCTGCGTGGAAAGATGACCGATGATGAATTCCTAGGTCTGGCTCCCCGGCGAGGATTCGAACCACGATTCACGGCTCCAAAGGCCGCTGTCCTACCCTTAGACGACCGGGGAAGCGAGATGCAGGACTGCTCACGACCAGTGTAACCTTCCCACGTGCATGGCTGCAACGAGTCGGCAAAAAAGGTCACGTTGCCTCTGGGGAGGCAAGAGCGTCTTTCACCGTCTCAATGACCTCCGCGTGCGAGAACGGCTTTTCGATGAATCCGTGAATCAGCCGTTGTTCCAGAGCCGCTTGTATCGCGGGATCGTCCTTGTAGAAGTATCCCGAGACCACCAGGATCACAATTCCGGGGTCGGCCATGCGCAGGTTTCGGGCCAACTCCAGACCGTCGATATCCGGCAACTTGGCGTCCAGCAGAGCCAGGGTCGGACGGTTGAGCCGGGCTGCCTGGAGAGCAGTCCGGCCGTCCAGCGCCCGGATGCACTGCGCCCCCAGTCCCCCCAGCACGCGTTCGAGGGCCCAGCAGATATCAGGGTCGTCGTCCACGACGAGGACGACCCGGTTCACGAGGTTCACCGCTTTTCTCCTCTGTCACGGCGAGCGACGGCAGTCTCACCGTGAAGGTGCTCCCCTTTCCGCTCTGGCTCTCCACCCCGATCGAGCCGCCGTGCTGATCGACGATCGAATGGCAGATGGATAGCCCCAGGCCGGTGCCCTTTCCCAGAGGAGCCCTCGTGAAAAACGGATCGAAGATCTTGTCGAGGTCTTCCCGAGAGATCCCTTCTCCGGTGTCGGTCACGCGCAACAGCACTTCACCGGCGGCCTGCTCGGCCAGGATGTCGACCGTCCCGCCGTTCGGCATGGCGTTCATGGCGTTGAGCAACAGGTTGATGAACACCTGTTCCAGGAGGCCGGGAACGCCCAGGACCTGGCAGGGCTCCGGCGGGAACTTCGTGCGAATCTCGACATTCTGAACCTTGGCCTGGTTATCCACCAGAGCCAGGGCCTCCGTCATGACATACCTGAGGTCCAGCGGCGTCTTGCTCTTGTGCGCCGAGGGGTGCGCAAAACGCAACAGGTTGTCAATGATGGTGCTGGCCTTGCGGATGCCGCTGTGAACCTTCTCGGCGCACTCCCGGCGAAACTCCGGGGTGAGCTCGTCCTCCGTGAGGAATTGAGCGGCCGAGGAGGAAATCGCCAGCGGCGTTCGGATTTCATGGGCGATCCCCCTGGCCATCACCCCCAGAGCCGCCAGCTTCTGCGATTCCAGGATCTGCAACTCGAACTTGCGTTGTTCCGTCAGGTCCCGGCCCACTACCACGAAGCCCACCGTGCGCGCCGCGTCGTCCGTCATCTGAGAGAAAACCCAGGCCACCGGACGGCAACGCCCGTCTTTGGTCTTCAGGTTGGACTCGATTCGCCCGGAGCTCCCGCGGGACGCCCCTTTGGTGAGCAATCTCCCCACGTTGGCGGCGCCGGTCTGGTCGCAGTAGTCGAAAAACGGGCGGCCTTTCAACTCCTCCAGTGAGTAGCCGGTAGCCCTTTGAGCCGCCTTGTTCCACGTCAGGATATTGCCCTCGGTGTCGGTGGAGATCACAATATCGCTGGCGCTCTCCACCACGCTCGCCAGATGGCGCTCCATCCGCCGGATCTCCTCGCCCAGCCGCATCTGCTCGGTCACATCGTCCATGAGGAGCAGAACGTGATCCACTTGCCCTGCCCAGTCGACGGGGACCACGCTGCAGTAGTAGACCCGGATCGGAACCCCGGGCGCCCGGTAGGTCAGCCTCTGGCCCTGCATCGCATGGCTGCTCGTAAAGACGTTTCGAATCTGCTGTTCCAGCCCCATTTCCGCCAGGATTACTTCAGGGAATACCTCCGCCAGCCGCTTTCCGGCCGTCATGCCAGTGGTCCGGCGGGATTTCTCCAGGAAGTTCCGGTTGGCCAGAACTACGCGCAGGTCTTCGTCCAGCAGCAGAACCGATGAGGGAATCGTGTCCATCAGCATCCGATAGAGCAACTCGGATCGCTTGCCTTCGGTGACATCGTTGGCGTTGACCAGGCAGGCGCGCAAGCCCGCGAAATCCACAGCGGATCTGGCGGCCTCGACGTAGATCACCCCTCCGTCCTTCTTTACGTGTTGCCACGTCCGTTTCGGCGCCGGGGCAACCGGCGACCTCAGCGCCTGATCGAGGAGGGCCGACCTTTCCGCCGGCAGATGCAGTTGCCGCACCGTCATGGCCAGGAACTCTTCCCGCGAGTAACCGTAACACTCGACCGCGGCGTCGTTCACCGCCAGAAACGACAGCGTTCCGAGGTCGTAGATCCACATTGGCAGCCGGCTGTTCTCAAACAACCCCGCTGTCGCTCTGGCAATCTGCAGGCGTCTCTGCTTGGGGACTGGCACGGAACGTTCCACCTTGGGCTCTGGTTCAAGAATGTGCATCTTGATCCTATTCCTCAGTGGCATCTTCGTCAATCCCGAATCCCTGACAGGACGCTGAAGAAGGCCGAAAACCGCTGGCTGATGCGCGCGGCTCGGAAACGCGGCCACGTGTTTGCGGGCGCTTACCGGGCGGCGGCCGTCGGAGGGCGGAGGCTAGATGGCTTTTCTCAGCATCCGGTTAGACCACCACGATCGCACCTCATGCAGGCTTCCCACTCTCAGCCGGCCGGTAGCAGGCCCGGCCCGATCGCGATGCCGGAAAGGAAATTGCGGCGGGTATTCTGAAATGGGTTCATGAGCCGGAAAGCCTCCGTTCCCTCACCTTACAACTTTTCATGCGTCGCCAGAATCTGTGGGTAAGGCCTTGCTGGGACAGTTCTCCGGGAAACTGATCGCGCTTCGGGACGGGCTGTGGGAAAGATCAGTCTTCTCTCCGCGGGCGACGTCACCTAAGCCCCTCCCCCACGTACAATTCCGACAGGGATCTGAAGACCACGTATGCCAGCGACTTCCCATCTGGGGTAATCCCTTCGACTCTTACGGACGTGATGCCGGCCGGATCGACGTAGGGGAGCTCGCGCCAAAGTTCGACGCGTCCGTTGGCGAGGTCAACCCGCCAGACTTTGGCCGGCCTTTCGCCGCCCCGCCTGGTTGCATAGAGCGACCGGCCGTCCGCGCTGAAACTGATCGTGTTGTAATCCCGGGTGAGAAATGGCAGTGGCTTCGGGGCGCCGTCGCCCAGAGGATAGAGGAAAGCCTTCGATTCTTCATCCCAGGCCAGCAGGGTAGTGCCATCCACCGTTAGAACGGTGCCGCTGATTCCCTCCGGTGTCACCGGGTGAGGAGGTCCTCCGTGGATGTCCTGAACAAACGTGCGGTTCCGGTGTCCTGGTTCGGTCGCCGGAAACAGGATCCGCCGGCTGTCCGGAAACCAGGAGATGGTGGGTGTGCCATTCCAGGTTTCATCGGCGAGTTCGAGTGATCCGATATTGATCGTAATCGGCTTTCCGGCCTTCAGCGGCACCAGTACGAGGCGCTCGGGCCCCTGATTGTAGGTTCGCGCCGTCGCCCACTGCCCATCCGGGGAGAGCGACTGACCGGTGAGGCTGTCGCCCAGACGGACGGCGGGCGAACCATCCGTAGCGCGGAGGTAGAGCGCGCCTTGCCCGGCGGTCCCTACACCGGATTCCGCCAGGAGCATTCTCTTTCCGTCCGCCGACAGAACTGGGTGGATTGCCCAATCCAGCCACGTCAGTTCGCGGGCGCTGGACTCCCCGGGACCCAGAAAGTACACGTCGGCGCGCCCATCCACGCGCGTCAACAGAAGTCGCCCGTCGGGCGCGATGTCCTGAAGCCAGGAACTGCCTGGCATTTGCGCCACCATGCGCATGGCGCCGGAGAGCGTCACAGCATAGATTGAGGCGAAGGTCGTGCCACCCGCCGTGAACCAGATCTCCCTGCCGCTGGGAGACCACGCCAGCCCGCCCACGCTGCCGAAGGTCCTGGTAAGCGTTCGCTTGCGGCCCCGAAGATCCACCACCGCGACGGTTCCGTCGTCCCCGTAGGTGGAATGGTCCACGAAGGCGACCAGGTCTCCCTGGCGTGAGACTCTGGGATCACCCGGCCAGCCGTCGCCGGTTGCCTGGAACAGCACCTTTCCGATCGGGAATTCCAGCCGGCTTGGTTTGCCATTGGCGGCGGCCATGGTGACGGCGAGTTGCTTCCCATCCGGTGTCCAGTCCGCGGATCGCACGTTTTCCAGAACCTCGCGGGGCGCGCCGCCGGCCAAAGGCATCTGCGCCAGCGTTCCTCCTCTACACTCACCCCAGACCACCCTACAATTGGTGGAAACCGCCATCTCTCCCGTGGGTGCGATGGACAGAAGTCCCGTGGCGGGAAAGCCCAGGGGACGCGAGGATTCCGGACTGCCCGGCTGTACGGAGAACAGTTCGACCGGCCGTCCCTCCATGGATGCGGCATAGATCACCGACTGCCCATTGGGCGCAAATCGCGCCCCCTGGACGAACCCGCGGCGGAAGGTCAAGCGTTCGAACTTCGCGGGCCAGGCGGAGCGGGATCGGCCGACCGCCCACCAGGCTCCGGCTACTGCCACCAGGGCGAAGACGGCGACCGCGGCGGCTCGCCAGTGACGTTTCCACGGCCCCGCCGCTGCGGGCGCGGGCGCCGTGGCTGGAGCTGCCGAACCTTCGGAGAGCGCCTCCAGGGCGAACGCCAGGTCGTGCGCTGTTTGAAACCGGTCCTCGAGGCTTTTCTCCAGGCAGTGACGGATGACGCTCACCAGCGCGGGAGGAAGAGGTGTGGCCCAGGGAGCGCTTGCCAGCGGGTCTTTCGTGAGGATGGCGCTGATCAGGTCGGCCGGCGTGTCGCCAGTGAACGCGCGTTTGCCAGTCAGCATCTCCAGCAGGACGCAGCCGAAGCTGAAGAGGTCACTGCGCGCGTCCGCCTCCTTGCCCTGCGCCTGTTCCGGCGACATGTACTGCCAGGTTCCCAGGATCGTGCCCGCCTGCGTGACCTCGGTGGCGGTCTCTTCTCCCGCCGCAATGGCCCGCTCCATCTTCGCCAGGCCGAAGTCCAGGACCTTCACGCCGGATTTCGTAAGCATGATGTTAGCCGGCTTCAGATCGCGATGCACGATCCCCTTGCGATGCGCCGCATCCAGCGCTGCTGCCAACTGCATCGCCGCCGGCAGCGCCTTTTCCAGAGCCCATGAGCCTTTGGCGAGGCGCGCCTCCAGCGTCTCGCCTTCCACCAGTTCCATCACGATCACCGGCTGGCCGGCGAACTCATCGACCCCGTAAATGGTGCAGATGTTCGGATGATTCAAGGCGGAAGCGGCGCGCGCCTCGCGCTGGAAACGCTCGAGCAAGCCGGACGGCGCTTCGTGCGCTGGGAGCGGCAGGAATTTGAGAGCTACCTGGCGTCCCAGTTTCAAGTCTTCGGCCCGATACACGACGCCCATGCCGCCGCTCCCCAGTTTCGTGATTAGGCGAAAGTGGGAGAACGTCTGTCCGCTCAGGTCGCTCGGGTCCGCGCCGGAGACCGGCTCGGCTGCCGGGAGCGCGGGAACCTCGACTGGAGGAGCCGGCGCCTCAGGCTCCACGGCTCCGACAAAGCGATAACCCCGCCGCGCCACGGTCTCCACAAAGCGAGGCTGGTCTGCGGAATCGCCGAGCGCGTCGCGCAGCCTCTGGATGGCGGCGTTGATGCTGTGATCGAACTCGACGATGGTGTTGTTGGGCCAGAGCGCCTGGCGGATCTCGTCACGCAGCACCACCTCCCCGGGGTGGTTCAGCAGCATGAGAAGGATGCGGAAGGGCTGCTCGTGAAGGCGGACCCTGATGCCGTGCTTGCGCAGCTCGGCGGCGCGAACGTCCAGTTCGAAAGGGCCGAATCGAATCGTACGTGATTTTGGAATAGTCCGGTCGCCAGCCATCGTTGCCCCTCCGCCGCCCCCATAGCGCCCTTGGCGCGTACCCCAAGTTTACCACAATCCCCCTGCAATCAGTCGCATAGCCCGTGATACAGGTTTGACGCCGGTTTCGCCCCGGTTGCATCGAGGTACGCACCGCCAGGCTCCACACTCGCTCTCACCGGGCAAAAGCGCGGTGGGAGGCACAAATGAGAACGAATCGAGTTTGGAGCGTGTTGTTGGGCCTGGCGATCGTGTTGGAAACACGGGTGAGTATGGCCGCCGGCGGGGAGTCGAAGCCGAAACCCGGCGGCCCGGGCGTGATCGTGTACGTGAGACAAGACAACCTCCTGGTTGCTGATCTGGGGCGAGCGGAACGGACAGCCACCGGGATTTTCGCCGGCATCGGCGTCCCGGTGGTGTTTCGTGCCGGAGTGGAACGCAAGTCCAACCGAGAAGGCGCCGTCAGTATCGAGATGCAACTGGATGCCAAGACGCCCGCGCAATTTCATGCCGGGGCCATGGCCTATGCCATGCCGTTTGGAGCCTCGGGAACCAGCATTCACGTGTTCTGTGACCGGGTGCTCAACACCTCACCGGACGGGGGGACAGGAACCATTCTGGGGCACGTAATGGCGCACGAAATTGCACATGTATTGGAAGGCGTCAGCCGGCACTCCGCGGAGGGCGTCATGAAAGCGCGCTGGGAACCCCCTGATTACCGCCAGATGAAGTCTGGCACGCTTCCGTTTGACCCGACAGATGCAGAATTGATTCATGCGGGCCTGGAGAAGATGGCTACGCAGTCAGCGCGGGCCGAGCCGCCGCCACGTTAGCACACCCACTTCGGGCGGCAGCAGGCCTTTGGCCACGCACGCCGCCAGTGCGCGGCCGGCGAAATGTCCGAGTCGGTACTGTGGCATCCGGGGGCTCCTCGGTCAAGCACCGCGGAGATTTGACACGCCGCCCCCTGACACATATACTATCAATATTCGTAATCGAGTGTCGAAAACGAAATCCGATCACATTGATGTCGCGGATGACCGCGACCTCTACTCGGGATTGATCCGGCTCCACGTGCTGTATCACGCCGCCTGCGAGCCCATCTTCGGCCTGGGCATGGCCGAGGAGCTGGCCCGCCACGGCTATCGAATCAGTCCCGGAACCCTCTACCCCTTGCTGCACGGCCTCGAAAAGAAGGGGTACCTGCGCGCGGCCGAGCTGCGCAATGGCAAATCGCGGCGCAGGGTCTATCGCGCCACGCCCCTGGGGCGGAACGCGCTTCACTCAGCCGGCGGCAAGGTGCGCGAATTGTTTCGGGAACTTATGGAAGGCAAGTAGCCAACGTGTGGAAGCACTATAAATTTGGATTGATGGCGCTGGCCGCCGGCGCTTTGCTGGCCCAGCAGCCCCCGCCTGCCGCGCTCACCATCACGCAGGCGGTTCAGAACGCGCTGCACAATTACCCGTCCATTCAGGTCTCGCAGGAACAGATCAACGCCGCCGCCGCCGGCATACGCCTCGCGCGGACCGCCTACCTGCCGCGCGTGGACGCGCTGGCGCAAGTGAACCGCGCCACCCGAAACAACGTCTTCGGGCTTCTGTTGCCGCAAAGCGTCATCCCCGCCATGTCCGGCCCGGTGATCGGCTCCAACAACCTCGGCACCGCCTGGGGCAGCGCGATCGGAGGGCTGGTCACCTGGGAGCCGTTTGATTTCGGACTGCGGCGGGCCGCCGTGGCCGCCGCCGCGGCTGCGCAAGCCCAGTCCGAGGCCACGCTCAAGCGCACACAGTTCGAAGTTGCGGCAGCCGCTGCCGACGCCTATCTCACGCTCGTGGCCGCGCAGGAGACCGTGCGCGCAGCCCAGGCCGGCGTCGACCGCGCAGAAGTCATCGGGCGCACGACGAATGGGCTGGTCGGCGCGGAATTGCGTCCCGGCGCCGACGCCTCGCGGGCCGAAGCCGAACTCGCTGCTGCCCGCACTCAGCTCATTCAGGCCCAGCAGGCCGTGGACGTGGCGCGCGCCATGCTCTCCCGCTTCCTGGGCATCGAGCCGGCCCAACTCGCCATTTCTTCAACCCGGTTGCTTCAGCCGCCGCCCGAGGAATCCGTCCCCGCGCTCGATCCCGCGGCCAATCCTCTCGCGGCGGAACAAAGCGCCGTGGTCGAACAGACCAAGGCGCAGCTCAAGGCTCTCGAGCGATCTTACTTCCCACGGTTTTACTTGCAAGGATCCGCTTACGCTCGCGGCACCAGCGCGGAAACCGACGGCAAGCTGCTCGGGGGCGTGAACGGCCTGGCCCCCAGCGTGCAGAATTACGCGCTCGGTTTCAGCGTGACGTTTCCCGCTCTCGATCTGCCGTCGGTTCAAGCGCGGGAAGCCGCGCAGTCGGCCGCGGTCCGCGCGCAGACGGCCCGATATCGGCAGATTGCCGCCGATCTGCGCGCCCAATGGAACGCGGCGGTCGCAACCCTCCAGGGTGCCCGCGGAATCGCCGCCAACACTCCGCTCCAGGTATCGGCCGCGCGCGCGGCGGTCCAGCAGGCCACCGCCCGCTATCAATCGGGGCTGGGGAATATCGATGAGGTGGCCGAAGCGCAGCGCCTGCTCACGCAAGCCGAAATCGACGATGCGCTGGCCCGGCTCGGCGTCTGGCGCGGCCTGCTGGGAGTGGCTGCCGCCGCCGGAGACATTCAGCCGTTCCTGGCGGAGGCGAGTCGATAACATGCGCCTTGTCTTAGCCGCTCTTAGCAGACCGTTGACGGTGGTGGTGGCGCTCATCGCGATTGCGCTCTGTGCCGTGCTCGCACTCGAACGCATGCCCGCGGACATCTTTCCCCAGGTCGGAGACCCCGCCATTTACGTGGCGCAGCCCTACGGCGGCATGGACCCGGCCCAGATGGAAGGCTATCTCACTTACTACTACGAGTATCACTTCCTTTACATCACCGGCCTCGACCACGTCGAGAGTAAGAGCATTCAGGGCGCGGCGCTCATGAAGTTAGTGTTTCACGAGGGCACTAACATGAGTCAGGCGATGTCCGAGACCGTCGGGTATGTGAACCGTGCTCGCGCCTTCATGCCTCCTGGAACGGTGCCGCCCTTCATCACGCGTTTCGACGCCGGAAGCGTCGCTGTCGGCATGCTCGTCTTCAGCAGCGCCACCCGCACGCAGGCCGAGATGCAGGATTTTGCGTTGAACCGTGTGCGGCCGCTCTTTGCGACGCTTCCCGGCGTTTCCGCGCCGCCGCCGTTCGGCGGAAACCAGCGGACCATCGTCATCATGCTCGATCCGGACAAGCTCCGGCAGTACCAGATCTCGCCCGAAGAGGCCATTGCCGCCGTCGGCAAAGCCACTCTGGTGATGCCGTCCGGCAACATGTGGACCGGCAACGTCGAGCGCATCGCCCGGACCAACGCCGCTCTCGGCGCCGATCTTTCCGAGCTGCTCGGCACGCCCATCCGCCCGGTCTCCGGCGCCACCGTCTTCCTGCGCGACATCGGGACCATCGAGAACGGTACCGATCTGGTGACCGCCTACGCGCACGTCAACGGCAAGCGGACCGTCTACATCCCCGTCACCAAGCGCTCCGACGCCTCCACTCTCGCCGTTATCAACGCCGTCAAAGCGGCCATCCCCGACTTCAAGAAGGTGGTCCCCGACGATGTCGATGTCAGCCTGCAATTCGACCAGTCGCCCTTCGTTACCAACGGTATCCGCGGTCTGGTTATCGAAGGACTGCTGGGCGCGGCCCTGACCGGTCTGATGGTGCTGATCTTCCTTCGCGACTGGCGCAGCGCGCTCATCGTTGTCGCCAACATCCCGTTTGCCCTGCTCGGCGCCGTCGTTCTGTTGTGGGCCGCGGGTCAGACCATCAACATCATGACGCTGGGCGGCCTGGCGCTGGCCGTGGGAGTGCTCGTCGACGAGGCCACCGTCGAGATCGAGAACATTCACACCCGGATGCTCCCCGGCGTCTCCCGCGCGCGGGCCGTGGTCGAGGCGTGCAGCCGCACGGCGATGCCCCGTCTGCTCTCCATGTTCTCGATTCTCGCCGTCTTCGTTCCATCCTTCTTCATGATCGGTGTGGGCCGCCAACTTTTCGTGCCGCTCTCCCTCGCCGTCGCGTTTTCCATGATCGCTTCCTATCTGCTCTCGAGCACCCTGGTCCCCGTGTTTTCGACGTGGCTCATGCGCGAAGCCCACCGTGGCGAGGAGCGGCGCCTGCGCGGATTCTATGCACGCTATCTGAATGCCGTCTTGTGGCTTCGATGGCCCCTGGTTTTCGGTTACCTTGCCGTCTCCGTCGGCGTGCTCTACGTCCTGCTGCCGCGCATCGGAACGGAAATCTTCCCCGACGCCAACGCTCCGCTCTTCCGCATACGGCTGCGGGCGCCGGCCGGCACGCGCGTCGAGGAGACCGAGCGCATCGTCCTGCACGCGCTCGACGTCATCCGGCGCGAAGCCGGCGAGGGAAACGTCGAAATCACCAGCGACTTTGTCGGCGTGGTGCCCTCCAGCTACCCGGTGGATCTCATCCACCTGTTCACCAGCGGCCCGCAGGAAGCCGTCATCCAGGTCGCGCTCAAGCCCGATGCGCCCCGCGGCGAACCCTTGCGCGAACGCTTGCGCGAAGCCCTGCGCCGCGAGCTGCCCGGATCGCAGATCTCGTTCGAGGCCGCCGACATCGTAAGCCAGGTGATGAGCTTCGGATCTCCCACGCCCATCGAGGTGGCCGTCCAAGGAATCAGCCTTCAGGACGACTACGCCTACGCTCAGAAGTTGCAGGCGCAAATGGCGAAGTTGTCCTTCCTGCGCGACCTCCAGTTCGCTCAAGAACAGAACTTTCCCACGCTCGATATCACTATCGATCGCGGCCGCGCCGGCCAGTTCGGCTTGACCATGTCGGACGTCGTGCGCTCGGTGGTCCCCGCGACTTCCTCTTCGCGCTTCGCCGACCCCAACTACTGGCGCGACCCCGTTTCCGGCAACGCCTTCCAGATTCAAGTCGAGCTGCCTCAAAACCGCATCCAGAGCGTCGAACAAGTCGGCAATCTTCCGGTGATGAAGGGCGGGCAATCGGAGCCGCGGCTCACCGCCATCGCCGGCCTAAAGCTCGGCACCATGCCCGGGTTGATTGAACGTTACAACGGCCAGCACGTGGTAAGCCTCACGGCCAACATCCATGGGTTGACCTTGGGAGAAACCGCGCAAAAACTGAATCGGGCGCTGGCCGGCGCCGGCCCGCCGCCTAAAGGCGTCACCGTCAAGCTGCGCGGCGAGCTTCCACCGCTCGATCAGACCATCTCCGGGTTGCGAATTGGTTTGCTGCTGGCCGTCCTGGTGATCTTTCTCCTGCTGTCCGCGAACTTCCAGTCGATGCGCCTGGCGCTGGCCATCATTTTGACCATCCCCGCGGTCCTCTGTGGCGTTGCGGCGATGCTCCTCGCCACCGGCACCACGCTCAACGTTCAATCTTTCATGGGAGCCATCATGGCCATCGGGATTGCGGTGGCCAACTCGATTTTGCTGGTCACTTTCGCCGAACGCTCGCGCCACGAAGGCCGGCCACTCCTCGAAGCCATCCGGGAAGGCGCCGGCGGCCGCCTGCGCGCCATCCTCATGACTGCGTCGGCCATGATCTTCGGCATGGCGCCCATGGCCATCGGCTTCGGCGAGGGCGGCGCGCAATCGGCGCCGCTCGCCCGCGCGGTCATCGGCGGACTCGTCGCCGCGACGTTTACCACTTTGACCATCCTGCCTTCGATATACGCAGTCTTCGAGCGCAGGGCATCCGTTACTTCCCCATCGCTCAATCCGATGGACCCTGCGAGCCGATATTATGATGCGACTTAAGACTTCTCTTGTTCCAGTGTGCCTCGCCGTCGCCTTTGCGCAAACCAGCGAGCTTGCGCCGGTGGTTTCCAAACCCGTATCCCGAACCATCGATCTGCCCGGCGAGATCCTGCCGTTTCTGAGTGTCTCGCTGCACGCCAGAGTGCCCGGCTATGTCGAGCGCGTTCTGGTGGACCGCGGCAGCATGGTGAAGCAGGGAGACCTTCTGGTGGCGCTAAGCGCGCCCGAACTGAAGACCCAGATTGCCGAAGCCGAATCCAAGGTGCAGGCCGCGGAATCCGACCGCCGGCAGGCCGAAGCGCAACTGGCCGCCGTCCGGAGCACTCTTGAGCGTCTCAAGAAGGCCGCTGAAACGCCCGGAGCGGTGGCCGGCAACGAGCTGATTCTGGCCGAAAAGCAGGTGGACGCGACGCAGGCGCTGGTGCGCTCCCGCCGCCAGGCCACCAGCGCCGCGCAGTCCGTGGTCGAGGCCCGGAAGGAACTGGAAGCGTACCTCACTATCACCGCGCCGTTCGACGGCGTGGTGACCGACCGCTTCGTGCACCCCGGCGCGCTGGCCGGCCCGGGCGCAGACACCGCGCTCCTGGTCATCCAGCAGGTGGCGTATCTCCGGCTGGTGGTTCCGGTCCCCGAGGAAGACGTTGGCGGAGTGGCGCCGGGCGCCAGTGTGCCGTTCCGTGTCCCCGCGTACCCGGAACGGCAATATACCGGCACGGTGGCGCGCATCGCTCACGTACTCGATCCCAAAACCCGCACCATGCCGGTCGAGCTCGACGTGTTCAATCGCGACGGCTCGCTCGCTCCCGGCATGTACCCAGCGGTCAAATGGCCGGTCCGGCGTTCCCGTCCCGCTCTTTTCGTGCCCAGGACCAGCGTTGTGACCACCACCGAGCGCACCTTCGTCATCCGCAACCAAAACGGCCGCGCCGAGTGGGTAGACGTGAAGAAAGGGGCGGCCGAGGGCGACCTGATCGAGGTGATCGGCAGTCTGCACCCCGGCGACATGGTGATCCGCCGCGCCACCGATGAATTGCGGGAAGGCGCTTCCATACCCGCTCCGGCGAAGTAAGATCGATTTTGTCCACTGGCGACGGCTTGCGCGCGGCTCGGAAACGCGGCCACCTGTTTGCAAGCGCTTACCGCGCCGCGGCCCTTGGAAGCTGTGAAGAAATCGCCCGCAAGCGGGCGATGGGCAAGCTAGTCAAGGGCTTTGCCCTTGGTATCCCTGGCAGGTGCTCGGGAGGCGTTCATCGCATAAACTTCCAGGTAGTGAGCTTGGAGGACAGCGATGAACGCCTTTTACCAACACCA
>JBEKSR010000080.1:0-23290 GCA_049516835.1 Bryobacteraceae bacterium | reverse complement strand
CCCGAGGAGACCCCCAAAACAGGCTGGCAACCCTCTGCCAAACGGCGAGCTGAAGACAAGCCTGCGGATTCCGCGCCGGCCCTTACCCCAGGGCTGCTCGCCCTCGGCCAGGCTCTCGATCAATGCGGACGGGGGCAAACGCCTGGTACTACAGCAAAGACCCCGGAAGTACCCAATCCTCAAGCAGATAGAGTATGATACTTGCCTGATGGCGATTTTCTGCTCCTATGACAGAATCGTCCCGGTCTATCTCCACCGGTTCGGAGGGGCGCCGATGCCCGGGGAGGCGGTGGCAAGTTCCTGATGCTGGCCGCGGTTCTGCTTGCCGTCGCTTCCGCGATTGTGTTTTACATCATTGCAGGCTACCCTATTCTCCTGGCGTTTTTCACCCGGCGCGCGGCTCCCCCAGTGCGAAAGGACAAGAATTTTCGCGCCACGGTTTCGGTGCTGATGGCGGTTCACAATGGAGAGGAGTTCATCCGCGGGAAGTTGGAGTGTCTCCTGGGGCTCGATTACCCGGCGCATCTGGTGGAGATCCTGGTGGTATCGGATGGATCGACCGATGCCACCGAGGCGATCGCCGAGTCGTTCGCGGACCGCGGCGTGCGCCTGATCCGCGCGCCCCGCGGCGGTAAGGCGGCGACGCTCAATGTGGCGCTGCGGCAGGTTTCCGGGGAGATTCTGTTCTTCACGGATGTCCGGCAAGCGCTCGATCCCCACGCCCTTTCCCACTTAGTGGCGAATTTCGCCGATCCGTCCATCGGCGCCGTCACCGGCGAGCTCCGCATCCTCAATCCGGACAGCACGGGCGAAGAGGCCGACATGAAATTGTACAGGCGGTATGAACTCTTCGCGCGCCGCCGTCATTCCCGAATCGACTCGACCTTCAGCGCCACCGGTTGCATCTACGCGATTCGCCGCAGCCTGACCGCGCCGATTCCCCCGAACACGCTGTCCGACGACGTCGCGATTCCCCTGCGAGCCTTCTTCCGCGGCAACCGGGTGATTGTCGATCCGGAAGCCATCGCCTTCGATCACCCCACGTCCGAAGGCGGGGAGTTCCGGCGCAAACTGAGGACCCTGGCGGGCCTCTGGCAGGTGCATGCGCGCCTGCCCGAGTTGTTCACCAGCGCCAATCGGATGCGCCTCGATTTCCTGTCGCACAGGTTCGCCCGGCTGGCGCTTCCTTGGGCCATTCTGCTGGTGTGGGCCGCGACGATGGCCCTTCCCGCCTCGCCATTCCGCCGCTTTCTGTTGATCGACGAACTGGCCCTGGTGGCTCTTGCGGCTCTGGATTACCTGGTGCCTAAGGGCCTTTTCCTGAAGCGTGTTTCTTCTCCGGCCAGAACTTTTTTCGCCATGAACCTGGCGCCGCTGCTCGCCATCGCGGTGTTCGTGGTTCCACCCGAGACTTTGTGGCGGCCCACCCGGGTGAAAGTGCGGCGCCGATGATCCGCATTCTCTGCATCTTCGGAACGCGCCCGGAGGGCATCAAGCTTTGTCCGCTGGTTCACCGGTTGCGCGCACGGCCAAATGAATTTGCGGTGAAAGTCTGCGTGACGGCGCAGCACCGCGACATGCTGGACCAGGTTCTCGCGGCCTTTTCCGTCACGCCCGATTACGATCTCGATCTGATGGAGCCGGGCCAGTCGCTGGCCGGTCTTACCGCGCGCATTCTGGCCGCGATCGAACCCATCCTCAAGGCCGAGCATCCGGACTTGGTCCTGGTTCAGGGCGACACCACCACCACGCTGGCGGGCGCGATCGGGGCCTTCTACAAGCAGATCGCGGTCGCGCATGTCGAGGCTGGGTTGCGCACCGGCGACATGATGCAGCCCTTTCCGGAGGAAATGAATCGCGTCCTGACTTCGCGCATCGCGACCTGGCACTTCGCCCCCACGGCCGGGGCCGAGGCGGCGCTGATCGGCGAGGGTGTCGCCCGTGAAAGAATCTTCGTCACGGGCAACACCGGCATCGATGCCGTGCTGTATGTTCGCGATGCCCTCGACCGGGGCGCCCTGCGCGCGCCCGAATGGCCATGGATGGATCCGGGCAAGCGGCTGGTGCTGGTCACCAGCCATCGCCGCGAGAATTTCGGGCCGGGATTCGACCGGGTCATGCGCGCGCTGTCGCTGGTGGCCTCGCGCCCCGACGTCCAGATCGTCTACCCGGTCCACCGTAACCCCAACGTGCTCGGCCCAGCGCACCGAATACTGGGCGGCCTTTCCAACGTCGTGCTGCTCGATCCCCTACCCTACACGGCGTTTGTCGATCTGATGCGCCGTTGCTGGCTGATCGTTACGGACTCCGGCGGCATCCAGGAAGAAGCGCCCTCGCTGGGCAAGCCGGTGCTGGTCTTGCGTGAGAAGACGGAACGCCCCGAAGCCGTGGAGGCCGGCACAGTGAAACTGGTGGGCACCGGTGTGGATCGCATCGTGACGGAAGCCACCCGCCTTCTCGAGGACCAGGACGAATACACGCGCATGACGCGTGTTCACAACCCCTACGGCGACGGCCATGCCTGCCAGCGCATCGCGCGCGCGCTGGCGAAGAACTTCCACCCGGCGGGCTGAATCGGCGAGCCCAACGGGGTAGCGCCGCCAGCGGAACCGGCCAGCTTGACTTACCTGAGAGTATCGCGTCAGACTTTGAGTTACGGCCTGCGGCAGGTTATGGCCGGAGGCAGACGGAGGAAAACTCTTTGAATCCCGGACGAGTGCTCGCAGTATTGGCCTGGGCCATGCCGGCATTTGCGCAATACGCGGGCCCCGCCATACTCTCGCGCGGCGAGGCGCCCGCGGCCATGGCGCAGCCACAGATCGATTTTCGGCCGTTCGTCGAATTGACCGGGGTCTATGACACCGGACTATCCGGCGTGGCGGTGAATTCGCAGGGCCAGTTGGGGAACGAGGCGAGTATGGCCCTGGAACTCACGGCAGGCATCAGTGGCGTGCATAGCTGGAAGCACACCAAGATCGGCTTGGACTACCGCGGTTCCGTCCGGCGTTACACGCACGCCACAAGCTACGATTCAACCGATCAATCCCTGATGCTGGGGATTGTGCAGCAGGTCTCGCGCCATGTGATCCTGACGCTGAACGAAAACGCCGGCTTGTTCTCGCGAAATTTCGGTCTTCCGGGGCTTTCGCAGACCGTGCCCTTCGATCCCTCCACGACTTATGCTCCCACGACGGACTTCTTCGACAACCGCACGGAGTATCTGAGCACGCAGGCCAATTTGGTCTTTCAGAAGACCGCGCGGCTTTCTTTCAGTTTGGGCGGCGACGGTTTTCTGGTCCGCCAAAGCTCGGCTGCGCTCTACGGGGTTACCGGCGCCACCGCTCACGCCGATGTGCAATACCGTGTGACTCGCCGTACCACCATCGGCGCCAATTACGGTTACACCCACTTCGACTTTATCCATGTGCTCAGCAGCACGGACATGCATACAGTGTCCGGCGTATTTTCCGCGCGGATTAGCCGCTGGCTGGAGTTCTCCGCAGAGGGCGGGATGGCGAGAGCCGAGACCAAGTTTATCCAAAACGTGCCCATTGATCCTGCAATTGCGGCCCTGATCGGAACCCCGGAGGGAACCGTGGTGCTCGACCGGATCGACCATTTCGTGACCGGGACCGGCCGGTTGTCGCGGACGTTTCCCAAGGGGGTCGCGTACGTTTCCGGAGGGCGGGGTATTACGCCCGGCAATGGTCTGTTTCTGACCTCCATCACGACCACCGCGCTGGCGGGATACAATTATACCGGGCTACGCCGATGGAGCTTCGGCGTCTCCGGGGGGTACAACCGATCCGACTCGATTGGGAATGTCCTCGGCACTTACGGCGGCATCAGCGGAACATTGTCCGCGAGCCGCCAAATCGTGCATAACGTCCATGGGGTGGTGTCCGCCAGCGCCCGTAAGTACACCAGTGCCACCTTCAGTCTCTACAACCGGGTCATATACGATGTATCGGTGGGCGTGGGGTACTCGCCTGGCGACATCCCTCTTCGCATCTGGTAGAAGCGGCACATCGCGCGCGATCATGAGGTGCACCTAAATGCATGCTGTTTCCGCCAACCGGCCCTCTCCAGAATCATCGCTGGAAGACGACGCGCGCCATGTAGCGGTCTGGATCGAGAAGCGCCAGCACCTGATTCTGTGCGCATTCGCGATCCTCTACCTCTTGGGAGCCGGGCTGCATGCCCGAAGCAAACCGTTCTGGTACGACGAAGTCATTACGCTGGTGATCGCGAATTCCCCGGACCTGTCCACGGCCTGGAAGGCCGCGCTCGCGTGTGATGCCGCCCCCCCGCTGCCGCACCTCATGGCCCATTTGTGCGTGCGGTGGTTCGGCGCCGGAGAGATATCCGCCCGGCTACCGGCCATCATGGGCTTTTTGGTGTTCTGTTTGTGCCTGTTTCGGTTCACGTTGAGGCGCGCAGGCATCTACTATGCGCTTGCCGCGCTGTTGCTTCCCACTGTCATCGAGACCTATTACTATTCGGTGGAGGCGCGCGCGTATGGCCCGGAACTGGCATTTTGCGGTTTGGCGCTGGTGGCGTGGCAAGCGGCAACAGAGCGCTCCCAACGTTTCCTGGCTCTGCCTGGACTGGCTCTCAGCATGGCAGCCGCCCTCCTTTGCCACTACTACGCGGCCCTGCTGTACCTGCCCCTGGCCGGGGGAGAAGCGGTTCGGCTCTACCGCAACAGAAAGATCGATTGGGGAGTATGGGCGGCGTTCGCGGCCGGCGGAGCGCCGATCCTCTGGCGGATCTCCACCGTAGTCGGCGTCGTGAAAGGATTCACGCATACGTGGGCCCCCCCTTACCCCGAACAGGCGATCGAGTTCTGGGAGAGCGGCCTCCAGCACGCCTCCAGTTTCCTGACGCTGCTGCTGGCCTTGTTGGCGCTCTCGATCATTCTGAGCCGCAACAAACCGGATACTGCTGGAAGCGCTATTCCCCCACTGGCGGACCACGAACTCGTTGCCGGGGTGCTGTTTCTCGCAATCCCGCTGGTCGCGGTGGCGGGAGCGCCCCTGGTCACGCACATGTTCACGCCGCGTTACGCGCTGATTGCGCTGGCCGGCTTTTCGTTTCTTGCACCCATGGTCGTCGCCCATATGTCGGGGGGGCGGGCGCTGCCCGGATTCTTGCTGACAGCCGCTCTGGCCGTGGGCTTCGGCTATTCGTCAATGGAGATCCCGCCGAGCCGAAATCCGTTTGACGGCGAACCCCTCTTGCGAGAGGCCCTCCAGCAAGGGCCCGTGGCGGTGTCGGACGGCCAGTTGTTCTTACAGATGTGGCATTACGCGCCCGAACCGCTGAAATCGCGGCTGCTGTTCCTTGCGGACGACGAGGCAGCGGTCAAATACATGGGCTTCGATACCATCGACGGCGGCATCCGGGTGCTGCGGCACTGGTCATCGGTGCATGTCGTCGAGTACCGGAGCTTCGCCAGCCCGGGCCAGGAGTTTTTCGTCTATCAGAACACCCTTCGGCCAGGGTGGCTCATCTCTAAAGTTGTCGACGATGGCGCTACGGTCGAGATCCGGAAATACGCGGGTTCGCGCGCCCTGATTCGGGTTCATCTGAAGTCCTGAGCACGATTTGGACAGCCTGACTGATGTCGTGCGCGGTGAAGTCGGGGTGGGAATCCCGCTCCGCTCCGTAGCCGGTCAGGACCAGGATGGTGCGCGTGCCGGCGCGCTGGCCGCATTCGATGTCAGCGCTCTTGTCGCCGATGAAATACGACCGTGCCAGGTCGATATCATAAGCTGCCGCGGCTTCCAGCACCATGCCCGGCTCGGGCTTCCGTCTGGTGGAGGGCACAGCCGGCGGATCGGCGCAGAAATAAGTCGCGTCGATCAGTCCTGCTCCGATCTGGCGCTGCAGTTCCTCTTGAACGGCGTGGTATTGCGCTTCTGTAATCAGGCCGCGCCCGATGCCGCCCTGGTTGGTAATGACGAACGTGCGGAAGCCAGCCTCCTTCAACCGCCGCAACGCCTCCGGAACGCCCGGGAAGACCCGGACTCTTGCGGGATCGCCGCAATAATGGACCTCTTCCATGAGGGTGCCGTCGCGGTCGAAGAATACCGCTCTTGCCCGGCTCATACCTGGGCAAAGCCCGCCCGGAGCTCCGCCGCTGTCACGGTGGCGGTACCCAGCTTGCCCACCACGATGCCGCTGGCGCAGTTGGCAAGTTCGGCGGCTTCGGGGGGAGTGGCTCCGGCGGCAAGAGCCAGGGTGAAAACCGCAAGGGCCGTATCGCCGGCGCCGGAAACGTCAAATACATCCTTGGCGCGGGTAGGAGTGGGGTACGGCTGAGAACCGCTTTGGAACAGCAACATGCCGTGCTCTCCCAGGGTGATCAAGACGCTTCCGGTTTTCCAAAGCTGAAGCAGCCGGTTCCCAGCCTCAAGCAGGGGCTGGTCGCAAAGCACTGGCGCCACGGGATCGGAGGGCGGCAGGCCCGCCGCCATAAAAGCCTCAGCCCGGTTCGGCTTGATGGCGGTGGCGCCCTGCCAGGAAAGCGAAGTGTAAGGATGAGGGTCCACGGTCAGGATCTTGCCGTGCGCGTGCGCCGTCCGGCAGATATAATCCGCCAGCGGTTGGGTCAGCAAGCCTTTGCCGTAGTCGGCGACGATGATAACATCCAGGCCCCCGGCCATGGAATCCAGGTGGTTCCTGGCACGCTCAGTTGGTTCGGGGGGCAGCGGCGTCCTGCGCTCACGGTCCACGCGCACCACTTGCTGGTTCCGGGCGATAATCCTGGTCTTCACCGTAGTTGAAAAGGCGGCGTCCTGCTGAACCCCGGACGTATCGATACCGGAACCTTCCAACAGATCCAGCAACTGCCGCCCATGAGAGTCTGCCCCCGTGACACCCATGACGGCGACCTTATCGGTGAACTCCCGGACATTGCGCGCCACATTAGCGGCGCCTCCCGGATAGTACGATTCTCCCGTGACATTGACCACGGGAACGGGCGCTTCGGGCGAAATGCGCGACACCCTTCCCCAAATAAACTCGTCGAGCATGAGATCGCCGATCACCAGGATCCGTTTGCCGGCGAACCCCGCCAACAACCGGTTGAAGCGGACGATTTCGGATTCAGCTTGCATTCGCTGCGCCGCCGCGCTTGCGCGCCACCATGATGAGAGAGAGCCCCGGCCACGGCATCAGCCAGTCGAGCCGCCTCCAGATCCATACAGTTTTGTCGAAAACCTTCAATACCAGCTTGTTGATATTCCTGGAACCGAACAGCCGGCTGTACGCCCACCATGGCGGCGCACCGACTTTGTTGAAACTGCCGGCGGTTTCCACCGCCAAACCATGGGATTCCAGCAACTGGCGCGCTTCCGCTGAGCTGTAACGGCGCTTGTGTCCCAAGCTTCGATCGAGGGTCCCGAACAAGCGCGGGCCACAGGGCACAAGCACCACCAGCACGCCATTCGGCTTCAGTGTGGAGCGCAGAGAATCCACCACGCGGCCGGGGTCGTCCAGGTACTCGAGCACATTCAGGCAAAGCACCGTATCGAAGCGGCCTTCCAGGCCGGCCAGGTCCGCGGGAACTTCGGGGTCGATGCGCTCGACCGCCACGTTCGGCGTGCGCAGAAAGCGGTTGCGCAACGCGTGGAGATGAAGCGGATCTTTCTCCGCCGCCATGTAGAGCATCCGTCTCGCCATGAGCCTTCCGGCGATGTTCCCGATTCCCGCGCCCACCTCCAGGACTTCGTCGCCAATGTGCGGCCGGAGCTTTCGCGCGAGCCAGCTCAGATACTGGGGCGTGCCGGTGAGATTGTTGAGAACGCCGCGGCCGTAGGGGGCGGCATAGAGGTCATCGATGAGCCAAAACTTGAAGATGACGGCGAGCGCTCTTAATCCGTCCTTCCAGCCGACCTTTTTGCCTTCTTCATAAGTGCGGCCGTGATAGCTGATGGGCACTTCGTAAATACGCAGCTTCCGCTTGGCGCTCTTCATGACGATTTCCGGCTCGAAGCCGAACCGGTCGGAGCGGATGGGGATGCTCTTGAGCAGGTCCGTGCGAAAGACCTTGTAGCAGGTTTCCATGTCCGTGAGGTTGAGGTTGCAGAACATGTTGGAAACCAGCGTCAGGCCCTTATTCATCATGGAATGCCAGAACGGCAGGACGCGGGTCTGCTCGCCGGCCATATAGCGGGATCCGAAGACGGCGTCGGCGTGGCCGTCCAGCAGCGGCCGCAGCAGGCGCGAGTATTCGGAGGGATCGTACTCCAGATCGGCATCCTGAATCAGCGAGAAATCACCCGACGCTTTCCGGATTGCGGCGCGCACGGCGGCGCCTTTCCCCCGGTTCCGCTCATGCCGGAAAAGGCGGATTTGCGGAAATCCCGCGGCCAGGAGCTGGAGGGTGTCACTGGTGCCGTCGGTCGAGCAGTCGTCCACGATCACCAGTTCCCGCTCCATGTTCTCGGGCAACGGAGCAGTCAGAACCTGCGTGATACAACGTTCTACAACGGTGCGCTCGTTGTAAACCGGCATCAGGATCGACAGTTTCATGAAACTAAGAAGTTTAGCAAAAGCGAGTAGCGCCGGCGGCCTTGCCGCCGGTCTGTTCCAATCCGGACAACCTCACCGGCGGCAAAGACCGCCGGCGCTACGCTTACGTTCGCGGACGGTGTTTGAAGTACGCTACCGGCGCGCAAAGCCATTCGCCCACGAATCGAAAAGGTTTGGCTGGGTTCAACTCCAGACCCATAGGCAGGCTGGCCAGGTATTTCAGCAACGAGGGCTTGAGCGGCTGAAAGAACTGGTCGCGCCGGTCCATGCGGTACGCCGTGTACCCGAATACCCAGGGAAACGGGATGTAGCCATAGTGCCGTTTCAGCAGCCGCATGGAGGCGTGAAACACGTCATCGCGCTCGTAGAGGGTCTTCGCCCCGCTGTGCATCCGAGATCCCGCCAGGTATTCCGGAATCGAGCGAAAGCGGTAGTTTTGCTTGGCCATGCGGATCCAGAGATCGTAATCGAACGAACGGGCGACGTCCGGGTCCAGCCCGCAGCCTTTGTAGGAAGAGGCCCGGATGAACGAAGCCGGCTGGCAAATGAAGCAGTCGCGCTCCAGAACTTTGGGGTCGAAGGGCAGCGTGGGATATCGCCGGATGACGGCGCCCTGGTCGTCGATCCAGTAGGCTTCGCCATAGACCACATCGATGTCCGGGTGGGCCGCCAGGTATTCCACCCCGGTCCGCACCGCGCCCGGGAGATAGATGTCATCGGCGTTCAGCCAGGCGAAGACCTCACCTCGCGCTTCCAGGAATCCGCGATGAGCGGCGTCGGAGGGCCCCTTGTCTTTGCCCGTGTGCCACCGGAGGCGGTCGTGGTAGCGCCCCAGAATCTCGAGGCTGCCGTCGGTGGACCCGCCGTCCACCACGATGTACTCGATGCGAGGGTAGTCCTGCGACAGCACGCTCTCAATCGTGGCAGGCAGATGCTGCGCCATATTGTACGAAGGCGTAACGATGCTGACCAGCGGCGGCTCGCGGGAATTCACGGTTCAATCCCACTATACCAGCAGCCCACAAGCGCCTCGCATGTTGCTACACTGGCCCAAAGGTCCTTGCACTTGCCGTTTCAGTTCTAGAAGTCTATTTTGACGAGTGGCGGGTAAATTTTGTTTTGCGAATAGCGCTTCTACAAATCAATCCTACCGCGGGCGACCTTAGCGGAAACTCCTCGCTGATCGTAAGCGGAGCTCGGGCGGCGCAGTCCCAGGGGGCCGGCCTCGTGGTTACACCCGAACTGGCCCTGATGGGATACCTCCCGCGCGACCTATTGATGAACCAGGGCTTCGTGCGCCGCAGTTGCGAGATGCTGGCGCGCATCGCCGCCGAACTCGCCGGCGCTCCGCCGCTGCTCGTCGGGGTGGCTACGCCCAATCCCTCTGACATGGGCCGCCCTTTGTTCAATAGCGCTGTGCTGCTGAGAAACGGCGCCGTCGGGCCGGCGTTCCACAAAACGCTGCTGCCCACTTATGACGTCTTCGACGAGGACCGCTACTTCGAGCCCGCCCAGGCGCCGCAGATTCTGGAATTAGACGGCTGGCGCTTAGGCATCAGCATCTGTGAAGACGTCTGGAACGACCGTGACTTCTGGAGGCGCAGGCGCTATCACCAGGACCCCATCGAGGTGCTGACACAAGCGGGGGCCCAGGCCATCATCAACCTTTCGGCTTCGCCTTTCACCGTCGGGAAGCAGCTTCTGCGCCAACAGATGCTCGGCCACCTGGCTCGGAAACATGGCCTGCCGCTGGTCTTCGTGAATCAGGTGGGCGGCAACGATGACCTCATCTTCGACGGCCGCAGCGGCGCATTCGATGCGCAGGGCCGCCTGTTCGCGCGGGCGAAAGGTTTCGAGGAAGACGTGGTGGTGGTGGACCTCGCTGCCGGGCCACCCTGTGGGCCGGACGCCATCGCCGAGGACGACTTCGAGCCTGAAGCCGAGATCTGGAACGCGTTGGTGCTGGGCGTCCGGGATTACGCGCGTAAAACGCGGTTCAGTAAAGTGCTGCTGGGGCTTTCCGGCGGCATCGATTCGACGCTTACGGCCGCCATCGCCGCCGATGCCATGGGCCCCGAAAACGTGCTCGGCGTGATGATGCCCTCCTGCTACTCGAGCCAGGGCAGCGTGGACGATTCGGCCGAACTCGCGCGCCATCTCGGAATCAAGACCATCGCACTACCCATCGCCGGCATCATGCAGACTTACGATGCCGTGCTGGAAGAGGCTTTTCGCGGGTTCCCGCCCGACGTGACGGAGGAGAACATTCAATCGCGTATCCGCGGCAACCTGTTAATGGCGCTTTCCAACAAGTACGGTTCGCTGCTGCTGACCACCGGCAACAAGTCTGAGATGTCGGTGGGCTACTGCACGCTGTACGGCGACATGAATGGCGGTCTCGCCGTGATCGCGGACCTGCCGAAGATGATGGTGTACCGGGTTTCGCGATGGCGAAACCGGCGCCGGCCCGACATTCCCGAAGCGATTCTCACCAAGGCGCCTTCGGCCGAATTGCGGCCGGACCAGACCGATCAAGACAGCCTCCCACCTTACGACGTGCTCGATCAGATTCTGGAGCTTCACGTCGAGCAGTGCCAGTCGGCGGAGGAAATCATCGCCCAGGGCTTCGACGAGCCAACCGTTCGCCGCGTCCTGCGCCTGGTCCGCATTGCGGAATTCAAGCGAAAACAAGCCGCCCCGGTCCTGAAGGTGACCTCGCGCGCGTTCGGCACCGGCTGGCGGATGCCCATTGTACGACAGGAATAGAGCACATGAAACTATCGATCACCGGTTTAGGGAAGCTGGGCGCCCCCATGGCCGCGGTCATGGCCCACAAAGGACACATGGTAGTGGGAGTCGATGTCAATCCCGACTACGTGGCCGCGATTCAACAGGGCCACGCGCCCCTGAGGGAGACGGGCTTGGAGGAGATGATCCAAGCCAATCGGGAGCGCCTTTCGGCCACGACAGATTACGAACAGGCGGTTCTGGCAACCGAAGCTACCTTCATCATCGTGCCCACGCCCTCCGATCCCGATGGCACGTTCTCGTTGCGCGACGTGATGATCGCGGCGGAGAAGATCGGCACTGCGCTGCGCAAGAAACAGGATTGGCATCTGGTGGTGCTTTCCAGCACGGTGATGCCGGGGGCGACAGGCGGCAAGCTAGGGCCGGCGCTCGAGGCGTACTCGGGCAAGAAATGCGTCGAAGGATTTGGCTTGTGCTACAACCCCGCGTTCATCGCGTTGGGCAGCGTCATTCGGGACATGCTGAATCCGGACATGATCCTCATCGGCGAATCGGACGAGCGGTCCGGCGACATTCTGGAAAGGCTCTACACCGGTGTATGCGACAGCAACCCGCACATCCGGCGGATGAATCACGTGAATGCCGAACTGACGAAAATTTCGGTCAACACTTTCGTCACCACCAAGATTTCCTACGCCAACATGCTGGCGCAGGTTTGCGAGACGCTGCCGGGTGCCAATGTGGATGTGGTGACCTCGGCGATCGGGTGTGACAGCCGAATTGGACAGAAGTATTTGAAAGGCGCGCTGGGATATGGCGGCCCCTGCTTTCCACGCGATAATCTGGCGTTTTCGGCCCTGGCGCGGGCCAACGGTGTGCCGCCAATTCTCTCCGAGGCGACACACCAGTTGAACCAGAGCCAGGCGCCGCGGTTGGCGAAGTGGATTCTCGCACGGTTACCCGAGGGGGGCACGGTCGGGGTAATGGGGCTTTCCTACAAACCCAACACCGAAGTGGTTGAAGAATCGCAAGGCCTCGCCCTGGCGAAGCACCTGCTGTCGATTGGGGTGCCGGTGGTTGTCTACGATCCGGCGGCCATGGAAAATGCCCAGCCGCAACTGGTCGGGAAGGTGACATTCGCCAAGAGCGCCGCCGACTGCGCGCGACAGGCAGACGTGCTGGCTATCACGACACCGTGGGCGGAGTTCCGGGACATCTCGCCCAAGGAATTCAAGCGGCACGGCACCGTGCTGGACTGCTGGAGGCTGCTGGACAAGGATGCGCTAGGGGCTGTAGTCGAGTACCTGGCGCTGGGATTCGGCGCCCGGCAACCGTAGCCATCCTGTGAATCAGTCCCCGCCGCAGTGGACTATCCGCTTGCCGCAGACCGCTAGTTCACCCGGTAGCGGCGGCTGGCGATAAGTGAGATCGGCCCGGTTACAACGGAACCTGGATGGTATAGTTCTGTCGCGCAACGCGTCGTGCACACGAAAGCCGGGAACGCTGCCTCGAGTCTTCCTCGGCCCAATGGCTCGTAATCGACAACCACCGTGTTGGCAAGACCGGTAGCCGGGAAGACCGGCGAAAAACCTGTCCCTTCCCACGTCCATGAGTCTCCCCCGGCCTTCCAGCCATCGCCCGGGCCGGGCGTGCCGTCGGCGTAGAAATAGACTCCCGCTACCGGAATGCCTGGATACACCAACCGCAGCGCCAGATCCAGCCACATTTCGTGCCCAAACGGATCATTGTCCTTGGGCACATTCGTAACCACGATGATGGTGTACGGCATAACACTAGGCGCGACCTGCAAGATCTCTTTTATCGCGACGCGATGCCGCTCCCAGATCCACCTTTCGAGCGCGCACTTCTGGATGGCGGAGGCACTGCCGAAGAAAGCGATTACCGCTCCAAAAGCGAGAAACAGCGCGATTTTCGCCGTCTGCCGCACGAACGCATGCGCTGCCAAGCCGCAGAGAGCGGCGAGTACTAAACCGGCGCCGATGCCCGACAGGAACTGCGTCCGCCACAGTCCCCGGGCAGAGTCCAACAGCAGGTAGACGGGAAAGCTCAGTGCCACCCAAATGAACCCAACTCCGAGAAGAGTCCACCAGGTCCGCATGCTCTCGACGAATGGATTCGGCCTGCGATTCTCCTGCGTCAGTCGAATGAAGGCTAGCCCACAGGCGATAAACACGAGGGCGGCGATCAATGCGAGCAGATAAGCCTCGCTCTTCGGAGCTTTCCAATCGCCGCGCGGCCAATTCCAGAACTCCAGGCTCGCTGTGATATTGAAAAACCAGTCCGCCAGCAGGCTCCGCCAACTCCATCCTTTCCGCATCACCGATTCCTGGTACGTATGCCCGGCGGAATTCAGATATCGCAAGATAGTCAGCCGGATGTAGATAGCTGGAATGGAGTACCATGCCCCATAAATCAACGCTAGCTTGCGCCACGACCGCCAACGGAAGAGTAGGCCCAGAGGGAGGACCAGCAAGAGCAGAAGCTGGCTCTCATAGCTCCAAAGGGACATGTATTCGCAAAGCCCCGCCGCGATCACAAAGAGGGCCGCCAGAGCCCAATTTGCCGATTCAGCCCCTAACGTGAGCAGATAGAATGCTAATACCATCCAGAAGATGAAACCAAACTGGTTCATTTGCCCAACCCAACCCAACGCGCCATCCGAAGCGTGGAGTACCACCAGCGCGCCAGCGGCATAGCAAATAGACAGAGACCCGGGAAGGAATTTTCTAAGGATGAGGAAGACCAGGAATCCACGAGCCCACCATAGAACCGCATACACCACCTGGTAAGGTACGTAGCTCCCTTGGACTCCCATCGCCTCGCCGATGAGATATGGAAGATGGTAAAAGGTATTCATCTGAATCCGGAGGTCGTCGCCGGGGAACAGAAAACCCTTCAGTGCCGAGGTGGTTTCGCTCATGTAAGGAAAGGCGGTTTCGCCGGGAAACCCGCTGTGTGGGTTGAAAGCTCCCCACATAATCAGAACCAGCACTGCGTAAGCGAATCCCGCGAGGGCTGCGGATTGGTACGCCCGGCGTCGCAGCGCAGCCATCCGGGCCAAAACGGCTGGCGGCAAGGCAGGAACCGTCACAGCAGAGGGTGGTTTCCGGCTGCTTGGGGATGTCCTGGTGTCCCGCGGGATCTTCCTCCCAGGACGACGGTTCCGTGGCATAGTTTCGACGGGTTGACGGAAACTGTAATGTTTGTCGCCCGCTCCCCAACTCGTTTATACCACACGCACTCACGGGCGGCGACGCGCGGGAAAGCTGGATCGTGATTCACGTCGACCGCCTCGTTCGGGTACGCGATGGCCAGTTTGTCAAGGTCTCCGGGAATTCGCGCCGACCCGTCGAGTCTGTTCGAGGATTTCGACGCTGTGGCGGAGCATGAGAATTTCAGCGCCGAGACCTCCACGCCACAGCGCGCCACCATCTCGTCCGCGCATCCGGTTTCCGCGGTCCAGGGCTACGCGACGCCCGGCAGCCGTTTGCAGCGGTTCGAACAACATCCGGACGGCGACTACGAGTTGGTTGCGGCGGCATCTCCCAGCCTGCCCGAAACTCCTGAGGCGCTAATCCGCGAGTTGCGGAGCCCAGACACGACGACCCGTTTTCCGCGGAACGTGGAGCACGTTCCCGGATTTCGCGGTGCGCGCCCGTTACGGGAGTCGATGCCCCCCTGCCGGCGCGGTGCGGGTGGATCGCGTGCTGGAGCTCTCCGCCGTTCGGCAAATCGGCCCGCTCTGAGCGACAGCCGGCAACTGTATCGATCGAGCGAGCCGCTGGACCTTGCACTGAAAATCTCGAATTTGGGCGAAGTGACCAGAACTCTGGTGCGCAATGCCGGCGGATTCTCTTTCCCTAATCCAGCCCAGCCTTTGGAAGTTGAGATCTTCGACGCCGCGGTTCTTGTGGACGCGAAGGACTGGCCCCAGGTAAAGGCCCGGATGGCGAACCAGCCGTCTGGCAGTGGCAAAGCGCCCTAGCCGCGCCGTTTCCGGCACTTGCCCGGCGCAAACAGATATAATTGTAAACTTGGCGTCCAACCCCGAAGCTGAACTATGACTATGCCCGCGTCGTTTGAAGACACGCCTATCGCCGCAGTCCGCGCATACTGGAATTCGCGCCCGTGCAATATCCGCCATTCCACCAAGCCGGTCGGAACTCGCGAATACTACGACGAGGTGGAGGCTCGCAAATACTTCGTCGAGCCGCACATCCCGCGATTCGCCGAATTTGAGCGCTGGAACGGAAAGAAGGTGCTGGAAATCGGCTGTGGCATCGGCACCGACACCATCAATTTCGCGCGGGCCGGAGCGCAGGTCACGGCTGTCGATCTGACGGAACAGTCGCTCGAAGTCGCTCGCCAGCGCGCTAAAGTTTTCGGGTTGGAACATAGGATTCGCTTCATTCAGGCGGACGCCGAAAAGCTCAGCGAAACCGTCCCGGTGGAGCGTTATGACCTGGTCTACTCATTCGGCGTGATTCATCATACGCCGGATCCCAGCCGCGTGCTGGATGAGATCCGCAAGTACGTTACCCCCGACAGCACCGTCAAGATCATGGTTTACAACCGTCGGTCCTGGAAGGTATTGTGGATTCTGTTCGTCTACGGAAAGGGGCAGTTCTGGAAGCTGGACCGGCTGATTGCAGAGCACTCGGAAGCGCAGACCGGGTGTCCGGTAACGTACAGTTGTCCGCGCACCGAAGGCCGCCGGTGGTTTGAGAACCATGGCTTCCGGGTCACGGACGTCATGGTGGATCACATTTTTCCCTTCAGCATTCCGGAATACGTGCAGTACCGTTACAAGATGGTTTGGTATTTCCGCTGGATGCCCAAAACTCTGTTCCGCGCTCTCGAACGCGCCTTTGGCTGGCACCTTTGCCTGACAGCCAAGCTGAGATAATGTCCAGCACTGGTGAACCGTACCTTTCGGTAGTCGTCACGGCCCGTAATGACGACCATGGCGGCAACCTCCTGAGCCGCATGCAGGCTTTCGTAAATGGCTGGATTGGCCAGGCCAGACGCTACCAGATTCCCTCTGAACTGATCGTTGTGGAGTGGAATCCGCCTCCGGACCGCCCGCGTCTCTGTGAGGCGTTGCATTGGCCGGAGGACTTGGGCCCGTGCGAAATCCGATTCATCGAAGTTCCGCCGGAGCTGCACCGTCGCTACGCGCACGCCGAAGCGCTTGCGCTGTACCAGATGATCGCCAAGAATGCCGGCATTCGCAGGGCTCGCGGCCGCTTCGTGCTGGCCACCAATATCGATATCTTGTTCTCGAGCGAGCTGGCTGCTTTCTTCGCGGAACAGCGGCTCCAGCCCGGACACATGTACCGCATCGACCGTCACGACGCCATGAGCCGCGTCCCGGTCGACGCTCCGGTGGAAGAACAATTGGCCTACTGCCGCACCCACCTGATCCGCATCAACACCCGCGAGGGCACGTTCAACATCTCGCCGGATGGACGCCCTTCGCTGAGCCCTGGTGATGTGGCCTCCACCGACAGTGGGATTCTATTTGGAAAGGGCTGGCTTCCGGTGGAACGCTACACCAGGCAGGAACCTTTTCGCTGGGCTGGCCAGCGCGCCGAACTTCTGCTCGAAAACGTGCCGGAGCCGGTATCCGCCCTGTTGGTCGATCTCGAGCCCGGGCCGGGGACGGGCGGCGAACCGCTCGATCTCGAAGTGATTGGCGAGGGCCATCAAGCTTTGGCGCGCCTGACCGTCGCTCGCCGAAGCCGCCTCCGCTTGCCGTTTGCTCCCCCGCTACCCGCACGACTGCTGTTCCGGGTGCACGGCGGCGGCCTGCCCACCAGCCGGGATCCCCGGATGTTGGACTTTCGGGTCTTTCGATTGGAATGGGAGCGGCATCGAAAAGGACGGGGCGCCACTCGGGCCAGCTTGCGCCCCATTCGCCGGACCAATCGGGTCTTGGGGGCCTGGCTCGCCCTGCAACATGTGGTCGACCGGCTGGCGAAGGGCGGGCGCCTGGTGACTTTCACCGTCCCGGTTGCCCCGCGCTTGCGGCGCATTCTCAAGCAGTACATCGAATTCGATGGCGTGGTCGGGTGGGTCCGCCACGCGTTACCGTACCTCGCCCGGCGGCGATCCTTTCAAGCTGTTACGCCCCCTGGGGCCGATGTTTTTCCAAAGGAGTCCGGCTTGCTCCCGGGGACCGGCTGGCGGCCTCTCGACGATTACCGCGGGGAAACCTTCCGCCTCGCCTCGAGCGGTGCTGAAGTGATCGTGTCGCCATCCGCGCCCGACTCGAACGAGCTTGGCCTGCAAGTCGAGCCGTTCTTCCCCGGCCCCCGACCCCCGGCCCCCGGCCCCCGACTGGAACCGGCGCGCCCGCTCGATCTGCTGCTCGTCGATTCCACCGGGCAAACCGTGGCGCAACAGACTCTGGCGTCGCTCAAGTTCGTCCGCTTTTCCGTGCCCCGCGCCCCAGGCCACACTCAGGTCTTCCGCCTGGAACTGCGCTCTGCCGGCGCGGAATCCTCGCCAGCCGGGCCGGCGGAATTCAAGGTGTTTTGGTGCGGCTGGCTTGCTTCCGGCCGCGCCTCCGGCCCTCCGCTCTCGCAGCCGTGGGGAGCTGGGTGGCGTTGGGATGCGGCCGCCGGCGCCATGACCGCAAGTGGTCCCGCCGAACTGGTTGTGACCGCGTCCGAGCAAGGAACCGGCCCCCTGTTCATGGACTTGGAAACCGCGGCCCCCGTCCAATTCGAGATTCGCGACATCCACGGCCCGGTGCTGGCCGCCTTCACCGCCTCTGGCCGTGCGGTCCACCGGCTGGATCTCCCCCTGGCCGCGGGGCGCACGCACATTCTGGAACTCACTGCCTCCGCCCCCTTCCTCGCGCACCGCTGCGATTGGACCGCGGCCCCGCGGCCCAACGCCGTCCGGCCCGGCTCGGCGACTGGCGATTTCAATGTCCCGGTTTTCCTGCACACCAATGCCTGCGGCGATTTCACCCTCATGGCCCGCCAGCATTGGTTCGATCTGCGCGGCTATCCCGAGTTCGACCTCTTCTCCATGAACCTGGATTCGGTCCTCTGCGCCACCGCCCATCACGGTGGGGCGCCCGAGGAGATGCTCGAAGAGCCCATGCGCATTTACCACATCGAGCACGGCACTGGATCCGGCTGGACACCCGAGGGACAAGCCAAACTGTTTGAGCGAATCGCCGCCAAGGGACTCTCCTTCGTGGACAATGAGGAAGTCCTGATGTGGACCGCGCAAATGTATCGGCTCAACGCTCCCATGATCTTCAACCACAAAGACTGGGGGCTCGAGGGGTTCGATCTGAAAGAAACGGTGCTGCGATGATTTCTGTAATCTTGTACGGACGCAATGACTCGCACGGCTACAATCTCCACAAGCGCGCCGCCATCAGCCTGAACTGCATCGCCGAGATGCTTTCCGATGACGACGACGAGATTCTGTTCACCGATTACAATACCCCCGACGACCTGCCTACCTTCATCGAAGCCATCTACGACACCCTGACCCCCAATTTGAAATCGCGGCTGCGCGTGTTTCGCGCCCGGCCGCGTCAGATCTCCGTCGTCAAGCAAAGCCACCTCTCGGCCCTCGATCCGCAATCCCGGAACATCGCCATCCGGCGGTCGAATCCAAGAAATCGCTGGCTGCTGTTCACCAACTCGGACATGATTTTTCTTCCGCGCGATGGGACTTCCGACCTGACCAGCGCCGTCGGGGACCTCGCCGACGGACTGTATATTCTGCCCCGATTCGAACTGCCCCAGCCATTGTGGGAATCCTTTCCCCGCAGCGATCCGGCCACCATCCTGGAAACTTGCGGGCATCTCGGGCCCGCGCTGCACGTGGATGAAGTTACGTTGGCGCTCCCCGCCAATCGATTCGATAACCCGGGCGATTTTCAGCTCGCGCCGCGGCAGGCGATGTGGGACATCCACGGCTTCAACGGACGTATGATCCACGGCTTTCACTACGACTCCAACGTGTGCAAACGCCTGTACCTGTATTACGGCAACCGCACCGAAAGCCTGGCTCATCGCCTGAAGGGTTACCACTGCGATCACACCCGGGTCGCAACGCCCATCCATTGGGTAGGCCGGAAGATGGAGGACGACCTTCAGCAATACGTGTTTGGCGTCACGGACCCGGTAGCGTATCATCAAGCCGATACTTGGGATGCGCCGGATGAACCCATTGAGGAAATAGACTTCACGGACGGTCCGGCGGCGCGTTTCATCGGCGCCCTGGAACGAACCTTGTGCGAGCCGCAGCGGGAAGACACTTACGCCGACAGCAACGAGGTACGGAATTTCGTCGCCTACAACGAAAAGCATGCGCTCGCGCAGCTAGCGGGCAACTTCACGGTCTACCCGCGGGACGCGCGCTTTGTCTACGCCGGCAATAACCCGCGTATGCTGGCGCTGGTGGCCCGGTGCGTCGCCGAGTTGGGATTCACCAAGCCGCTGTACTATGTGGCTGATTTGCTCTCGGCGGGTCCTGCCCCGGCAACTGCCAAACCGATAACCTCCGCGAATTTGCCCCCAGGCTGTTCGCTGGAAGAATTCCTGTTGACCAACTTCGACGTTCCGATTTTCGATCTCGGCCTCGACCAGACCGGCCTGAGCCTGGGCAAGATCGATCGCGTAACGGACTGGCCGCGGGGTCTCCGTTACAGCCTGGGAGCAGTGGCCCGCTTCCTGGTGAGATGCGTCGACCGGAGCGACGCCCTCCGCGGTGACATCCCGGAATTCTTCGTCATCAACGCCAATCACCACACCTTCCGGCGTTTTACCGACCAGTTCCTGCTGGCTTCCGATACCCCTTTCGCCACCCATGTTCGCAAAGGCCGGCCGCGAACCGGCGACGACCGTCTCTACCGCTCGGCTAAATGGAAGTACATCGAAGATGACATGCGTTCGTTCTTCGGGTATGACACCGGGGACGATTCCGTTCTTCCCGTGGCTTTGGGTGACACCATCGACTTCACTTCCGCGGGACGATCCACCCCCTACAAAGACGGCCATTGGGGCGCCATGGATTTTACCGGAACCTGGACCGACGGCTACCGGGCTGCGCTCCTATTTGCGCCGCCGCCTTCCTGTGACAAAGACCTGCTTGCCTTCGTGCGCGTCAATGAGGTCTTCATCGGTCCGGAGGGCGACCCGATGCGTGTCGAGGTTCTGCTCGACGGGGAGCCGATCGCTCGCTGGACGCTCTTTCCGCGCTATGAGATTACGGTCTGCAAAGTCATAATGCCGGCCCGTTTGATGGCCGGTAAGGCAGCTTGCCGGCTCCAGTTCCATGTCGAGAACCCGCAATCCACCGAGCGGGAAGCCAAGGCCCGCGGCGAGCAGGTCATCAGCGAAGATCCGCGTGAGCTGGGCATCAGGGTCCAGCGCGTTGAATTCGTCTCCCCAGACCGCTTGCGATACTCCCTCGGGACGACGCTGGATTTTACGGAAAACGGTGCAGGCGCCGATCATGCCGATGAGTGCTGGGGCCTTCCCGACAGTTACGGAGCGTGGACCGTGGGTCCCCATTCCACCCTGACACTCTTGCCCGCCGAACCCGTTGAATCCCCGGTCGCCGCCATCTTTACGGTGAACGATGTTGCCGTCAGCCACGAGAATCCGAGTCTGGACGTGGTGGTCGCCGTGAACGGACACCCGGTGGCCAACTGGATACTCGGCCCCACTCGCGACACGAGCGAGCACCGCGTTCTGCTGCCCACCGATGCCTGGCGCGCCCTGGAACCTTTGACCATTTCGTTTCACGTCGGCAGCCCGCGATCGCCCGTCGAATTGGGTTGGTCGACTTGGGATAAGAGGCCGCTCGGTCTTCGCCTGAACCAGCTCCGGCTGGCCCCCGCTGGCCCCTCGAAGTACCGGTTGGGCGACGTCATCGACTTTACCGACGGAGGGAATTCGATCGCCTTTGTCGGCGACCTCTTGGGAGTCGAGTGGGCTCTGCCCGACCGTTACGGCTCTTGGACGGTGGGAACCGAGGCCGCCCTGAAGGTGCGGTTCGAGGAGCCGCCCGGCGGGGCTATCCCGGCCTCCTTCGTCATCTCCGATTGCATGGTCTCGGGCCGCGCCTCGAAACTCCCCATAGTGGTGAAGGCCAACGGCCGCCTTGTGGCCGAGTGGGCGCTGGACGGCCGGCAGGTGCACACCCGTTCCGTCAACCTGCCGCCGGAAGTATTCGCCGCTGCTCCGGAACTTACTTTGACCTTTGAAATTCCCGCGCCGCGCTCGCCGGCCTCGTTCGGCTGGAATGCCGACAACCGGCCGCTGGGATTGCGCCTGGCCCGTGTGGTGATTGGCCGTGGCGACATCGCCATTCCGGTATTCGGGAAGCTGCCGCCGCGCCGCGGCATGATCCGGCGGATTCTCGGGTTGCCGCAATTTGCCGTTCACGTCGCCCGCATCCTCATGAAGAGGTATCTCTGATGCCCGGCCCTCTTGCAGGTTTGCGGATCGTCGCGACGCTACCGCCGCATGTCTGGTTTGGCGGCGTCGATTACAACTTCGCCGTCGAAATGGCCGAGGAGTTGCGCACGCTGGGCGCCGTAGTGTTCGATCTGGACGTCGCCGGCTTCACCAGCGGCAACGATGTCTACATTCACGATGCCATTGAGGCGCTGAAGACCTTTCGTCCCGATGTGGCCGTCTCGCTGCCCAACGCTGTGTACGCCCTCATCTGCGCCACTAAGGGCCGGAACGTATTTAAGGACATTCTCGAGATTCCCACGCTGATGTTGTGGGACCATGGACTCCTGCAACTCCCCCGGCAGGTTTTGCATCACTGGCCCAGTACCCCGGCGGAGGCCATGGGTGGTTGCGTCCGCCGGCTCCGGAAAGCCCTCAATCATTCGCTCTATCTGCACTATTCGCCCGATCGCGGACATATCGCCGCATTGGACAAGCTGGGAGTAATCAAAAGCAGCGAAGTTCGCTTTTTCGTCCAGCCGGCGTCTCCGAATTTTGTGCGGCACGGTTGCCGCACGGCTCCCCCCACTGCGTTTCACACGCGCATGTCCTTCGCCGGTAATGTCTATCTGCAGGCCGCGCGGGACTTGCCGTTTCGCAATCAGCCGGTCCTGGCCGGCATCGAGTCGCGGGTGCTGGCCGCGAAAAAGAGCCGGCTCACGGAGTGCCTTTGGGACCTCATCATGGCTGAGATCGACGCGCTCGATAAGCCTACCCGCAAAGAACTCCGCCTGGATGCGAATTCCACCTTCTTCTGGAATTTCATGCACGAGGAAATCGAACTCGTCGGCAACACCGAGGTCCGCCTTTCCGTGCTGACCGGCCTCAAGCGCGAATACGAATTCTTCGGCAATTTTGTGGAGCCGAAAAGCGTTCCAACCCTTCGCGACCAGTACCGCATCCGTTTCCGGAAGTGCCTGGATTACTTTACCGAATTGCCGCTGCTGTTCATGAACAGCGACGTGATTGTGGATGTGGTCAATCTGGGCTACAACACCGGCGTTTCGGCCAAGGTGATGGGCTGTTTTGCGTGCGGCGGGCTGATGCTGTTCGATTACAAGGACGATTTCTTTCAAAGCATGGGCGAGATCGGCAACCAGGTGATGTACCGCAGCGTGGATCACCTCAACTGCCTGGTGGAAGAGTTTTTGGGCAATCCGCGCAAGCGCCGCGATGTCTCCCGCTATATCCAGCACCGTCTCTGCACGGAATTCAGCTTCGGCGCCTTGAGCCAACGGATCCTGATTGAAGAACCGGCGTGGCGGCGCTGAAGGCCCACCCGCACGCACTGCTGACTTCTGCGGCTTGCGTCAGGCTGCTAAGGAGTAGCTGGCGGCTGGTCGACTTCGATTGCCGAGAGTTCCTCTATCGGATCTTACCCCTGTGCAACTGTCTTGTGAGTTGATCTAACTCATTGACTCCTCGGCCAGAAGGGATTCCACAGACTGTGGTATATGTACCCATGTAAATATGACAATTTCCCTTGTATT
>JBEKSR010000079.1:0-23326 GCA_049516835.1 Bryobacteraceae bacterium | reverse complement strand
TAATCTGGGCGCAAATCTCAAACTGCATTGATTCAGTAACGCTCTGACGTAGCCATCAGTCGACGAACAGGGTCAGGAACTCGCGCATGCCTGCTGCGAGAGTTTATTTTGCAAGTCCCTCTCAAGCGTGCCCCACCCCAATCGCGGGGTTCCTTCGGGACCGGCCTCATCGTGTGCATCGCTTCGGGCCTGTTGTCCTCCATGTTGAACTTCAGTTTTGCGTTCGGCGGCGGGGTGATGCAGGCGGCAGCCCGGATGGGAACCTCCTCGCTGTGGACATCCAACGTGGTGATCGCCCCCGCCACCACCGGCGGATTCCTGGCAAACCTGGCGTACTGCGCCTATCATTTCCGGCGGCAGCACAGTCTGCCTCTGTTCTGGAAGCCGCGGATGGCCGGGCATTGGGTGGCGGGGATCCTGATGGGCGCATTCTGGTTCGGCGGCCTGGCGCTGTATGGAGTCGGCCAGCACGGGATGGGCAGTCATGGCGCGGTGCTCGGCTGGCCTATCATGATGGGTGCCCTGGTCATCGCCAGCAACGTAGCCGGCGTACTTACGGGCGAATGGAACCAGACCGGCCGCCGCACGAAAGGCCTCCTGGCCGGCGGATGTGCGGTCATACTGGCGGCGCTGGCGGTGTTATCGGGGGCTCAACCTGGCAGTTGAGCACCGCGAGAGGAGCCAAACATGAGAATCACGCGCAGAGATGTCCTGAAACTGGCGGCCGTGCCGCTGCTCGCCCAACAGCGCGCGCCGTTCCAGCCCAACTGGGAATCCCTCAGGCAGTACCGCTGCCCCGAGTGGTTCCGCGATGCCAAACTCGGCTTCTGGGCGCATTGGGGTCCCCAGGGCGGCCCCAAACAGGGCGACTGGTATGCCCGCAACATGTACATTCAGGGGACCCGCCAGTACGACTATCACGTGGCGCATTTCGGGCACCCCTCGAAGGCCGGCTATAAGGACGTCATCCCGCTGTGGACCGCCAGGAACTGGGAGCCCGAGACGCTGATCCGCCGCTACAAGAAGGCCGGCGCGCGCTATTTCATGTCGCTGGGCGTGCATTGCGACAACTTCGATTGCTGGAACTCGAAGCACCACACCTGGAACGCCGTGAACCACGGGCCGAAGCGCGACGTGGTCGGCACGTGGCGCAAGGTGGCGCGCGATAACGGGCTGCGGTTCGGCGTGTCGGAGCACCTGGCCTGGAGCTGGACTTGGTTCAACGTGAACAAGAACTCGGACAAGACCGGCCCGCTGGCGGGTGTGCCTTATGACGGCAACGACTCCAAGTACCAGGAGCTTTATCATCCGCCACACCCCGGCGACGAAGCGCAGTATGCCATCAACTCACCCGATTCCTGGAAGCAGGAATGGCTGCGGCGCGTCATGGATCTGATCGACCAGAACCAGCCCGACCTGGTCTACACCGATGGCGGCGCGTTCGACGGCGTGGGCCTGGAGGCCATCGCGCGCTATTACAACGCCAATCTCCAATGGCACAAGGGCAATCTCGAAGGTGTATATACGCTGAAGGACCACACCGCCGCCGGCAGGGAGAAGTTCGGCGATTACGAAGAGGGCGCCACGACGCTCGACGTGGAGCGCGGCGTGGTGGGTGAGATCCGCAAAGATCCGTTCCAGACCGACACCTGCATCGGCCAGTGGTTCTACTGGGAGGGATTCGACTACAAGACGCCCAAGGACGTGGTGCACCGGTTCGTGGACATCGTCAGCAAGAACGGCAACATGTTGCTCAGCATGCCGCAACTGCCGGACGGCACGCTGGACAGCCGGGAGGAATCCATCCTGGGAGACTTCACGGCGTGGACGGCGATCCATGGGTCCGCCATCTTCGGCTCGCGTCCGTGGAAGATCTATGGCGAAGGTCCGACCAACGTGCCCACCGGCCAGATGAGCGAGCGCAACATGAAACCCTTCACCCCCGAAGATCTGCGGTTCACGACGCAAGGCGACAAGCTGTACTGCTTCTGCCTGGGCTGGCCGGAGAAGGACGTGCGGATCAAGTCGCTCGGGCGGAATTCCGCGGCCCGGAAAATCGAGCACGTGCGGGTGTTAGGGAGCGAAGAGAAGGTCGCGTGGGCCGTGGAAGACGACGCGTTGCGCATTGAGCGGCCGCGGCACCGGCCGTCGGAGCTGACGCTGGCCTTCGAAATCAGTTGACGTTTTGAAGAGTCAATCGCGGCCGGGGCCGGAAACTCGCAAATGGGAGGTGATGGGAGCGGCGACGAAATCCTCGTCCGCCGAGTCGAGGAGAATCACCGCAGGACGCAATTTGGCGCCAGACGTCTGGTGGAATTCAATCCGAATCAGGACGACTTCACCGGGTCGAAGGGTCATGGATCAGCAGTTCGTATACCGAGTCGTCGGCGCCGTATGCCGCCTCGAACCGCCGCCGGCCAGCCGCGCGCCAGGCGGTGCCGTCTACGGAGATGCCCCACTGGAGCACGATCTGAATCTGTTCCCCCGGCGGGACCTGCGATGCGATCTCAGGTGGAACGACAATCTGACCATTCGGCGTGAGTTCGCCTCTGAAATCGGCGGTCTTCATCTCTGCTCCCTCACTTCTTATATCATCTCACGTGTCCGGGACAATGGGCGTCCGCACACCTTTCGTGGTCTCCGGGGGTCTCTTTCCGAGTGGCGCGTGATCCAGGACCAACCCGCCCCGCTCGAAAGCCGGGAAGACTTCACGGGATCTATGTGGCAAAACGGCGTTTTGGGCACACGAAGCTGAATCCGGAGTTTTGCAGCTTCGCTGGATTGCAACTGAGCGAGTCGTATCAGGTGGGCTGCAAGAGCCGGTTGGCTCCAATCACAGCTATTAGACTCAATTCCCATTTTTCCTGCGCCGAGAAATTGGGAAATAAGTATCATATCCCGGGTTTCACCGGGTTTCCGTGAGTCAGACCAGCCTCTGCTTACCTATCTTCCATCAGGCGTGAGACCGCGTCGGCGGTGACGCCGCTCCAGGCTACCCGCTCCTCGGTTTGCGTCGCCTTGACCAGCAGGATGAAGGTCCCGTCTGGCGACCAACTCCCTCCCCGCCAATTGCTGTCGGAGGTCTCCTTATGGAGTGGCCAGCTTTCCCGCGTTTCGACGTTCATCACTCGCGGCCCGGTTCCTGGGGTGTAAAGCAGGTATTTGCCGTCAGGGGACCATGCATCCGGGTTGAGCCATTCCTGTTGATTGGATAGCAGTGACCCTAACGGTTCCCCGTTGATGGACATCAAGGCCATTTCATAAAGAAGCCCGGTGGCGCTCTGCCCGCGACGGGCGGCCATGTACGCAATCCGCTTGCCGTCCGGTGAAATCGCCATGAGCCCGGCCAGGTTGTCAACCGTCGCCACGACTCGTTGCTTGCCGTCCGCCAGCGAAAGCGCCTTTAGCACCGTTGCCGGCTTTGGAAAATCTCCCACAACTTGCAGGATTTCGTTCCTGCCCGGTACGTAATGCCAGTAGAGGCCCTCTGACTCGGCGACCCGTTCTAACGCCCCGCTGTTGACATTTACGGTGTAGACCGCGCGCTTCTTCTCCCCCGGCGGTTTAGTGTTGAGGAACATGATCTGCTCGGGTGACCGCCAGTAGAGCGGAGGGACATTCAGGAACTGCTCAAACAGGGGTCGTTCATTGGCCCCACTGCTGTCCATGACAGCAAGCCCAGCCTTCCCCCGGTGTGCATACCAATAGGCGATGCGCTTTCCATCAGGAGAGATCGAGGGCGAATCGTTGCTAGCGGTATCCTGTGTCAGCCGCACAGGGGCGTCCACTGCCCGTCCCGACTTGGGATCCACATCTACGCGATAAATGTTCGCCTCTGACCGCCCCAAGGGGAATGTAAGAATTCCATTGCGCGTCCACCACTTCCGCCACGGCCGACCGGAGGCTGGCGCGTCACCGACGTCAATGTCCTTCACTTTGAGGGGATTCTTGACCGGAAGCCCCTTGTCAAAAGGAGCGATATAAAGTGCCCAGCGGCCCTCGGGGTTCGCGAGAAAGGCCACCAGTCGACCGTCCGGAGAAATCATTGGTTGACTTTCTGAGCCGGCAAACGCTGTGATCGCCTGTGAATGGCCTGTAGCCAGGTCGATCGCGAACAGCTTTTTAGACTCCTGCACGATCAGCCTCGCCCCATCAGGTGTGAGCGCCGCCGAGAAGCCGCCGGTATGAACCTTGCGGGGAGTTCCACCGGTCGCAGGCAGCAGGGAATAGTCCGCACCGCCAGCGGCATAGTTGGGGAGAAAGAAGAAGATCTCGCCGCTGTCCGTCCAGGTGATCGGCCACCCGTGGACTCCTAGGTTGACTGTCTCGCCGCTGGAAATATGAACGATTCGGATTTCCCTGATCTTCCCGTCGTAACTGTCGAAGCTGTAAGCGAGCCGGGTGCTGTCCGGTGACCAGGCAGGGTTCATGACGTAGCCCCCGTCGACCAGCACGCGTTCCACCCCGGTTGCGAGTTCCTTCAGATACAACACACCCGACTTCCAAGCATCCTTGTGATAGACGACGAATCTGCCGTCGGGAGAACCACGGTCGTCGTTCTCATCCAGCTTGACTTCCGGGAAAGGCCCAGGCGCGGCGGAGGTCTGCTCCGCGAGCGCGGCCTGCGCGCGGGCGGCATACGGGGCAATGCCCGTACGGCTGAGGCGCGCGAGCATGTCCTTCGCGCGGGGATCGCGGAGCTTGCCGTAGATCTGCGACAACTGATACATCGCCTGGGCGGCGAACTGCTTGTCATTCGGGAAGTCGGCGATGATGCGCTCGTAGCGGAAGATCGCTTCGCGCAGGCTTCCCTCGGCACGTTCTTTCATCAGGGCTTCACGAAACAGTGTTTCGGCTGTAGTCTTCTGGCCGAGGGCGGCAAAGGCGCCCAGGATGAGAGCCAGGATTCCGACTTGCCATCGTATTTTCTTCATGACTGCCTCCTCAGCCCGAGCATGCCAGCGTTCGCTAGCCCGGTTGTCAGAGCCATCGCTGAATCTTGCGAAAAAATCGCGAAATCCCTGTCAGAGAATTGTCAAGTGTCGCCGGTGAACTTGTATCCCACGCCGTACACCGTCACCAGATACCGCGGACGCGAAGGGTCCGTCTCCAGCTTGTTGCGCAGGGCCAGAACGTGAGTATCGACTGTCCGGTTCGTCGGATAAGCGTCTTCGCCCCAAACCCGGTCGAGGAGAATGTCCCGGCGGAAGGCCTCCCCTTGGTGCGCCGCAAGATACCGGATCAGGGCGAACTCCTTGGCGGTCAGGTGAACTGGCTCGCCGCGCTTGGTTGCGATATAGCGTATGAAGTCCAGCCGCACGTCGCCGAACTCCAGCGTCGCGGGCAGCGCGGGTTCCTCCGAGAGTTGAGTCCTGCGAAGCAAAGCGCGCACGCGCGCCAGAAGTTCGGACAGGCTGAAGGGCTTGGTCAGGTAGTCGTCGGCGCCCAGATCGAGTCCCATCACCTTGTCCACTTCGTCGCTGCGCGCGGTGAGCATCAGGATCGGCAGCCGCCGGTCTTCTTTCCGGACCCTCCGGCAGACCTCGAAGCCGCTGATCCCAGGCAGCATGATGTCAAGGATGAGCAGATCGGGCTTGGCCGCCGCCAGTTTGTCGAGCGCCTGGTCGCCCCGCAGGACCTCAATGACGATGTGGCCCTCATACGCCAGGTTCTCCTTAAGCCCGAGGAGAATCGCGCGGTCGTCCTCAACGATCAGAATCTTGGCCATCGTTCTCCATCAAGGGCAGCCAGAGAGAGAAGGCGCTTCCCCTTCCTGGCCCGCTCGCCACCGCCGCACGGCCTCCGTGGGCTTCGGCGAAGTGCTGCACCAGGGCCAATCCGAGCCCGGCGCCTGTCGTCTCCCGGGCCGCCCCGGGCGCCCTGTAAAAACTCTCGAAGATGCGCCGCTGTTCAGCAGGCGGAACGCCGATGCCGTGGTCCGTGACGCGGATCTCGACTTCTTTTCCGCGCCGGTGAACACCGAGAAGGATCTCCCGAGACAGTCCGGAGTACTTGACCGCATTGTCGAGCAGGTTCAGCAGCGCCTGGCTCAGCGCTTCGGCGTCCGCGAGGACCCGCAGCGGCTTGCCATCGCTCTCCTGGTGCAGGCGGAACTCCCCCTGCTTCAAGATGTACTGGAACCGGCGGACCGCATCGTTGACAACCTCCGTCAAGTCGATGGCCGCACGGCGATAGCGGTGTGCCCCCTTCTCAATTCGCGAGAAGCTGAGGACGTTATTCACCATCCGAGCGAGCCGCTCCGACTCATCGACGATCGCGCCCAGCATCTGATCTACCGTGGCCGGATCGCGCGTCCGCTTCAGGCGTAGGGTTTCCGCAAGCAGGCGGATGGATGTCAGCGGCGTTCTTAGTTCGTGGGTCACGCTGGAGACGAAACTGGAGCGAAGCCAAGCCAGCCTGACTTCACGCGAGACGTCCCGAAAAGCAAAACAACCCACAAGCAGGACAAGCAGCACCGCTGCGGCCAACGCTCCGGCGAGCAACCTCTGCCTCCAGCGCTCGATCGTGGGACCGGACTCGCGGGGCCGAAGCGACAGTTCGAAGCCAGGCGCCTCCGGGAGCATGGCGGTGCGCAGAATTGAGTTTCCGAGGTACTCGTCCTCTGGAGCGAGCACTGAGTCAAAATGGCCGCCTCGTGCAGCCTCGCCGGCTACCCAGGCCGCGAGGGGGCCGCTGGCAAACAATGTGACCAGCAGCCTGTCGCCGCCCTGATAGACACCCGCCAGACTTGGCCGTCCTCCCATCGACAAAGTGCGCAGCGTGAAGGCGGAACTTCGGGCGCTGCCCAAGTCAGCGCCGGAAACCCACTTCTCCAGACGCCTGCCCATTTCGACGTGATTGCGAACCCGGTTGGCCTGTTCCTCCGCCTGGCGAAGCAGAAGCGGCGCCTCTGGGTCTCCCCCGATTCTCTTAGCCAGCGCGGCGATCTCATGGAGGTCGCTTGGGTGGCCGATTACGCCACGCTGCAAGAGATCACCGAGTTGGGCGGCCAGTCGGGGGAAATTGGCCCGCAGCCTTCCTTGTGCTTCCCAAGCGACTGCCATCTGCTCTGCCGCGTATAGCGCAAACGACAGGCCGTACTCATCGCGTGCGGCAGAGCAGCACTGGATGATCTGTTGGGCGTTGGACTCGGCCTCGCCGTAGCGCTTGGCGGCAAGGGCGAGCCTTCCTAGGCTGAGTAAGGCCGCGGCTTTGACGGGCAACTCGCCAGCCTTGCCGCCTGCGGCGGCGGACTCGTAAACCCGGGCCGCTTCGAGGTATGCTCCTTGATAGTCCGGGTAAAGCAACTTGCCCGCAGGAGTGAGAACGTAGGCAGACGCGACAAGCTCAGGAACCGGCGGCGTTGGCGCGAAGGCCGGCCGGCCCGAGGGCAGGCCAATCCAAGTGCGAGCGATCTTTTGCGTGACGGCTGAGAGGTGAGAAACGAGTTCCCCGCGGATCCACACGGCCTCCGCCTCGGCTGATTCCTTGCCCCTCTTGGCCCGGGTCTCTCGTTCCAGTTGGAGCCACTGGTAGCCGATCAAGCCAATGATTGCGCAGGGGAGGAGAACCGCCAGCAGCGGAACGGCGTAGAGTCGGTATCGGCGGCGCATGGGAGACCCTCAGCAGTTGGGCCCATCCTCAGTTTAGTTCCCGGACTCGAAAAGTTGTCAGGGAAATGTCAAGAGGGTTCAGCGGATTTCCGACCTGGCCTCCTGGCCGCCATCGGTAGTACATGCAACCGATTCCGTTGGAGCCGTTTCTCTTGTTCTTACCATGCCGAGTGGCTCCGGCGGCCCAGGAAGCGGCCAGCTCTGGCTCCTCCGGGCACGTAGGAACCCGGAGGTGCTTCATTTCAGGCGATTTCTCATACACCATTCCGTGCCCCCGCCATCCTTCGACCTGTTTGCTTCCCCGCCGCGTCCTGTCCGGTCGGCACGGGCAGTGCCGCCATCCGCCGCACCATGCTTCCAAAGAACCGCCGCGTCAGATGGCCCTCTGCCAACAGCAGCCAGTAATATCGCGCGTGCGTGATCAGCCGCCCACCCGTCTTGACCAACCGCTTGCTGGAGACTGATGAAGGACCAATTGCCGATCCTCTGCGGCAGCACCAACTGCCGCCACGGCTTCCCCAAGTTGTAGGCGATCACGCGCAGCCACAGCCGCACCTCTGGCCGGCACAGATCTCGGAAACGCCGCTGGGTAGACCCATGCTCCTCAAGTCCAGGGTGGTCGGCCACTCGGAGAGTGCCCCAGCCGGTGTCCGTGGAGCGCTGAATTGGATTACTCCCCCTTCCGTTCGGCGGTGACTCTTCACTCGCTCTGTCTGCTGCTCCCCTTGACGTTGGCTGGCGATCTGGGCGTACATTGCATCCGGCGCCAGATCGACGCAACACAGGTGTGACGATAGGTGTTACCATAGGTGTGACATGAAACGCCATAAACCGGCCACCACGATCCGTCGCAGTGTGGCCCTGCCCAGTGCCTTGATCGGCGAGCTGGACTCCGTTGCCCCGCCCGAACTCCGCACCAACCTGAACCGCCTGGTGATCCTCTCGCTTCAGGAGTACATCTCCCGGCGCCGCCGGCAGGAGTTCGACCGTGCCGTCGCTGCAATGGCCGAGGACCCGCAAATCCAGGCTGAGTGTGCTGCCATTGCCAGGGACTTCGCCGCCACCGAAATGGATGGCCTCGGGAATGGTTAGGCGCGGCCAGATTCACTTCGCGTCGCTCGACCCCGTCCGAGGTCGTGAACAAGCCGGCCGCCGGCCGGTCTTGGTTGTTTCGGCCGACGCGATCAACCGTCTCCCGCTCGTGGTCACGGTCGTCGTCGGGACCGATGCTGCCAACATCTCCCGTGACTATCCGGTGAACGTCCGGGTTACCGCGGCAGAGTCCGGGTTGCCCCGTGACACCGTGTTTCTATGCTTCCAAGTCCGGTCTCTCGACCCGTCGTGGCTAGTGGCTCCGGAAGCCGGCACTTTGCCCGCGTTCCGCATGGCTGAGGTAGACACCGCATTACGTCGCGCCTTGGACCTGTAATCCCAGCGACGGAAAGAGGTTAGATCTCCGCTCCTTTCCACACCGGCCGCCGGGGATCGATGAGCGCGAACAGAACCGCGCTCAGCATGACCATCGCCGCCACCAGGCACAGCGGCGCGCGGTACCCGCCGGTCGCGCGCACCAGGTAGCCGAACAGCACGGTGCATACGAAGCCGCCCGCGAGGCCCGCCGTGTTCATGGTGGCGGTGAGGACTCCCGCGTGCGCGCGGCCGAGGTCGAGGCAGAGCGACCATGCGGCGGGCAGCATCAGGTCCAGCACGCCGAAACCGAGCGGGGAGAGGATCATCACCAGAGTTTTGTCCTTGGCGAAGGCCAGCCCGAGGATGAGCAGCGACGAAACCGCGAGGCTCGCCGAGGCCTGACCGCAGCGGGCGACCTTCAATCCGTAGCGCACCGCCAGACGGTCGCTGAGGACGCCGCCCGCCAGGTTGCCGCCGCAGCCGAGCAGGAACGGCAGCGCCGAAAGCAAGCCCATCTGCTTTTCGGTGAAGCCGGCCCCGCGCACGAGGAACGTCGGGAACCACGAAAAGTAGAACCACGAGCCCCAGACATAACACCAGTACATGGCCATCAAGAGCCAGGTTTGGCGGCTGTGGAACAGCCCGGACCAGACCCCGCCGGCGTGTGTCTGCGGGGATGCGGCGCCGATCTCCGCCAGCTCCGCGGCGCTAATGCCCGGCTGATCTCCGGGACGGTCGTGAAACCATGCCCGCCATAGGGACGCCCAGACCAGTCCCAGGATGGCGAAAACGCAAAACATCCCGCGCCATCCGATGGCGCGCAGCAGCGGAACCACCAACAACGGCGACAGAGCCCCGCCCACCCGGCTGGCTGCCCACACCGCCCCTTGCGCGCGCGCCCGCTCCGAGGTGGGGAACCACCGCGCGATCACGCCCGAGGCGTTGGGGTACGCGCCCGCCTCGCCTGCGCCGAACAGAAGCTGCGTCAGGATCAGTTGCGCGAAATTCGCCGCCGCGGCCGTGGCTGCCGTGAACGCCGACCACCACACTACGATTCGTGTCAGAACCCGGCGCTGGCCGAGGCGGTCGCCCGAGGCGCCCGAAGGGATTTCGAAAAACCCGTAGGCCAGCACAAACGCGCCCAGCACCCAGCCCCACCTCTCCGGCGGGATGTGCAGCTCATCCTGGATTCGCGGACCCGCGACCGCGATGGCGAGGCGGTCGAGGAACGTGATGACCGAGAGCGAAACCAGGAAGCCGAGAACGCGGTGGCGTTTCTTCAAAGTACCTCAGTGTAAAACGGCGGATCGCTCCGGGAACAACATCGAGCGGACGCTCTTGACGGCCAGCTCCGGGCTGGAGAGAATGGGCACGCGGCCGGGACCGGCCGGCAGGTTCCGCACCACGCGCGCCATGGACGCCTGCGCCAGCACCACCACGTCCACGGCGCTCACCAGGCGGGTCAGCGCGTCGGTCAGCATGCGGTCGTGGGTGGCGGTGTCGCCCGAAAGGACGGCGTCGAAGGCGCCGTCGCAGAGCGACTCCACCACGTGTACTTTGCGCTGTGCGGCCGCGGCCTTCTCCCGGAGCAGCGCCACCGTGGGCTCGAGCGTGGTGCGCAGCGTCGCGGCCACGCCGATGCGGCGCCCGGCTCGCACGGCTTCCTCCGCCATGGCGTCGTCCACGCGGATCACCGGAAAATCGAAAAGCTGGCGCGCCATGGAGGCCGCCGGCCCGATCGAGGAACAGGTCACCATTACCGCGTCGGCGCCGCCCTCGCGCGCCGATCGCACCATGGCGAGCACGCGCCGGATGGTGGTCTTGGTCAGGCTCTGTGCGCGTATCGTGTTCCGAATCAGGCTCTCGTCCACCATGTGAAACTGTTCGGCGTCCGGCAGTTCCCGGTTGGACAGCTCGGTAAACAGGGGAATCAGCACGTGGCTGGTATGAAGGTATGCAATCGTTATGCCCATGACAACACTTCCTCGAAGAAACCCTCCGAGCCGATCTGTCCTCCTTTAAGCACCAGTTCCAGATCGCCCGGCCATCCGTGGGCGCGGCACAAAGGCGCGCCTCGCGCCAGCGGCGCGGCGAAGGTGAGGGCGGAAATACCCAGTTCCCGCGCCGCATGACTGGCCGTGTCGCCGCCGGCCACCACAATCCTGCCCACGCCCGAGGCGAGAAGCACATTGCGCAGCAACCTGCCCATGGCGCCGGCGAACGCGTGCCGGTCTTCGATTTCGATGCGGTCCGAGGGTCCCAGCGCGCTGTACAGAATAACACTTTGTCCCGCGGCTAGTTGCGCCAGCGTTTCGGCTTCGGCGGCCGGCGGATTGAGATCTGCCGGGTTGAGCCGGATGCCATGGAAACCGGAGCGCAGCGCGCGGCGTATCTGGCGTTCCGTGGCCGGCGCGCAACTTCCGGCCAGCACCAGAAGGCGTCCGGCATTCCGACTTCTCTGGCCGGCAACCGCGGCCCCGGCTTCCGGCAGCCAGCCCTGCGCGCGCCAGTAATCCAGCATGCCGTAGGTGAAACCGGAGCTGCCCACCACGAACGTCTGAGGCGTGCTTCGGTGCTCCCAAATCAGCCGCGCCGTCTGCGCCATGTCCGCCGGATCGAGGCCATCGAACAGCACGCCATCCGCGCGCCCGGGCCATTGGAACGAGCTTGCGCGCAAGTCGAGAATGTTCACCAGGGCGAGCCTCCGCCCGGTTTGCCGCGCCAGGTGGAGCAGCAGATCGCTCTCCGTCATCGGCGTTGTGGGGTGCTCCCTCATGGCCGGATGGCGGTCGATGCGGTGGATGGCGCCCCCGTCCGCCGCGAACAGGTTGCCGAACGCCACGTATCGCTCCAACAGCGGCGCCGCCGCCACCACCGGCACACAGGGGACGCGGAATACCTCCTGGCCGATCTCGAGTGCGCACCCGATGCTGCCGGTTTCTCTCGAGCTGTCGAACGTCGAGCAGACCTTGTACTGCACCACCGGCGCGCCGATCTCGCGCAAGCGTTCGAACACAGGTGGCAGCGCGTCGCGCATCCATTCCGGCGAACGGCTGCGGCTGTCGCCGGCGATCCCCACCGCCCGGCAGCCGCCGAATTCCCGGAGATCGTCCGCATCGGGCGGCCGCAGGAAGAGCACGGCGGGCACACCGTTCGCTGCCAGCGCCTCCAGGGCATCGGTTGAGCCGGTGAAATCGTCCCCGTAGAACGAGAAGATCGGCTTGTCCAGCGGGAGGGGCGTCATCACGGCTTGAACCTGTCGAGCGCGGCGCGCAGTTCGGCGTGCGTGGCGGCGTACGCTTCGAGCGGAATCCCCTCGACCGCCGCCTGCCATGCCTGGTGCAGGCTGCGGACGCCGACCGCGATGCCGCCGGGATGCGCCATGATCCCGCCGCCCGCGGCGAAGATGAGGTCCGTGGTGCCCAGCGCGGCGTATGTGGCGGGCGCTTGCCGCGCGGTCTGGGCGGACGAAAACACCGGCATGATCTCGCAGCCTTTGCCCGGGATCTCGAACATCGGTCTCAGGCACTCTCGCGCGGAAGCGATCACAGACTCATCCGGTTCCCAGAACTTGTTGGCGATGCCGTTGCAGTGCAGGTGATCGACGCCCGCCAGCCGCCAGAGCTTCTGCCAGGCAACGAAGCTCACCCCGAACTCGCGCGATCTTCCCAGCAACCCCCAGCCGTTGCGATGCCCGTGGATCGGCACCGCGGCGTGGCGCCGCAGCGCCACCAACGCGGGCAGCCCGATGCTGTGAATGCTCACCATGACGCACGTGCCGCCGGCGGCGACCACCCGGTCGTGCCGGTGCAGCATCTCGTCGACCTCGCCCGTAATGTTGACGGCGTACATCACCATCTTGCCGGTGCGGTCGGCGTGTGCGTGGAGCGCGCGCATCACCGCGGCCAGCCGCTCCTCGAAGGGACAGTGCGGCCCGTCGCACTGCAATTCGTCGTCTTTGATGAAATCGACTCCGCCTTCGGCGAGCTGGCGGACGATCCCGGCCGTGGCCTCCGGCGTGAGTCCCACGCTGGGCTTGATAATCGTGCCGATCACCGGGCGATGGTACACACCGCAAAGACGGCGCGTGCCCGCGACTCCGAACTGCGGCCCGCTGTAGCGCTCCAGAAACGCCGGCGGCAGCTTCAGATCGAGCAGCCGCATGCCCGAGAACTGCTTCAGCTCCCACAAATTCCCGGCAACCGTGGCCAGCAGGTTGGGCAGCGATGGTCCGAGGTTCGAGAGGGGCCACGAAAGCTCCACCTCGCAGGTCGGGTTCCCGGCCGGCGTCACGGACTCCACGCGCGCTCCATGCCGCTCGCGCAACTCATCGGTTTCACCCGGGACCCGCGTGAAGGTGCCGGTGGATTGCTCGCCCGCCATGATCTCGGCCGCCTGCTGGGGCGGCAAGGCCGTCTCGATCCGGTAGCGCGCTCGAATCCGCTCTTCCATCAGTCTGCCTCGTGGGACAGGCCATCGTTTTTCGTGGCCTGTCGGCCGCGACAGACGACATACAACGATCGTCTGTCCCACATAGCAGCAAGCCGCAAACCAACGTGGGGCGGACGCCCTCGTCCGCGCCGGACCCCCGGTCCGGCTCTTCCTGCGTCCGAACAGGCCGACCAGGGGGTCGGCCGCGGGCCTGGGGGCCCGCCCCACAAAATCGTCGCGGTGCGCGAAGAAAATGATGGATAGTAGTACCTCATACAGCCTCCGGCGTCCGACGGAAGTAGGTGCTGTAAGTTTCCCGCTGCACCTGGTAGAACGGCCGCATCCTGACCTTGCCCGCGGCCGTCTGGCAGTCGAATTCGAGAGGTCTTCCGGGCGCCGGCTCCATGCCCCTCAGCGCCGGCGCGCTGGCCGCCAGTTGCTTCGGCGGATCGATGGCGGTGAGCATCACCGGCCCGCGCATGACCGCGACTGTGCCGGGGTTGAGGTCGTCGATGGGGACCGTGCGAAACGAGAATGGCAACGTCAGATCGATGGTATCGCCTTTGCGCCAACGGCGGGTCAGCGTCGCGAAACTTCCGCGCTCGGCCTTCACCTGGGCCGCCTGGCCATTCAACGAAATCCGCGCGGGTCTCTCGAGCCAGCCCGGAATGCGAAGGTGGACCGCGAATTCCGCGGGCGCTTCCGGTTCCACCCGCACCTCGATCTGTTCCGACTCCGGGTACGCCGTCCTCTGCGCGATCTTCACCGCAACGCCATTGGCCTTCCAACGCACCTCGCTTCCGGCATAGAGGTTGATATAAATCCCGCGCGCATCTTGAAAATAGATGTCCAACGGAAAATCGGCCACGGATTGAATCAGCGTGCCGGCGCAGCAGGGCCATTTTTGGCGGTAGTAGCCCTTCCGCGCGCGAGCCTGGTAATCGGAGTAGTAGAAATAGCCGCCATCGTCGTCGGGGTCGAGCACGCCCAGGATGGTGTTCAGCAGGACGCGCTCCAGGCCGTCTCCATACCGCGCATCGCCCGTGAAGCCCATCAGGTATCGGGCCAGCTTGGCATGCGCATAAAAGCAGCACGGCGTTTCAAAGTGGTTGCGCGTGGCAGTCAGGCTGGCCGCAAGCTCGCCCGAGTGGGGTTTGACGAACGTCTCGTTCGGCGCCCATGCGCCCGAGGCATATTGCTGCGTCTGCTCGATCATATCCCAGGCGTTGCGGATGGCGCGCAGATACTTCTCGTCGCCCAGCGCCTCGCAGGCCTTCGCGCCCGAGCTCAACGCCATTACGTGGCTGTAGCCGTGCTTGCCCAGCAGGATATTGTCGCCTTGGGCGAGCGGGTTGAAGAACTCGCTATCGAGCAGGTACAGCTTCGCCATGTCGAGGAAGCGCTTCTCGCCCGTGAGCGCGTGGGTGTTGAAGAGGTTCTCGGGTAGGATGTAGGGCTCGTCGTAGGGAGGCTGCGTGGTTCCAATGCGATCGTAGGTGTGGTCCGGGATAAACCGAATGGCGCTCTGGATCACCCGCGGCAGCAGCGCGCGGGCCTCCTCCACGCCGGCCAGAGTCGCGGCATCCAGCAGGCCGATCTCATACTTGTCGAGGATGTAGCAGGGCCAGGTGGTGGAAGCTTTCGGGCTGGCGTACGGGTTGCCGTCCCTCTCGAAGGTGGCGGCGTAGCCCTGGACCAGGCGGCGCGCCTTGGCCGCTGTGTCGGGATCGCCGTTGTTGGCGTGAAAGCGCGACAGTCCGGAAATGAACTGGCCGATCAGGTGGCCGGGAACGAAGCCATCGGCGTCGTACCAGCCGCCCATGTCCGGCCCGGGCGCCGGCATCCCGGCGCGCTGGCGGTAGACCTTCAGCAAGCGGTCCTCGTCGAGCTTCAGGAAGTGCGCGCGCATGCGCTGGTACATGGCCGCCAGAGGGCCGCCCGTCAGCGTGACCTGCGAATACGCGAATTCACGCAGTTTCAGGCGTTCGGCGGGCCGCGCTGCCCGGGCTACGGCACACACAGCCGCACTGCCCAGGAAGGTTCGTCGCGAAATCATCCATTTTTATTATTCCGCGCGCGCCATGGGTCCCGGCGAAGAAATCGCAAAATGGAATTGGATTCTGCATCGTGGAACGATAATATCGGTGTGATATAGTTTTTTGCGGGGCTCGGGCGACTACGGAGACGATCCGAATTCCACAAGGCGGAATTATGGAGCGAGACGGCGGTCACGTGCAGGCGGTGGTGCGGGCCTGCGAAATCGTCAAGGCGTTCCGCCACGGGGGCGAAGAGTTGCACCTGTCGGACATTACGGAACGCACTTCACTGCGCCGCACCACGGCCTTCCGCTTGCTGCAAAGCCTGGTGCAAGGCGGCCTGCTCGAGCGCATCGCACGCGGCGTGTATCGCTGCCCGTTTCCTCCTGCGCCGGGACGGCGTTTCCGCCTGGGCTTCGCGGCCCAGACCGATTCCGAATTCTCCCGCAGCGTGACCGAAAGCCTGCAGCGCGCCGCGGCCAGGGAGCGCGTCGACCTCATCACCGTGAACAACCGGTATAGCCCCAAGGAAGCGCTGCGCAATGCCGATCTGCTGGTGCACGAGCGCGTCGATTTGGTGCTCGAGTTTCAGACTTACGAGCGTGTGGCGCCCATCATCGCCTCCAAATTTCTGGAAGCGCGCATCCCGGTGATCGCCATCGAAGTCCCGCACCCCGGCGCCATCTACTTCGGCGCAAACAACTACCAGGCCGGCCTAATCGCCGGCCGAGCCCTGGGCCGATGGGCCAAGGAAAACTGGGACGGCGTCGTGGAGCAGCTCATGCTGCTCGAGCTGCCCATCGCCGGGCCGCTGCCGGGATTGCGCCTCACCGGCGTTCAGGACGGCCTGCGCGCCGAGCTGCCGCACATCGCCGGCACGCCCGCGGTCCACCTGGATGGCAAGGGCGATTTCGAGCAGATCTTCTCGGTGGTGCGCCGCTCGGTGCGCCGCAATCCGCGCCGCCGTACTCTGGTCGGGACGGTGAACGACATGTGCGCGCTGGCCGCTTTGCGAGCCTTCGAGGAGGCGGGCGCAGGGCGGCTTTGCGCGGTGGTCGGGCAGAACGCCATCCTCGAGGCGCGCAACGAACTGCGCCGGCCCGGCACCCGTCTCATCGGCACGGTCGCGTATTTTCCCGAGCGCTATGGCGATGAGTTGATTCCGCTGGCGCTGAACCTGCTCGAGCACAAAGCGGTCCCGCCGGCGACGTTCGTCAAACACCAGCTTCTGACGCCGAAGAACGTGAACCTGGTTTATCCGCTGGACCAACCGGGGAATATGCCGGCGCCGGCGCTGAGGGAGCGGGCCACATGACGCGCCGCGCTTTCCTCGCGGCCTCCTGCACAGCGGCGTTTGGCGCGCAAGATCCGATCGCGCGCTACCGCACGCCGCACAAGTATGGCAGGCTCGTGCTGGAAGCGTCACCAGAGCCCAGCGCGTTCGATAGCCGAACCGTCGACTGCCCGTTTGTGTTCCACCACGATGGCCGCTATTACATGACCTACGTGGGATGGGACGGAGCCGGCTACCAGACGGGGCTGGCTTCGTCGGGCAACCTGGTCGCCTGGAAGAAGGAAGGCTCGATCCTGCGGCGCGATCCGTCATCGCCGGTGACGCGCTACAACATCGCCATGAACTGGATCGTACGGCGGAACGATATGCGGTCGGCGGGCGAGCTGAAGAAAGTGCGCGGCCGCTTCCTGGGCGTCTATCACGCCTATCCCAACCCGGGGCTCGAAGAAGGGCCCGCGGTAATTGGACTCTGCTGGAGCCGTGACCTGATGCACTGGGAAGTCGAGATCCCGTGCCTGCGTCCCGAAGACGGCGCCGATTGGGAGAATGGCGGCCTCTATAAGCCGTGCCTGGTGGAGCAGCGGGGCACTTACTATCTTTTTTACAACGCCAAGACGAAGAACCTGCCGCGCGAGCAGGGCGGCGGCTGGCGCGAGCAGACCGGCGTGGCCACATCGACGGACTTGAAGACCTGGCAGCGCCACCCGAGCAACCCCATCGTCCCCAACGGCCCGGCCGGAAGCTGGGACGAGCGCTTCGCCAGCGACCCATGCGTTCTGCTCGATGGCAGGCGCTGGGCGTTTTTCTATTACGGCTTGGACAAGAAGGGCAAAGCACGCGATTTACTGGCTCTTGGCGACGACCCATTCCACCCGGTGAAGGTGAACGAAATCCTGGTTGATGCCGGCCCGCCTGGATCGGTGGATTCGACTTATGCGCACAAACCCAGCGTGGTCGACCACCAGGACGCGCTCTATCACTTTTACTGCGCCGTTTCCGGCAAATGGCCGAACGAGGTGCGTGGGATTTCGGTGGCGCGGTCGAGGGCGTGGTAGCCTCGCGTAGTTGAGTGATAGCCGACGTGGGGCAGGCTTTTCAGCGTGCGGACCCGCTTTCCAGCGGGTCCAGCCGGCCGGAAGGCCTGCTTGCGGGCAGGATTGCCCGCCCCACAATCTGCCCCTACTCTCCGAATACCCGCCGCACCGGATTCAGCAGCCGCACGGGCCCCAGTAGTCCGCTTGCGAGCAGCGGATCGTCCTTGTGGTAGAACTGCCACGTGGCGAACGTAATCCGGCCGCCAGGGGGTTTGGGCTGTCCATTCCCGTACCAGTCGGGCATGCGCAGGATGCCGTGTTCCGCGCCCGTCCCGTACTGGTTCTCCGCGGGGAGCTGTTCGTCGCCGATCAGGCGATTGGGCCAGAGGTTGGTCGCGCGGATTTCGAGATCGTTCGCGCCCGCATGCACGGCCTCCGTAACATCCAGGCGGTATGGCTCCTTCCACAGCGTGCCGAGGTCGCGCCCGTTGATCCGCATCTGAGCGATCACCTCCACGCGGCCCAGGTCGAGGACCACGCGCTTGCCGGCTTCCAGGGAGGCCGGGGGAACTTCCAGGGAACGCGAGTAGGTGGCCGTGCCGGAAAAGTATTTGACGCCCGGGTCCGCGTGCTTGTCGAGCGAAATCAGCTCGGGCAGCGTCACCGATGCCGGCGCGCCGCGGCCCGCCTGGAACGCGACTCGCCACGGTCCTGGAATCTCGCGCGGCGGCGCGACCACCGCGTTAAGGGAGGCCCCGCCCGCCAAAGCGTAGTTGCCCGAGCGCCACAACAGAGCCTCCACCTTGCCGTCGGGCCTCCGCCATAGCTGCGCGTCGGCGGTATCTTCGGGAGGCGGCATCTTGCGCGAGGCCATCTCCAAAATCGCGCTGTCGGAAAGTGCGCGGTCGAAGACCTCCGGCTGGGTCATATTGCCCTCAAAATAATACGCGATCCCGTTCGAAGGCGGCGAGGGCCGCCCCGACGACCGCAGCAGCGCATCCAGCGAATCGAAATGGTACACGGTATCGGGCGCGGGCGGCGGGTTCGCTACTCCTGGGTGCACGACGCTCCCCGATGCCAGCCCTTCGCGCACGAAAGCCCCATTCACGTAGAGCCGCGGCTTGCCATCGCGATACACCACCGCGAAATGCGTCCATCCCGCGATGGACATGTTGGCCACCAGCACGGCCGGCGAGCTTTCGCTCGATCGCTCCACCACGTACACGCCGTTGCGCCCTACCGCCAGCCCCGCGGCCGCGTGGCCCTTTCCGAAGAGCATGTCGCCCTCGCCTGCGGGAAAGACGTAGAATTTGCCGGTCTCGTCCACCCGGCCCGTCGCCGATTCCCGCGGCATCAAGCGCAGGTCGGTGTCCGGCTTCGCCCACACCGCGATGGTGAACGTGTCTTGGATCTTCGGCGCCGCCGCCGGTCTTGAAAACGGCCGGGCATCCATCGCCGGCACGCCGTCCTTGGCCAGCCACTCGATGGGCGCTCCCGAGGCGCCGTCCCGAAATACAACGAACACCGACTCCGCCGGTTCGAGACGCATCGGTACGCGCACGCGGCCGCCCGCGAGAGCGTAGATGGCCGCCTTCCGGATTTCGCCCGTCTCCGCGTTCCAAAACTCCGGAGCCCGGCCCGGCACCCGAAATGTGCACACCACTTCCTCGACCCGCCGCTGCCGGTTACCCACAAAATAAATGTCCGCGTCCGGCAGCTTCCGGTGCAGCCAGGAAAGCGCCCCATCGGGCTTGCGGCTCGAGCATTCGAAATCGGGCTCGGTGTGAAGTTCCAGCTTGGCGCCGATCCGTCCTGGTCCCCACAGCTCGTCGGCAATCCACAGCACTTCGTTCTCCGATTCCGGATACCCCCGCAGCGTCGGCGAAAACCGCGGCTTCGGTCCCACCACGCTGGCGCCCTGGCGCACGAGGTCGCGCAGCGTTTTCATGAGCTCCGGAGTGGCCCCCTTCAGATCGGGCGGCAGCACCAGCACGCGATAGCTTCCGCCGCCCCGCAACACGATCCGGCCGTTCTGCGCGCTGGCGCGGGTCAGCAACGCGTCGGCGTTTACCAGGTCGTAGTTGAATCCCGCGGGCATCGCGGGTATTTCGAAATTATCCGCGCCGGGTGGACGCTCGCCCGTGAAGTACAGCACGTCCGCGACGTAGGTTCCCTGCCGCAGCAGGTACTGGCAGCGTGCCAGGTACGCGAGCCATGCCGAGCTCTGCTCGAACCAGGTGTTGGTGCGGTCCATGTGGAATCCCCAGGGGCCCATCGTCATCCCCGGCGCCGCACTGGGGTGGGGCTGGTGGGCATAGCGGTGGAACACCATCTGGTTGAGGCCGAGTGAGAACATCAGGTCGCCCAGGATCTTCAGCGAGTATGGGTACTCCAGCCAGCGCGCCGTCTGCTCTTCACCGGTGAAGGATTCGCCCGCCACCACCGGCTTGCCATAGACGTGCGCGGCCGAGGAAACCATTTTCACCACGCGGTTGGGCGTCCACGGCGTGCGTTCCCAAAACTCCGTCATCGGAAAATCCGGGATGCCGCCGACTTGCAGCTCGTCGAATACGCCCGGGCCATAGCCCTCGACGTAGAACTTCAGCCCGCGCTGCCGGCACAACTCGCCCATGCGGCCGTAGTAGTATTCGGCCATCAAGTCGGCCTGGGCGCGGCGGACGTCGAAGAGGAACCGCTCGGAGATGGCGCGATCGCCCACCATGCGGCCCGTCATGGCGGGCAGGTAGCCGCGCACATCGTACCCCTCGCGTCTTCGAAACTCCTCCGGGAATGCGGCCGTCCAGTTCTGCATGCCGGCTTCGTAGCTATCGATCATGACGCTGCCGAAGCTCTTCCCGGCCAGCGGCCCGGCATCCGCGAGCACCTTGGCCACCACGTTCTGGAAATGAAAGTCGGTGGCCTCGCGGCTCATCTTGTCGCACTCCAGGCCACGTCCCGCCTCCGACGACGAGACGTTCAACTGACCGGTAGTGGTGTGGCCGATCCGCAGAATGGTCCACGCGCCCGGCGGGACTTCCCACTTCAGGCGGCCTCCACGATCCATCTGCGCGGAAAGGTCGCGCACCCGCTTGGGGTCGATCGCCAGGTCGCCTGCAACCGGCTGCGGCATCTCCATCTGCCGCCCCACGCGATACGCAAAGTTGGCCTTGAAGTTCCAGTCCTGGATGCGATCCTGCGCACCCGGCGCCGCGGGAAAGGCGAGCACGAAAGCGTCGCGATAGTAGCCAAGAGTCGTCCGCGGCTGCGCCAGCACAATCTCTCGAGGACCTGGACCGTCCACGGTCGTCTCGGCCCACACCATCTGCTGCATGGAACGCTCGGGTGTGATCCACGGACCGCCGCTCGAGGACCAACCCGGGCCGTTGTGCATCCCGATTTCGATGCCGAGCCGGCCGCCTTCCTGGATGGCATGCGCCATCAGCCCGCGCCACTCCGGGCTCATGTAGCCGGCCGGACCCTTGGGGAGATACGTGCCGCCGTCGAACATTATCACGCCGCCGATGCCCACCCGCTTCATGGCTTCGAGATCGAGCGTGATGCCCTCGCGGGACACGTTGCCGTTCATCCACAACCAGTAGGTCTGGGGCCGCGCCGAGGCCGGCGGCTGGCGGAAGTTGGATTCCAGGTCCGTGAAGGATTGGCCGTACAAACAGAGCGCGCCAGCCGCGGCCAACAGTGAGCATTTCAGACCATTCGGCATTTTAATTGGCCGGGGAGTCCAGCTCGGGGATGTCGAATTCGCCTAACCGCAGAGGGTACCGGCCGTGCTCGCGAACCAGGTGCACAACGTAATCGTAGCTGGCGGGAGGCACATCGCCCGGAACGGAGTGGTCGGATTGAAAGATGAACCCGCCTCCCTTGGCTGCGTTGAGCTTGGTGAGAACCGCGGCCCGGAGTTCGGGCTGGCTGCCCGTGGCCCACAATCGCACGTCCATGTTGCCGCAGAAACCGATCCGGTGGCCGAAACGCCTGCGCAAGTCCACCGCATCCATTCCGGCTTTGAATTCGAGCGGGTTGTAGGCATCGACGCCGATCTCGATGAAATCTTCGAATATGCGGTTCACGTTTCCGCAGCCGTGGTAGATGACCGGCAGGCCATGGGCATGGCATTCGTCGATCAGTGCTTTGACGCCGGGTTTGAAGTGGCTCCGCCAAAAGGCGGGAGAAAACATCAGGCCCTTCTTGTAGGCCACATCGCCCCAGATCACCATGCCGTCGAGCCGTCCGTCTGCGGCCTTTATCTGGGCCTTGACGATTTCGAGCGCGTACTCATTGATGCGCCGCGCAAAGCGAGCGACCTCGTCCGGATACAGGCCCATCCAGAGCATGGCGTTTTCCGGCCCGATGATACGCCACATCATCTCATGGGCTTCGCACACGCCCCCGAACACCGGAAAGCCGGTCCATGCCGCTTGCACGCGATCGACGAACCGAGGCAGATTGCGCACGAAGGCGTCTCCCACACCGTTGATCTGGTCATCGCCTCCGGAGAAGAAACGGCGTGCGTCCCACGGGTCGTCGAACTGGAAAGCCCTCATCTTTTCGACCGAGTCCGTCTCGAAACTCAAGAAGGCAGGCATGGCCTGATCGTGCTTCTTCCGTAGGACGGCTTCGAAGCCGGTTCGGACAATCACCTCCTCCGGGCTTTCCTCCAGCATCTCGAAGGGCTTGATATGGGGATCCACATTCGGATTGAATTGCATCCAGTCGAGGTCGTAGTAGTGGTAGATGTCCGCGTCGGCCGGGAGCCCGAATTCTTTGCGCCAGCGCTTGAGGAAACTGCCCCAGAAGAAATCGCTGACCGGAACCCGGTCCGGCTCCTGATGGCGCAGCGCCCTCTTCATGCGGTCCAGCTTGGCGAGGCAATTGGAAGTCCGTTGCGTCATAGTACGCTCCGTATCTTCATGATATTACTCGGTCACTCCTGCGGCGCTGGAGCTTCATTTGATCCTGGACAACTACCGAACCCACATAACGCCATTGATTCGTCGCTGGCTTGGCAAGCGGCCCCGCTTTCACCTCCACCTCGCCCCCACCAGCGCATCCTGGATCAATCTGGTGGAGCGCTGGTTTGCCACCCTCACCGAAAAGCAGATTCGCCGAAGCACGCACCGCAGCACACGGGATCCTGAGCTTGCCGGAACGCGACTACCGCTACAGGCTGATCGTCCCGAAGTAAGTCCGGGCCGGGACAGTGGCTGATACGCGGACTGCAGAATTAACCCCGCCTTGTTGCGCTGCGTTTAGAGCCCAAACAGGCAGCGCGGAGGATACCGAATCCGAAGGCTGACTCTCCCCGTCCCGGTATTTGCTTGATGTCCTCGCCACCCCGAGGTAATGTCCAAACGGCTACCGATATTGCCCAATGTACTAACCCGCTACGCGGGAATCCGGTGGTTCGAGATTTTTTCTCGCGCCCATCGTCGATGTAGGCGGGGTTCCCCAAGGCTATCGTACGGGCGAGTTTTCTGGTACTGTTGCTCCCCA